>NZ_JADPIU010000026.1:0-133547 GCF_023073075.1 Bradyrhizobium sp. 61 | reverse complement strand
ACATCCAGGCCGACGTATTGCCTCATGACAGCTCCTCCGAATCGCTTGATTGCGAGAGCTCGACGATAACGGAGCTTTCGTGCCCCGAGCGCTGACCGCTTCGGGTTGGGTAGATGCATGGACGTCCACACCAAGCGCCCACGTCGTCAAAGCGCAGTCGACGGCGGACGTGGTTGCAGCGGTGAACTTCGCGCGTGAGAACAATCTGCGCCTCGTCATCAAAGGCGGCGGTCACAGCTATCAGGGCACCTCAAATGCGCCCGACTCCCTTTTGATCTGGACGCGCGAGATGAGCGGAATCACGCTACACGACGCCTTCGTTCCGGTTGGCTGCGATGCTACGTATACTCCGCAACCGGCGGTCACCGTAGAGGCCGGGGCGCGCTGGCTCGCCATCTACGACGCGGTCACGACGCGGGGCGGACGCTATGTACAGGGCGGCGGCTGCACCACTGTGGGCGTCGCAGGATTCATCCATGGTGGCGGATTTGGCAGCTTCTCCAAGAGGTTTGGATTGGGCGCAGCCGGTCTCCTGCAGGCGGAAATCGTCACGGCGGATGGCGGCGTCCTCGTGGTGAATCCCTGCAACCACACCGATCTGTTCTGGGCCGTCAAGGGCGGTGGCGGCGGCGCCTTCGGCATCATCACCAAGCTAACTTTGCGCACGCGCGAGCTTCCGACCACCTTCGGCGCAACGTTCGGCACGATAAAGGCCGCCTCCGACGCTGCATTTCGCGACCTCATTGCCAGAACGCTCTCGTTCTATGCGGACAAGCTGTTCAATCCGCATTGGGGTGAGCAGATCGCCTTCGGCAACGACAACACTGTCCGTGTCGCGATGGTGTTCCAGGGCCTTGAGAAGGCCGAGGCCGAGAGTGTGTGGGCGCCCTTCACCTCGTTGCTGACAACCTCAAGCAAGGATTTCTCAATCGAGAGCCCCCTGTCTCTGTTTGCCGTGCCGGCGCGGCGTTTCTGGAACGCAGAGTATCTGCGCGAAGTCCCTGGTCTCGCCCTACAGGACGACCGGCCCGGCGCGCCTCTCGGAAACATCTTCTATGTCGGGGACAGCGGGCAGGTCGGTTTCTTCATTCACGGCTACAAGTCGGCTTGGCTTCCGGCATCGCTGCTTCAGGAAACCGAGCGGCAAAAGCTGGCCGACGCGGTCTTCGCCGCATCGCGACACAGGCCGGTTTCATTCCACTTCAACAAGGGACTGGCTGGCGCCCCAGCAGAGGAAATCGAGGCGGCGCGCGACACGGCAATGAACCCGGACGTGCTCGACGCCTTCGCGCTCGCCATCATCGGTGGTCACGGGCCGCCGGCATTTCCGGGTGTCGCGGGTCATGAGCCGGATCTGGGCGTGGCACGCGCCAATGCGCAGACGGTCGGGCGCGCATTCAACGCTCTCTTGACGGTCGCGTCCGGCGCGGGTGCCTATATTTCAGAAGCTGACTTCTTCGACCCCAATTGGAAGACCAGTTATTGGGGGCCGAAGTACGATCGTTTGGCCGCCATAAAGAAGCGCTACGATCCCGACGGGCTGTTCTTTACCCATCATGGCGTTGGCAGCGATGAATGGAGCGCCGACGGGTTCACGCGTCTCCGAACGTAGTCGAGGGGGTCACTTCGGAGGCCGTTCGGACAGGCGCAGGAAGCGATGGTCCTCTCTTGAGGGAGTGGACTTCATCCAGTCGAATGGACCGGCCGCTCCTGGCCCCGCTCTTGGCCCGTTGCTGCCGTGGGATTTGGCGTGGATGTCTGCTCCCGCCAAAGCCGGTCGCCGCTGACGGCTTCACAGGACACAGAATTCGACAGCGTTCGAAGACGCGCCCCCCTAACTGACTTAAATGAAACTCCAAATGCGTTTGATAGATCAACTTGAAAGTGTTGGCGTTCTTGTCCCGCAAGACTCGTAGTTCACTTCAGAGCACAGGTGTCGTTTCTGATCGATGCGCGATCTCGCCGATGTCCACTATCCGATGCCGCCTGCATCCGGGTCGTCCAGAACAGCCTGTCGCCCCACTCGGCCGGTGCCCTCTACAAGGCATTCGCGCACCGCCGAAGCCCGCATCAGATGGATGTTCACAACCGACAAAGCGCGCGCCAAAATGAGCCGCGCCCTACCCCGTCACAGCCAAAGAATCGTAATCACTGGCCCGGTCTAGCACTACTTTGGCAGAATCTGTTTGCGCCACGATTTTTCAAGGAGTTGTTTTCGGCAGTACGGGCACTGCTGAGACGGCGGTCGTAGGATGAGATCGACGATGGCGTGGCGTACGGCGGGCATGGTTGGTTGAGGCGGAGGCCCGTTGATTCTTTTTTTCCGCCCCGCGTGTGCGAGGCGGCGGTGTTGCAGGAAGGCGTAGGCAATCATAGTCATCAGGGCGTGACGATGAAGACCTTGCCATGAACGCCCCTCGAAGTGATTGAGGCCAAGCTCCTCTTTCAACTGCTGATGGCCTGCTCACAAATCCATCGGGCCTTGATAGTGGCAGCTAGCGTGCGTAGATCCGTCGTGGCAGGTAGATTGGCGAGATAGTACTTCTTCTCCCCGGAGGCGCGCTGCTCGCCAATGAGCCAGGCTTCGTCGCCTGGGAGATGCTGCTGACCCTTATCCCATATTCGCTGCGGCGGCCCGTCGGCGATGCGCACGCGGATAGCAGCAAATCGGGCTTTCAGCCGACCTTTCGTCCCGGTGCGCCAACTCACGGTCTTCCACTTAGCGTCAGTCAGCATGTGTTCTGCCGCGACGGATAATATATCTGGCACGTGGTGTTTCCGTGCTCGCCCCCGAACTTTGGTCACCGGCCAAATGAGTTGCACGTTGACCGGATACACCTTGAGGTGACGAGGAATGCCAACGGCCCAGGCCAGCCCGCGTGCCGTTAGTCCTTGCCGAAACGGCGCGCTGAGCCCGTATCCTGCATCCGCCAACACACACCCAAAGCGCACGTTGGCTGCCATCGCGCGGTCAATCTCGGCCAGAGCAATCTCCGGCTTGGATCGTGGCGTTCGGTATTCGGCCGGTACGCGGGCGCGCTTCAAACGAGAGGTGTCGCTTGTCCAACTCTCAGGCAGAAAGAGACGCAGTGCGACCATCACCGGCACTTCGTCGCGCGCGAGTGTCAGCGACACGAGCGTTTGGCAGTTTGCCGTTTTGCCAAGAGTCGACGCATACTGAGCCGCAACACCAACTGAGCGGTCGCCCTTCTTCGGCATTGCCGTGTCGTCAATAACGAGCACGGCATCCTTGCCGCCGACAAGCCGGTCGGCCTGATCGAGCAGTTCCGATTCCAGCGGTGTCGCGTCCCAGACACCATCGGCGATGAAATGGTGCAGTTGATCGTAGTTGCCCGATGCAACGCGCTCCGCCATCGGTTGAACGCTCTTGCGATCGCCGGGACCGATTAGTCCCGCAACGTACAGCGGACACATCCGCTGTCGGGTCTTATGACCCAACCGATCCAGGAACGGCTTCAGCCAGCGTTCGAGTTCGTCTTCCCATTCCGCCATGGTCAGCCCTCCAAGAGCCGACCACCCATGAATCACTGAAAAATCGATTCGGGAATCCTAATAAAAAGCTCAAATCCAACAATCTGCCAAAGTAGTGCTAACAGAAGATGAGATCCGGACTCGTGCGCATCAGCTGTGGAAAGCGGCTGGCGAGCCCGACGGGCAGGCTGTTGAATTCTGGCGCCGTGCCGAAAACGAGCTTCTGGCTGAGCGGAGGACCGGGGCGAGGTCCCGCCAGGCATGACCGACAATCTGCCGGTTTAACCCGCCCGCTCCCCAATGAGCAGGTCGAGTGTTCACTGCGGGTCGTCGGCAATGTCGGCTAAAATTCCGCTTCGTTCGATGGGGTCGATCACTTGCCTGTTGAGGACCTCTACGGCGCACCTCTTGAGCACCTTCTTCACCAGCTTGTATTTTTCCAAGTAGAACTTGAACCTGCGAGCCGTCTTCGTGTTTTTCGGATCACGTTCCAGCGTTACGCTTTTGGTTGCAGCAGCGATATCCTGTTTTAGGCTCTTGAGGCCGCTTTCGAAGGATTCATCTCTGCACTTCTTCGCGTAATCTTCCGGGTCAAGGTCGGTGATCTCTCGCGGCTGATCTCGAGGGGCGTCGGCTGCCTGTTGAGAAGGCGAGTTATCGGGAGACGATTTTGCTTCCACTTTGGCTGGGCGCTTCTCGGCCTCTTTGACTACTGATTCTTTCACGCGCGAAGGGTCAATCTTCGCATTCTCTAAGCTGAGCGATGCGTTCTCGAGCGCCTTTTTGAAGTCCGGCGAAATATCCGCAATGGCATCTAGGGCGCGCTTCGATCCGGCCACCGTGCCGGAGGTAATCTGCGTTGGTTTGGCTGGCTGAGCAGTCGGCGCGGGGAGCAATGCGGCGGCCTTTGGTGGAGCGTCGTCACACTTCATCGGCTTCAGCTCGACGCCGTCCACCTTTCCGCTGACGCCACTACAATCTCTCGTCGGCTTAGCCGACTTTAGGTTTTGGTTGCCGACGACTGCTGTTTCGTTGGAGCCGGTCGAAGCAGGCTTAGTTGGCGCCGCGGGCGCTCTCCCAATGCGAACGGCTCTCGCAATGCCACCATTGGCCGTAATCGAGCCGTCGGGCTGTAGCGTGTACACCCACGAGCCCAGGCTGGTCGTATAGGTCAAATTGTTTCCGGAGCAGGTCCAGGTGCCCTCAGACTGACACGCCGCGTGCTCACTACAGATGGCCCTTCCGTCAGCGGTAAGTGTCCCCTTATTTCCTCCGGAGTGCCGCCATTCGCCGATGAACTTTGAGGCGCAACTCGCCGGCGGAGCGGCAAACGCCGGTGTCACGGAAACAGCAGCCGCGAAAGGCAGGCAAAGCAAAAAGCGCACTGAAATCTCCCCCAGATCAATATGCTTGGACGTTACGGCTGCGCGAGCTCCCATCAAACCGCCAGCGGTGAGCTATCACCAGGAAAATTGCGATCGAGCCGCTCTGTCAATGGAGTGAGCGCCGACCCGTTGATACGTTTAGGCTGGCGATGCTCGCTTCGAGGAGCTCTGCGCGGAGCTTCGCAGGTCTCATGAGAACAGGCAGTTTGACGATATGCTCTTGATCGGTAGCGTCGCCCAGCTAAAGCACCACTACGCGAACCTGGGCGACGCCACGATCGGTAATTCCTAAGCTGCGAGCGGCTGCAAGCGAGAGGTCGATGACGCGACCGCGAACCCAGGGTCCGCGGTCGGTGATACGAACGACCACCGATTTGCTGCTCTTGAGGTCAGTAACGCGAACATGCGTGCCGAACGGCAGATTGCGATGAGCTGCAGTTAGCGAATCCCGATCGAACGTTGTGCCGCTCGCTGTCTTCCGTTTCGAATACGAGTAGAAGGAAGCCTTCCCAGAAAACACTCGGTTGAAAGATCGAGTAGCTGAGCGGTCTTCCGAAGTTCGCGGCGGTTCTTGCTCAACAGGAGACTGCGCTTGCGGACTCTGGTTGGTCTGCTCCGGTGCCTGAGGGACGGGCTCGGCGTGTGCTTTTGGAATGATGGACCACCTATCATTGAAATCCTGTGCTGCAGCAGAGTCTACATGTAACCACATCCACGCTGGGACTGTTGCAACGGCGACTAATCTACAAAGAAGACGCATGGTCGGCCTCACTACAATTGTAAAGCAGAAGGACAATGCGATCTTTTGAGGCGCGTTCCTGAACACGTCTTTCATGTGTGGGCAAAAGGTGAATGCATACCGATGTTACCGAGTGGTGCGCGGGATTCGCGAGACGCAATGCAGCAAAAGGAGCGGTCTCGCTGCAGTGCATCACACCACACCTTTGCATCGTTAGTCCTGCAGAAGGAAGGGTAGGGCGTGCCATTTGGTCGGGCGGGTGTACGCCGAACGGTCTATTTGGGTATTAAACCCGAAAGAGCCTCTGAGTGGCGATCCTGCGCCGTAACTTTTTGCCAACCTCATTCCTCTACAGTCATCCCACGGACGTCTACGCCGCTTCGCCGACGGCACCCACCGCGCAATACCGCGCATTTTCTCTCACCCCCTCGGCGGCAGATGTCCTCAACACGTTACGACGTCAGAGCTCATTCGCGTATTTCAGCGCACAAGATCCAACTAGACAAATTCCCGGCACCGACCTCGACGCCGAGTTCAACGCCGTCAAGGTCGCGATCGACGACACCCAACAGAACCTCGGCAAGATCCAGGACGACGACGGCGCCCTGGCGCGCGGCTCGGTTGGCCGCGAGCAGCTCGGCGCGAGCATCCTGCTCGGGTTCAGCGCGCCCCACACATGGCAGCCCGGCACGATTTACACCGCCGACACCAGCACCGTCTTCAACGCCAACAAATTCTACATCGCGACCGTCACCCACACCTCCGGCGTCAGTTTTGAGCCGGACAATTGGGAGATGCTCGCCGATTTCACCACGAGCGCGATCATCGACGACGGCTCGATCAGCACCGCCAAGCTGGCCGACAACGCCGTACAGACGGCCCAAAGTCCTCGAGGTTGATCGCCCCGCCCGGCCTGATGGTCGACGTCAGGGACGTGATCGCCGCTGCGGCCAGTTTCGAGAGCGTCACGGCGCCGTCGGCGATTTTCTACGACGACTCAAAAACCAGGAAAGGCAGGAGCAGTTCCTGCACTGGAACGAACTTTTGCCACCGCGGAATTTGAACAGGCCGCCAGTTTGAGGCGGCCCCAATGCCTGCGCCGTTCGACCGCGAACGTGAATTTGAGGTGCAGCATCGGACCGCCGTCGTCCCGGACTTCAATCGACAGCTGTTGGCTACCGCCCCTTAAGGAGCGGACGGCATCTCGGGCCATATCGGCAAGCGAGCGCGCCGCCTCTTCTTGCACCTTCTCTATTGTTGACAGTTCCAGACCTTCCTCATCCGGGAAAATCTCGTCACCCTCTATGATGTCAAAATAGTACCGTCTCATCAGTCCAGAACGACGCCAATCTCAAATTGTTCTGTTCCTAAAACAGGCATCCCCCAATCACACTAAGCGCCCGAAGTAGGCCGGCGCCCTACCTCTGTTCGTTCCTTGAAAGGGAAGCCAGTCTATCCAGTTGGCCGGCCAACCCCACAAAAGTTCGGGCGATGTTTTTCAAGGCTGCGGCGCGATCCTTGGAAATGCCGCTCGCGCCAGAAAGTCTCTTGTAGTGCTCAGCATGTTCTCGGCACTCAGCAATGTTGATCACTGGCTCAGCCTTCCTGTTGCCGCGCGAGTCGTGGGAGCGCCTCTCCCCGCTGGCTTGCCTTCTACCATGTTAGGCCCCCGTTAAGAATACGGACAGCGCCGGCTTGAGTTTTGAAAAGGAACCACAACGGCAGGCGAATATTTGAGTGGTCGCTGGCTTGCTGCCAGAGCTGGCGGAGCGGCCCCGGCCTAACCCCTTGTCTCCCCCTGAGCCGGGGCCGTCTCTCCGACCTCATCGTATCGGAGTAGCGTATGTGTTCGTCGCCCTCGATCGTGCCGGCCGACCGCCTCGACCGCGACATCTATCTGGTGCTTGAAGACTTCGGCGCGCGCGCCGGTTGCGCTTGGCGGTGACACCGACCTTGAGACCGTGGTCCACCTCGTTCTTTCCGGCGACTATGCCTATCCGGTCCGGATCGTCGCATTCAACGCCAACAAGGGCTGGTCCAGAGACGCAACTTCCGAGGTTGCCGACGTCGTGGCTCGGCGTGCCCTCAATACGGATGTCGAGGCTTCGGCCGCGCTGCAAGCCTTCATCGCCGCGAATTCGACGAAGGCCTTCGATCTCCAGCTGTCATTGCCGCTTCGCGTTGCCTGAGAGGGCCTGACTTCTACGGGTGCGCCAACACCTGAAGGTAAAGCGCGAGCCAGTTGCGGTAGCGACATGCACGCATAGGGCAATACACGGCGCATCCGCCTTCCCGAAACGCGAAATATGCTCCAGTTTTGCACGGAGACTGGCCTAAGGCTACGAATCTGAGGAAGTTTTGGCAACACTGGAACCGCCCTGTAGGCGGATGGCTTGTGTGTGCGGTGACTGCCTCTGTCCCACGAGGCTTAGCCTGTCGGAGGCCCCAGCATCATCATGCCCCCCGGCCCGATGCTGGGGCCCAAGCAGGGTGACCAGGCGGCGCTCAATTTTGATTCTTCAAGCCATGTGCAGGCGCAGCCTGCTGCCTGTTTTACGATTGAGGGCGGGCGGAGCTTCGCCCTTGTTCAGCTTCTCGGCCACAACCTCTGCCGTTGAATGAGAGAGGCCAGTTAAAGGCGTCTCGTCCGGCGTGACTGCAGGCTGATCTGTTGAAGTGTCCAGCACTGTGAATCTGCCGTTCTTGGGATGCTCGTACCGAACGACAAAGCGGTCTGCCATGAGGATCGCCCTTTCCTTCATGGTTGTAAACATACATGGGCGAAGGTCGATGACTAACGGGCGGCGGCGCAGCGAGGCGGCCTTAATTCATCTTTCGGCGCAACTTCTGATGATTTCGCGGAAGTACTCCTCAATATCCGGAGCGCCTCGTCCAAGCGCGACGGCTTAGCTTTCGGCAAACGGGCGGTGGCCTAAATCGAAACTAAACGGCTGTTCCGGCATACTTAAAGAAAGGTGATGGAATTGGTGCCGTGCAGTCCAAGAACGAACGCGTTGAGCTGGAAATGCGGATACTGCGCTATCGGCAAATAGCCAGACGTTTTGCCCACGACCCAGAGACCCATGAGCGTATCCAGACGCTCGTTCGGGAACTGGAAGACAAGCTCCGCGAGATCGACGAGTAAGGCCGCCTCAGTTGGCAGGCCTTCGACAAGGACGGCTGGCGGCACTGAGTTGCCTCTACCGCACGGATGTGAGCGGCCCCAAGCGCCTCCGGGCTGGAGAGGAAGGAGACGCCGGGACCGCCACGACGCACCGGCTCAAGGCTGGGCGCCGGCGGATATTCTCCGCTCCGGGATTCATCGCAGGCCCTAACAAATGTATGGTGTCCCGGATTAACTTTGTGGGACTCCTCCGTTGCCCCCAACGTCGTCTTTGTCTGCGAACGCTTCTCGACCGCACCCTTGCGCGCATTGTCGCCAGTGGGCTTATTGACCGCCATGTAGAGGCCACCAGACCGGCGAAAGCCCCGTCTTACTGCGCCTTTTCCTAGCTTGAGGAAAGAATCGGCCTTCGTCAAATTGAATCCCGGTTCCGTTGCGTGAATTGCTTATGCGTCAATTCCGATGGCTTTTGTCGATCGCCCCGAACGGCGACGAGACTGTCTACCTGGTCGCAGACAACTCCGGCCGCAATGGCAGCGCCTGGTGCGAAGCAGACTTGGAGAGGGCGGTGGAAACCGTCATCCAGGATCTGCTTGCCGGAGAATATCGCCAACCGATCCGGGTAGTCGCCATCAATACAGCCGAACGCTGGTCGGAAGATGTTTCCCAGGACATTGCCCGCGAGATCCAGCGTCGTTGCAATCTTCAACTGAGCGACGTGCCGTCGTATCTGCGCGAGTTTGTGGATCGCTACTCACCACAAGATCTGCAGCAATTCAGTCTTCGCCTAGTGTAGCGATGGCCTTCCACCGAAAAAAGCCGGAAGCGCTGGGCGTCAAGGCGCCCTTCCCCGGCTACATCGAGCCGGCCCTGGCGGCCTCGATCGACCGCGTGCCGTCCGGCGAACGTTGGATTCACGAGATCAAGTTCGACGGTTATCGCGTCCAGGTGCATCTCGCCAACGAAGCAGCCAGGGTACGGCAGAAGGATCTTGCGAATGATCCTGCACGAATCGCTCGACCCGCGGCGCGGCCATGGCAAGCAGCACCGCAAGCGGCGGTAGCGTGCCCGGGGGCCAATCGAGGATCAGACAGCCGATGCCGATTGCCGCGAGCGAACCTCGATATTTGTCCGCATGCTGAGAGCTGACCGGGCTGGTGGCGCAAAGGATCCAGGTATCGACCTGCCCTTTGTCGTCATTCGCGAGGTCGACGATCTTGCCGGACACCGCGGCCTGCGGAACCGAATCTTCGTAGAGCTTCGCCTCGAAGTAGGTCGCCCCTTCGTCGAATGCCGAATCGCCGTCGCGGCCTCGTTGGGATCCGCTGGACGCAACCCGAAATAGCTGACCGCACACTTCGGACAGAACCGCCGCGAGCAGCCCCTCGAAGCTGTCGGCGCCGCTGTCTTTGAGGGTCTGGAGCGCGGTCTTCAGTGCCGCAAGGTGGGGTTGTGTCTTGACGTCCATGTATCCTTGATAAGCCCAATAGCCCGCATCCGCTAGCGGGAACGTGCCGACCTTCGCCAAAGCAGCGCTTCACGCTGCGAGCGGGAGTGCGGCCGCCGGGCGACCGTTCTGACTTGTAAGCGGCCAGGTTTTCCCAAAAGCTTACCGCAGGGGGCCTGGGGCTGATTGATGCGGGCAAAGTTGCGCACGCTTGCCGAACGTTTTTGAATCAAGGACGAAAGCCACGGTCCTCTTGAAGCCCCGCACGGGCTCCCGACGCGATCGATGTGTTAGGTTGAGGGAGGGCGAGCAACCGACAGAAAGCTAAGGAAGGGATCTGCCACAATCCGACGCGTTTGCGCGGTGGCTTCATGGCCTCGGCGAGGATGGCACGGCGTTGGTGCTCCACCGATTTTGTGGTTCAAGATAAGAAGGATTGCGTTTCGCTTGCGACCTGTCTGCTTATTCGACCTGTTTGCACCTCGAAATACAAGATGACTTTGGCAAGCTGGCGGAGGAAGAGGGATTCAAACTGGCGGTACACTCGCTGGGCGCGTGGTGCCTCAGTGGCGGTCCCGATAGACAGGAAGCCGCTTGTCGAACCGCTTTGTCCTGCTGATCACGTTGTCGGGAGTAGACGTCCGCGAGGATCGAAAAAATACACCGTTTGAAAAACCGTTTTAGCTCGGTCTTCTCAAGCGGTTTCTCTCGCTAAGGGCTTGATTTATGTGGTGGGCGCACCAGGGCTCGAACCTGGGACCCGCTGATTAAGAGTTCGGGAAACAGTCCGATTCGCGCTCCGGAACCGCCGATTGCCGCACCAGGTAGGTGCAATCCTTCGCGAGGGGCAGATTTCGCATACACCTTGGACCCAGCGGCCGAGCCAGAGGCCTCGAGAGTTCATGGGTACGGCGTCCAAGACATGCCGAAACGTAAGACCGACAAGCTCGCCCGCGCAAAAGCACGGCCCGATCCGGCCCAATGGGCCGAGGACGAAGTGATGACCCTTGTCGAGGCTGCTGTAGTATTTTTTCCGCACGGTCCATTGACATTATCGTCGTTGCGCAGGGCAGCGACCGCGGGGACTCTTGAAATCGCCAAAGTGGCAGGCAAAGATTTGACGACACCGCGTGCAATCCGCAAATTAGTGAAGCCATCATGCCGGGCCGCAAAGCCAAGCCCCCCAGACTCTGGTGTCGCGAAGACGACCAGTCCTGGATTATCCTCGACCGAGGGAAGCAAATCCGCACAGGTTGCGGCAGAGACGACCTTGAGGGCGCTTCGAAAGCACTCGAAGCGTACATCGGCGGAAAGCACGCAACCACAGTCGGCGCGACCGACCCTCGTATCCTCGCGATAGCCGACGTCCTCACATTCTACGAAGCCTCGAAGCGACCTAAAGGCTCCGACGCCCGCGCACAGGCACAGCATGAGCTGCTGTTGATCCGCCTCCTCGATCTCAACGCGTTTTTCGGACAGAAGCACGTCGGCGACATCAAAGCGCAGCTCTGCCGCGACTTCGTCGATTGGTCGACCGGAACGGCGAACGAGAACAACAAGCGCGCCGGCATTCCGCCAAGGGAGACAACCGTCAGCGATCAGACTGCACGTCGCCGGCTCGAGGATCTGCGCGCAGCGATCAACGCGTACCACGCCGAGCACGTGCTCAACTTCGTGCCGAAGATCGTTCTGCCGGAGAAGACTGAGGGCCGCCAGCGCTGGCTCACACGCAACGAAGCCGCGCGGCTTCTCGCCGCCGCGCTTGGCTATATCTGGGACAGCGAGCGGGAGACCTGGAAGCGCGAGGGCCAACACCTGGTTCGACGCGAGCGTTGGATCATCAATCGCCGCCGGCCGGCCGCGCGCTTCATCCTGGTAGGCCTTTATTCGGCGCGGCGCGAAGAGACGATCCGCCGGACGCAATGGCTACGGACCACGACCCATCCGTGGATGAACCTCGACGCGATGATCTACCAAGGTCGCGGAGCCGAGGAGCGCAGCACTAAGAAACGTCGGCCGCCGGCAAAGATCGCCAACCGACTGCGCCCGCACCTCAAGCGCTGGCACGCGATCGACGCGAAGCGATCGGAAGCTTTGCGCGCCGCCGGCATCATGAAAACGGGCGAGGAGATCCGCTTCGTCGTCAACCGCATGCACGACGGCCAGCCGCTCGCGGGCAAGATCAGGTCAGCCTGGGAAGGCATCCTGGAGGACGCCGGACTCGGCGAGGACGTCGTCCGCCACTCGCTGCGCCATACCGCGGCGACCTGGCTAATGCAGCAGGGCACCGATCGCTGGCAGGCCGCCGGATGGCTCGGCATGACGTTGGAGCAGTTGGAGAACGGGTACGGTCACCACCACCCAGACTTCCAGGAAGAAGCGGCCGAGGCGTTTGGGGGACGACGGTAACGTCTACTTCTTGTTAATTTCCGCGTCGAGCTTGCCGAGCACCAGCGTCAAGAGATCATCGATCTTGATGATAATCTTCCTGATGACCTCCTTCAGAGCTGCCAAGTCCTTTTCTTTCATATAGGCCCGATCGAAGGCCTCGACAATCTGATCCCACGCTTCCGGCACGCCCAACACCCAAGCCTTGCCGCTCACGAGCGTGCTGCGGTCGAGATCAGCCAGAGCATCGCAGAGAGAATTGTAGGTGTTCGAAAGTTCCTTGTTGCAGTCCGAGATCGACTTGCGAACTTTCGTTGCGGCTCCGCCGGAAGCCTCAAGGCTCTTCAACGTAGCGCGATGCTCCTTGATCGCGGCGTATGCCGTGTCTACCGGAACCCTCAGACGCTTGAACTCCTCAAGCCGTAGCGTGTCGCTGCGGAGCTTGTTGGTCCGGCGCAGATTAAAAACGTTCAGGACTAGATTCAGCGCGACGCCGCCAAAGGCGGTCACATCCTTGCCGTGTTGCACGGCGAGATCGATTGCGGACGCGCCATACTGAGAGATCAGATCGATGACGGACAACTAAGCGGCCAGAATTGAGCCTCGCCTCATCAAGGACGCTTCAATGCCGCGCTCAATCTGGCGAAGCACGACCGGCGGAGCATCAAACTGAAAACGGGCCAAGAAAGTGTCCCTGCTGCCAGCCTTGCGTACGCTCTCGGAGAACATTCCCTGAAAAAACGAAGAGGTGATGGAATAGACGTCGTCGGGCACGACAACGCGCACGGTGTCACCGTCGCGATCAGCATCGTCAAGATGATAGCTGGCGCGAGCCGCCTGGCCACGCTCGTGACCAGACAGATTCCTCACCTCACCGTCGTTCGTCAGGTCCTTGAGACTGATCTCACGCATTGATCGACTTTCTCAGGTTCTCGGAATCTAGGACGAATGACAGACCAACAATCGTGCCCGCGAAATGATCCTCGATGTCGAACACAAAATCCTTGTCGGGCGGCACGGCTGGGCTGTTGCTCGGGTTGCACCATAGCAGTCGGGGCTCGCCCGGACCAGCCTTCATGCCGTTCATATAGGGAGGCCGAAGCTGAATGCACGATCTCCCTGAAATTATTGTAAATCTGGGACCGCGGCTTTCCGCCTCAGTGGCTCCGAACATTGTCACAAATTCGAGAACATCCTGAAAACCGATGCCTCCGCGTGATCCGGCCGTTGCGGCCGCATCACGCGTAATGGTGTCCTGAAGTGCCATCAGGGTCGCCAGCGTGTCCTTCGATTGCCCAGCCCTTTCGTGGAGTTTGCTGTACTCGTCGACCTCAGAGCGTACCGTGGGTGCGGCTGTTTGAAGGCTCTCAGCGATAGACGTCCCCTCGCTCAGGAAGCCCATGTAGCAACGATACACTTCCTGACCGTCTTCCTGCCTCCGAGCCATGAAGGCCGCGATCGACCAGCTCCCGTCTTTCGACAACTCGCTGTGACGTTCTGCATTGTCCAACAATTCGCCGATCAGGTTCGCGAACTTGGCCCTGCCCTCTTCCGTCAGTTCGAGATCGGCGGTGATGCCGAGCCATTGATCCACCGCTTCACAAAAGCCGTCCGCAACCTTTTCGCGCGTCTGCGGAGCCAGATTGCGCTCCACCGATTTCGATATTTTCGAGGGCCGACGACGGTGCAGCGGGAACGCCCAGACGTCGCTATTTTCGCCCTCCCGTGGAAACCGCATAGAAAGAGCAGATCGCAGCCGAACAGCGTCGATGACCTTCTGTGTCGGCACGCTGATGCGACCGCCGCGATAGACATGCGACAGCGCAGGCCAGACTTCGGCGAGCACCAGGTATGCCGCGATATCGGTGCAGTAAGCATCGGCAAAGTGCAGCTGCGCATCCAGGGCAACGCACGACACTTCGGCGAGCTTTTTGATCGCCTGAACCGTGCCCTCTGGATGCTCGATGATCGAGAAGTTCTTGAGCTCGACTTCGGCGATCGTATCCCGATCTCGCCTCATGATCGGGATCCACTGCTTCTCACGGTTTGGAAGAAGCCGATCGAGGATTGGCGAGGGATTGAAGCGGCCGAGCAAGGTCGATTTGGACAGACGGACCGCCTTTCCTCCCTGCCGTAAGCACTTCGCCAACTTCTGCGTCTTGTTTCGCGCGTAACGGCGCCGGGCAATCTTGGCCTCTCGCTGGAATTTGCCGGTAATTGCACCAGTCATCAAGCGGCGTCGATAGGCCCGCAGAATATTCCGCCGTAGATCACTCGTGGCCGGTGTTGCGCCGGTGGGATCCCCGGCCTGCTGGGTGAGGTGGCCAAAAAGACGGCGGAAGACAGCAAACATGCGTCCTTGGCGAGGCTCCCGATCATTTCATTGCGCATTTCATTGCGCGTGAAAAGATCAATGATTATAAGTGCTTGAAATAATGGTCGGAGTGGCAGGATTCGAACCTGCGACCCCTGCGTCCCGAACGCAGTGCTCTACCGGGCTGAGCCACACTCCGACAAGAAGGCGGCTTATAGCGTCGGGTTTGACGCACCGCAAGCGGCCGGCATGAGGAATTTTGTCCCTGTGAAAACGGGTCTTGAAACGCTGATTTTACCGGCCGGCGAGGCCGGCGCGGAAGCTGCCGCCCGGATTTTGGCCGCCGGCGGGCTGGTCGCGTTTCCGACCGAGACGGTCTACGGGCTCGGGGCGGACGCCGCCAATGCCACCGCGATCGCCCATCTTTACGCCGCCAAGGGGCGGCCGGCCTTCAATCCGCTGATCGCCCATGTCGCCGACCTCTCGGCCGCGCGCCGGATCGGGCGGTTCGACGCGCGTGCGTTGAGGCTTGCGGAGGCGTTCTGGCCGGGCCCCCTGACGCTGGTGGTGCCGAAGACGGACGACTGTCCGGTGGCCGAGTTGGCCACCGCCGGGCTCGACACGGTCGCGATCCGCATTCCCGCCCATCCGGTGGCGGAGGCGATCCTGCGCGCCTTCGGCGGGGCCGTGGTGGCGCCGTCCGCCAACATCTCCGGCCATGTCTCGCCGACGCTGGCAGCCCATGTCGAGAGCGACCTTGCCGGGCGGATCGACCTGATCGTGGACGGCGGGCCGGTTACGGTCGGCGTCGAATCGACCATCGTCGGCTGTTTCGACGCCCCGATGCTGCTCCGCCCCGGCGGGCTGTCGCGCGAACGGATCGAGGCCGTGCTCGGCGCGCCGCTGGCGCGGCCACCGGCAGAGGCCGAGAGCGACGACAGCCAGCCGCTGGCGCCGGGCATGCTGGCCTCGCATTACGCGCCGCGCGCCAGCGTGCGGCTCAATGCGCGCGATGTGGCCGCGGGCGAAGCGCTGCTGGCGTTCGGCCCCGATCGCCTGCCGGGCCTTGAGGCCGCCACCGCCGTCATGAATTTGTCGCCCGCGGCTGATCTCGATGAAGCCGCCACCAATCTGTTCGGCTATCTTCGCGCTCTCGATGCGAAGAGCCCGCGAGCGATCGCGGTGATGGCGGTGCCGGAAGAAGGACTTGGCGAGGCCATCAACGACCGGCTGCGCCGGGCCGCGGTCGCCCGATAGCGCATGATCCGGAAAAGTGTGCAGCGGTTTTCCGATAAGATCATGCGCAAGAGATTAAGAGCGAAGAAGAGACAAGAGCATGAACGTCAATAAATCCGCCACCCCGCCGCTTGCGCCCGAGCTGATCGAACAATTCCGCAAGATCGTCGGCGACCGCCATGCCATCACCGACGCGGCTGACATCGAGGCTTACGTCACCGAGGAGCGCAACCTGTTTCACGGCCGCTCGCCGCTGGTGCTGCGCCCGGGCACGACGGCGGAAGTCTCTGACATCTGCAAGCTCGCCTCGGCGCACAGAATCGCGCTGGTGCCGCAGGGCGGCAACACCGGGCTCGTCGGCGGCCAGACGCCCCACAACGGCGAGGTGGTGGTGTCGCTGCGCCGGCTCGACAAGATCCGCGAGGTCGACACCGCCTCCAACACCATGACCTGCGAGGCCGGCGTCGTGCTCCAGGTCGCGCAGCAGAAGGCGGCCGACGTGGACCGGCTGTTTCCGCTCTCGCTCGGCGCCGAAGGAAGCTGCACCATCGGCGGCAATCTCTCGACCAATGCCGGCGGCACCGCCGCGCTCGCCTATGGCGTCGCGCGCGAGATGGCGCTGGGGCTCGAGGTGGTGCTCGCCGACGGTCGCGTGCTCAACGTGTTGTCGAAGCTGAAGAAGGACAACACCGGCTACAATCTGCACAACCTCTTCATCGGCGCGGAAGGCACGCTTGGCATCATTACCGCGGCTACGCTCAAGCTGTTTCCGAAGCCGCGGGCGATCGAGACCGCGTTCGTCGGGCTGAAATCGCCGGCGGCGGCGCTGAAGCTGCTGACCATCGCGCAAGGCGAAGCCGCGAATGCGCTGACGAGTTTCGAGCTGCTGTCGGAGATGGCGGTCGACTTCTCGGTCCGCCACGGCATCGACGTGCGCGATCCGCTCGAAGCAAAACATCCCTGGTACGTGCTGATGGAATTGTCCTCGCCCGGCGACGATGCTCGCACGCCGCTGGAGACGATCCTGACGCGCGCTATGGAAGACGAGATCGTCGACGACGCCGTGATCGCGGCCAACCTCACCCAGCGCAACGGCTTCTGGAAGCTGCGCGAGGAAATGTCGTCGGCGCAGAAGCCGGAGGGCGGCTCGATCAAGCATGACATCTCCGTGCCGGTCGCCGCCGTGCCCGCCTTCATCGACGAAGCCAATGCCGCCGTGGTCAAGCTGATCCCGGGCGCTCGGCCGGTGCCGTTCGGCCATCTCGGCGACGGCAATCTGCACTACAACGTCAGCGAGCCCATCGGCGCCAACACCGCGGATTACCTGGCGCGCTGGCACGAGATGAACGCTGTTGTCTTCGAGATCGTGCTGCGCATGGGCGGCTCGATCTCGGCCGAGCACGGCATCGGCGTGCTCAAGCGGGACGAACTGCCCGAGGTGAAGGACAAGACCGCGATCGAGCTGATGCGCGCGATCAAGGCGATGCTGGATCCGCAGGGCATCATGAATCCGGGGAAGGTACTGTGAGCGTCTCCCTTACGATCGATGCCATCACCGACGCCGATGTCGAGCCCATCGTCGCGCTGTGGCAGCGCTGCGGCCTGACGCGGCCCTGGAACGATCCGCATGCCGACATCGCGCTAGCGCGGCGGCGCGACAATTCGACCGTGCTGATCGGCCGCGACGGCGGCGCGATCGTCGCCACCGCCATGGTCGGCCATGATGGCCATCGCGGCTGGGTCTATTACGTCGCGGTCGATCCCGACATCCGCAAGCGCGGCTATGGCCGCGTCATCATGGCCGCGGCCGAGGACTGGCTGCGCCAGGCCGGCATTTTGAAGCTGCAGCTGCTGGTCCGCCGCGAGAACGCGCAAGCCAATGCGTTCTACCAGTCGCTGGGTTTCGAGGAATCGACCTCGGTGATGTTCCAGAAGTGGCTCGACGGCCGCGCTTCCACAACGTAGCTGGAAAACAGCAATGACCATTTCCGACCGCGTCCGCATCAAGGACGTCCGCGTGCTCTCGGACGGCTGGACCACGCTGAAGACCACGACGTTCGAGTACCGGCGCGCCAATGGCGAGTGGCAGACCCAGCACCGGGAAACCTATGAGCGCGACAACGCCGCCGCCGTGCTGCCGTATAATCGCGCACGGCGTACGGTGATCCTGGTGCGCCAGTTCCGTTTGCCGGCCTTTATCCGCGGCTACGACGATCTCCTGATCGAAGCCGCCGCCGGCGTGCTGGACGATGCCTCCCCCGAGGTGCGCATCCGCGCCGAGGCCGAGGAAGAGACCGGCTATCGCCTGCACCACGTCCACAAGGTGTTCGAGGCCTTCATGAGCCCCGGCGCCATCACCGAGAAGCTGCATTTCTTCGTCGCCGAATACGAGCCGGAGATGCGGGTCAGCGACGGCGGCGGCCTCGAGCATGAAGGCGAGGACATCGAGGTGCTCGAGCTCGGCATCGACGAGGCCCTGGCGATGATCGTGGATGGCCGCATCATCGACGCCAAGGCGATCATGCTGCTGCAATACGCAGCGCTGCATATTTTTCGGTAGGTGACGCTGGCGTCGCTTACCCTCCCCTGGAGGGGGAGGGTCGGCTCGCATTGAGCGCAGCGAAATGTGAGACGGGGTGGGGTGACGGTCCCTCCGCGTCCAACAGTGCCCGAGTGGAGAGATCACCCCACCCCGCTCGCGCTTCGCGCGATCGACCCTCCCCCTCCAGGGGAGGGTAAGAAGCACCTGGCACGCGGCTTCATCGTCTACTGCAATTCTGCCCTGCGCCGCCCCGCCCCGGTTGAGCAACACCAAAACTATCTCTAGTCTGGTCCCAACCAAGAACCAGGAGACGCGCCCCATGTCCGCTTCGCGCGACGACGAATTCGGCTTTGCGCCCGACTATGACTCCCCCGTCCCCTATATGCAGCGCACGCGCGAATATTACACCGCGATCGGCTACACCACGCCGTATCGCTGGGCGCATTACACGGAGGCGCCGTTCCAGCCGCTGAAGAAACCGTTGGCAAAATCGCGCGTGACGATCATCACGACGGCCGCGCCTTACGATCCCACCAAGGGCGACCAGGGGCCGGGCGCGGCGTATAATGGCGGCGCCAAATTCTACCAGGTCTATGACGGTGACACCTCGAAGCAGCACGATCTGCGCATCTCGCACATCGGCTACGACCGCAAGCACACCACGGCGACCGACAACGGCACCTGGTTTCCGCTGCCGCAGCTTTTGAAAGCATCTGCCGCAGGCCGCATCGGCGAGGTGAGCCAGCGTTTCTTCGGTGCGCCGACCAACCGGAGCCATCGCGTCACGCTCGACACCGACGCGCCGGAGATCCTGGCGCGCTGCCTCGCCGACAAGGTGGATGTCGCCGTGCTGGTGCCGAACTGCCCGGTCTGCCACCAGACCACCGCACTGGTGGCGCGGCATCTCGAGGCCAACGGCATTCCGACCGTGGTGATGGGCTGTGCCAAGGACATCATCGAGCATGCCGCCGTGCCGCGCTTCTTGTTCTCGGACTTCCCGCTCGGCAATTCGGCCGGCAAGCCGCACGACGTCGCCTCGCAGGCGCAGACGCTGGAGCTCGCGCTGAAACTGCTGGAGACCGCGAGCGGCCCGCAGACCACGATGCAGTCGCCGCTGCGCTGGAGCGAGGACGCCTCCTGGAAGCTCGACTACAACAACGTCGCACAGCTCTCGCCTGAGGAGCTGGCGCGCCGCCGCGCCGAATTCGACAAGCAGAAGGAGATCGCGCGCGGCAACCGCGCCGCCTGACGTCCTCCGACAACAACAAACAATGGGGAGAGCGACGTGACGCGACCGTTCGAGGGCGTAAAGATCCTGGACTTCACGCAAGTGCTGGCCGGCCCCTATGCGAGCTACCAGCTCGCGCTGCTGGGGGCCGACGTGATCAAGGTCGAACGGCGTGATGGCGAGGACATGCGCCGCACGCCGCTCAGCCGCGAATGGGCCGAGCGCGGGCTGGCGCCGGCGTTCCAGGCCATCAACGGCAACAAGCGCAGCCTGACGCTCGATCTGCAAAAGCCCGACGCCATCGCGATCGTGAAGAAGCTCGTGGCGCAAGTCGACGTCGTCATGGAGAATTTTCGCCCGGGCGTGATGGACAAGCTCGGGATCGGCTACGAGGCGCTGTCGGCGATCAATCCAAAACTGATCTATTGCGCCGTGTCCGGCTTCGGCCAGACCGGCCCGGACCGCCTGCGGCCCGGCTATGACGGCAAGATGCAGGCGCTGTCGGGCATCATGGCGATCACGGGGCATCCCGAGACGGGGCCGACGCGCGCGGGCTTTGCGGTGTGCGACGTGCTGTCGGGCGCGACCGCGGCGTTCGGCGTGTCGAGCGCGCTGTACCAGCGCGACCGCACCGGCAAGGGACAGCTCATTGACGTCTCGATGCTTGAGGCGACGATGGCGTTTCTCTCGGGGCAGATCGCGGACTGGTCGGTCGCCGGCCATCGCCAGCAGCTGTCGGGCAACCAGGCCGTCAGCCGCAGGACCACGGCAAATCTGTTCAGATGCGGCGACGGCCACATCCTGCTCGCCGTCAACAACGAGAAGCAGTACCGCGCGCTGATGTCCGCGCTCGGCCGCGAGGACACGCTGTCAGACCCGCGCTTCGCCGACTGGTTCGCGCGCAACGAGAACGAGAGCGCATTGCGCGCCATCATCGAGGAGGCGCTGGCGGCCAGGCCTGCGCGCGAGTGGGAGACAATCCTGGAAGATGCCGGCGCGCCCTGCGCCAGCATCTGGAAGGTCGAGGAGGTCATCGATCATCCGCAAATCAAGGCGCGCGGCGCGATCCAGGAGCTCGACACGCCCTACGGCCGCCTGCGCTTTGCCGGCAGCGGCTTCAAGCTCGCCCATGGCGGCGGCCGGCTGGACCGGATGGCGCCGGAACTGGGTGCGGATACGGATGCTGTGCTGGGCGAGCTGGGATTTGATGCAGCGGAGATCGCGGCGCTCAGAGCCAAAGCGGTCGTGTAGATTGCGTAGAGTGGGCAAAGGCGCAACGCTCCGTGCCCACCATCTATCCACTTGCTTGAAACACGATGGTGGGCACGCTTCGCTTTGCCCACCCTACGGCACTGCCGCCTAAAACAACGACCCCTGCCCGTCATCTGACGAGCTAGCAGCAACCTTCCGGGCCGCCTTCTTCGGTTTCGCCGCCTCAGCTTCCGCCTCCATCTCCTCCGCACTGATCGGCAACACGAGCTGATCGTCGTCATTGGCGACGCGGTTGACGCGGGTGGAGACCGGGTGCCAGGCGAATTCGCCGATGCGCGGGGCGGACATCAGCGGCAACACGGCGTCGACATCGTCGCTGCGGCTGTCGAGCCAGCGCTCGAAATCGCGCGGGCTGATGGTGACGGGCACGCGGTCATGCAGGGCGGCGAGATCCTCGCCCGCCGCCGCCGTGACGATCGCGACGGTGTCGAGCTCCTCACCGTTCGGCCCGACCCAGGTCTCGAATACCGCAGCAAAGCCGAGCGGCTCGCCATCGGCGCGGTGGATGAAGAAGGGCTGCTTGGGGCCGGCCTCCGCCTTCCATTCATAATAGCCGTCGGCCGGGATCAGGCCGCGGCGCCTCCGAATCGCGTTCTTGAAGGCAGGCTTTTCCAGCACCGTCTCGGAGCGCGCGTTGATCAGGAGCGTAAATCCCTTGGGATCCTTGACCCAGCTCGGCAACAATCCCCAGCGCATCAAGCGGAAATGGCGCGCGCCGTTCTCGAGCAGCACGACCGGAATCGGTTGTGTCGGCGCGACGTTGTACCGTGGCGGGAAATTCGGCTGCTCGACATAGCCGAACAGTTGCCGCAAAGCCGCGGGGGCCGAAGTTATGACGAAGCGTCCACACATCCTTGGCTATCTATATAGGGTCCGTTCAGGTCGTTTTAACCCCGAACGCTAACACTGCGGCAGATGAGCTCAAAGGCCTCCCAACCCGCGCGGACGCATGTACAGACGGGCCCCGAGGCCGCCGCCTGGGCCGAGCGGCTGCGCGTGGCCAACATCAACCCGCGAACCGGGCTTGCCACCGACTATCTCAACCATTTCAATGAAGCCGTGATGCTCCTGGAAATGGTCCCGGACATGCCGGAATGCGCCGAAGATTTTTTGACCTGGTCGCCGCTGTCCTATGCCGAGCATTTCACCGCGTCAAATTTCAAGGCACGGGATCTGGCCATCGAAGCCTATGAGAAGGCCGATCCGAACGTGCGCGCCCAGTTCGACCACATCACTGATACCATGACCTCGATCCTGACCGCGGTCGGCTCGGCCATGCGCGAGGTCGAGAAGGACACGACGCGCGTCCGCCTCGCCGAGCAGGCCACGCTCTGGGTCAAGCCGCTGATCGCGGCCTGCGGCGGCATCATCAATGGCGGCGCGGAAGCCGACGTCGACACCATCATGGCGAATTGAGCCAAGGGCTGTTGAAGGGTTGTTGAAGATATGTCTGCGGTCATCCAGCCCACCCACCCCCAGATCGCGGTCAGCGCCGCCATCTTCCGCGACGGCAAGGTGCTTCTGACCCGCCGCGCCCGCTCGCCCGCCAAGGGGTTCTATTCGCTGCCGGGCGGCCGGGTCGAGTTCGGCGAATCGCTGCACCAGGCGCTGGCGCGCGAGGTCGACGAGGAGACCGGGCTCGCCATCGAGATCATTGGCCTCGCCGGCTGGCGCGAGGTGCTGCCGACCGCCCCCGGCGCCGGCCACTACCTGATCATGTCCTTTGCCGCCCGCTGGGTGGCCAAGGAGCCGGCTCTCAACGAGGAGCTCGACGATTACCGCTGGATCGCGCCCGACGCCCTGGCGAGCCTCGGCGACCTCAAGCTGACCGGGGGGCTGGAGGAGGTCATCCTGTCGGCCGCCCGGCTGATCGGGCCCTGACTGCCCCGTCTTGCGTCATCCGCCCCAAGGGGGCATACACCCCGCCGATGTCCACGCGATTTCTGGCCATTTTTGCCCTGATTCTCGCCTGCGCCTCCGTGCCCACGAGGGCCCAGGACGTGGCGGCGCCGTTTGACGCCGATTTGCAGCGTCTGGCGGAGATTTTGGGCGGCCTGCACTATCTGCGCGGCATCTGCGGGTCCAACGAGGGCAACAAATGGCGCAGCGAGATGCAGGCGCTGATCGATGCCGAAACCCCCTCGGGCGAGCGCCGCACCCGCATGATCGCCGGCTTCAACCGCGGCTATAACGGCTTCCAGCAGACCTATCGGAGCTGCACGCCGGCCGCGACGGTGGCGATCCGGCGCTATATCGAGGAAGGCTCGAAGATCTCGCGGGATCTCACGGCGCGTTACGCAAACTGAGCGCATCTCCTCATCCTGAGGAGCGCGCTCTTCGCGCGCGTCTCGAAGGATGCAAGGCCCCGCTGCCGCAGCACGGCCTCTATGGTTCGAGACGGCGCTAACGCGCCTCCTCACCATGAGGGTCGAACCTTCGAACGCGCATCCGGAACCCTGTCATCGACTTTGTTCACAGCCGTTAACCGTTCCTAAAGATGTGGCCTAGCGGGCGTTAATACGCGTGCTACACCTTTCGTACAGCGCATCGCCGTGGATCGCGCCCCAGCCCTGATCGAGTTTCATGAGCCATTCAGTGTCCTACGCCCCCGCCCGCGCGCCGCTGCCCGATCACGAGCAGAAACAGGCCGCGCTGAGCTATCTCAACGAGGCCTGGGCCGAAGCGCGCCATGATGGCGTCGACGGTGACTGCCTGGCGCAGGCGAGCCTGTTTGCGGCATTCGCCGAGCTCGTCGGCACCTACGGCGAGGATGCGGTGGCGAAATTCGTCGAGGGCTTTCCGGGCCGCATCCGCAACGGCGAATTCTCGGTCACTCTCGCAAGGCAGTAAGCTTCTTGCGAAAAATGACCCCGCCACACGGGCGGGGCCAGTCTACGGATGAATGACCTGGCGAACGGGCTCTGGCGAACAGGTTCGCGAAGTCTGCCGCGTTTATCGCACGGAAGCCGCCTCCCCCGGACAAGCATTAGTCTCGCGATGACCGGGAGATATTCCCACTACGATCGGGAATGCACTCCCTCCTCCCTCACGGCGCGACCTTGAGCGTCGCTTTCATGTTGGGATGATAGCGGCAGTAATAATCGACTGTTCCCGCCTTCTTCAGAACAAACGTTGCCGACTTCTTCGGTGGCAGCATCACGTCGAAATCGCCGCTCTTCGCCGTGGCGGTGTGCGCGAACACGTCCTTGTTGATCCATTCGATGGTATCGCCGACCTTCGCGGACGTTTCGGCCGGTGAAACCACGAGATTGTCCATTGTGATCTGAATGGTCGCGGCGCGCGCCGGGACGACGATCGACAGCAAGACGACCGCAAGCGCGATCGAAGCGAGGTGTCCCGGCTTCATGCCACCCCCCTATTTCAGCTCGGCCGCGACATGCTCGGCGTGCTGCTGATGGCCCTGAAAAATCTTCAGGCCGGTCTGCAACAGGCTCTTGAGCTCGGCATTGCCGGCGGACGGGATGAGCTGGGTTTCCAGCGCGCCGTTGACCGCCTTGTGGTAGGCGACCTCGTTCGCGACATAGGCCTTGTCGAAGGCCGCGCCGCTCAGCTTGTCGAGCTCCGCCAGCTTGTCGCTCGCCTGCTTCGACAGCGCCTTGCTGGTATCGTTGTCTTCAGGCGTAACGTTCAGCTTCTTGACCAGCGCCAGCGCCTGCTTGTTGACCGCCTCGTGGTCGCGCAGCATGTCCTCGGCAAACGCCTTGACGTCCTTGTTCTTGGCCTTTTTCTGCGCCTGCTTGGCCGCGTTGATGTCGATCACGCCCGCGGTGTAGGCGATGTGAGCGATCTGCGGATCGGTGGGCTTGTCGGCTGCGCTCGCGCCTTGCAGCAGCGCTGGGCTCGACAACAGAATTGCCGCGGCGATCGCCGTGCTCCATCGGGTAAACATGTTTGAAACTCCTGTGCTGCCGGACGGTTTGCCGGCGTTGCTTCACAGGCATTGGATGGGATTTTCGCGCAAACGTTCCCGAAAAACTTCAGCCGCCGCTGCCGAGCCGCTTCAGCACCGATACGGTCAGCCGCTCGCAGCGCCACCCGGCAAACGGGAACGCATCCATCATAACCGGACCGATCTCCTTCTCGACGTTCTCGCGCAGCATGGTGCGCGCACGGTGCAGCCGCGTCTTCACGGTCTCGGGCTTGACGCCGAGCAGATCGGCGGTCTCCTCGATGTTCATTCCCTCCATGACGCGCGCGACGAAGACCATGCGGAACACATCCGGCAGTTCGTCGATTGCGCGTTCGACGACGCGCTGGATTTCACGTTGGGCCATGGTCCTTTCCGGATCGCCTGCGGGAGAAACGGGAAATTTTATGATCTGCGCGTCGAGCGCCTCTTCCGGCAGAGCGCTGAGCTCGACATGCGGCTTGCGGCTTCGCGCCCGGCCAAGCGCCTCGTTGATGGCAATGCGCGACAGCCAGGTCGACAGCCCGGACTCGCCGCGAAAGTCGTCCAGATGGGTAAAGGCCCGGACATAGGTTTCCTGCACCACGTCCTCAGCTTCGCTGTCGCTGCGCAGGATACCGCGCGCTAGACGGTAGAGCCTGCGGTTGTTGGCCTGCATGATCTCGCGCAACGCGGCCTCGTCACGGCCCCGCGCGCGATCGACCAGTTCGGCTTCCGATGCTCTGGCGCCGGCGGACAGGCCGGCTGCGATCCGCTGCATGGTGGTCACCTGCTTGTTTCCGTTGCTCTCGGACATTGGATGCGGGGGCGGCGAAAAGGTTCCCGACTTTTTTCCTTATCCTCCCCCGGAGGGGGAGGGTAAGAGTGCCCCCTAGTCCGTCTCGATCGGCAGTGCCGGATCCCTCGCCCATTCGCCCATGGAGGCATCGTACAGCGTCAGCTTGTCGTAGCCGAGCTGTGTCAGCATGAGCAGGTCGATCGTCGCCGAGATGCCGCCGCCGCAATAGCAGATCACATTCTTGTCGCGCGTAACGCCCTGGGCCGCGAACTTCGCTTCGGCGTCGGCAAGCGTCGTCAGTGTCTTGTCGGCCTTGGCGAGCGTGGCCGCCGGCACGTTGACGCTACCGGGCACGCGGCCGGGCCGGCCGTAGCGGCTCGGCTCGAGGCCTTGATGAAATAGCGGCCCGAGCGCGTTGACGATCACGGTCGAGGGATCGCCGATCCGCGCCTTCACAGTGTTCCTGTCGACGAAGAAGCCCGCGCGCGGCGCGGCCTTGAAGGTTGTGGCGGGATAGCCCTTCGGCGCGCCCGTCTCGACCGGGTGCCCCTCGTCCTTCCATTTGTCAAAACCGCCGTCGAGCACCTGTGCATCGACACCGAGCGAGCGCAGCATCCACCAGAATCGCGTCGACCACATCATGGTGCCGATGCTGTAGAGCACGATGGTCTTGGATGCGTCAGCGCCGTGGCGACCGAAGGCGGCCTCTAGCTGGGGCACGCCAGCCATCATGAAGAGCTGTTGCGCGGAGGTGTCGGAGAACTCGCCTTGCAGGTCGAGAAAGTCCGCGCCGGGGATGTGGCCGGCCGCGAACGTCTTGTCGCCGGGCACCGCGCGATAGGGCACATCGCTGCCCGGCGGCACCGGCTCGTTGTAGGTCGTGCAGTCGTAGAGGCGGAGGTTGGGATCACCGAGTATCGCGGCGAGTTGCGCGGTGGTGATGAGGGGTGTCGGTTGGGACATTGCTCTCTCCCAATTTGAGCTTGCGCTTCCTGGCACTCTGTCATTGCCCGCGAAAGCGGGCAATCCAGTATTCCAGAGGCGGCGGCGATCGAACCGAAAAGCCGCGGCGTACTGGATGCCCCGCCTCCGCGGGGCATGACACCGGAGTGAACGGCGCAGCCCTGCCCCTTACTGCTTCAGCGTCTCCAGAAACCGCACCGGCTCGCCCTGCGACGGTGTCACGATCTCGCCCTGCCACATCACGCGGCGGCCGCGGATGAAGGTGCCGACGGGCCAGCCGGTGACGCGGACGCCGTCATAGGGGGTCCAGCCGGCTTTGGACGCCACCCATTTGTTGGTGATGGTTTCGCTGCGCTTGAGATCGACGACCGTGAAGTCGGCGTCGTAGCCCGCGGCAATGCGGCCCTTGCAGGCCATGTTGTAGAGACGCGCGGGGCCGGCGCTGGTGAGATCGACGAAGCGCGCCAGCGACAGGCGGCCGGCGTTGACGTGGTCGAGCATGAGCGGCACCAGCGTTTGCACCCCGGTCATGCCGGAGGGCGATGCTGGATAGGTCTTCGACTTCTCTTCCAGCGTATGCGGGGCATGGTCGGAGCCGAGCACGTCGATGATGCCCTGCTCGATGCCGCGCCAGATGCCGGCGCGGTGATCGGCCCCGCGCACCGGCGGGTTCATCTGCGCCAGCGTGCCGAGCCGCTCGTAGCATTCGGGCGCGACCAGCGTCAGATGATGCGGCGTCGCCTCGCAGGACGCGACATCCTTGTGGTCGCGCAGGAACTCGATCTCTTCCTTGGTCGAGATGTGCAGCACGTGGATGCGCTTGCCGGTCTCGTGCGCGAGCTTGACCAGCCGCTGCGTCGCCATCAACGCCGCGGTCTCGTCGCGCCAGACCGGATGCGAACGCGGATCGCCCTCGATGCGCAGCGACTTGCGGTCGTTGAGGCGGTATTCGTCTTCGGCGTGGAAGGCGGCGCGGCGGCGGATCACCTGGAAGATGCGGCGCAGGCTCTCGTCGTCCTCCACCAGCAGCGCGCCGGTCGACGAGCCGATGAACACCTTGACGCCCGCGCAGCCGGGCGCGCGCTCCAGCACCGGCAGGTCCTGCACGTTCTCGCGGGTGCCGCCGATGAAGAAGGCGAAATCGCAGTGCATGCGATGATGGGCACGCTTCACCTTGTCGGTGAAGGTGGCCTCCGTCACGGTCAATGGCGACGTATTCGGCATCTCGAACACGGCGGTGACGCCGCCCATCACGGCGCTGCGCGAACCTGTCTCGAGGTCTTCCTTCTGCTCCAGCCCGGGCTCGCGGAAATGCACCTGGGTGTCCATCACGCCGGGCAGGATGTGGAGGCCCTTGCAGTTGATCACCTCCGCGGCGGAGGCCTGCGACAGCGGGCCCAGCTCCGCGATGCGGCCGTTGGTGATGCCGATATCGCGAACACCCTCGCCGTCCTGGTTGACGACGGTGCCGCCTTTGAGGATCACATCGAAGCGCTGGGTCATGGCTGAAGGCCTCTCTCGTCCCCAAGCGCGGGGCTTGAGGTCTTGTCGTTTATGCCTTGCGGGCTTACGTTCCGGAGCAACATGTCGCAAGAGATTTTCACATGAAATCAGCGTTTCTTCCCGACCGGAGCGTGGTCAAGGTCGCGGGCGAGGACGCGCGCAACTTCCTCAACGGCCTGATCACGACCGATCTCGACAGGCTGAAGCCGGGCCTGGGGCGATTCGGTGCGCTGCTGACGCCGCAGGGCAAGATCATCGTGGATTTCCTGATCACAGAGGTGCCCGCAGGCCATGGCGGCGGGTTCCTGATCGACTGTCCGAAGGCGCTGGCCGAGGGCCTCGCCACCAAGCTGAAATTCTACAAGCTGCGCGCCAAGGTCACGGTGGAAAACCTCGATCTCGGCGTGCTCGCGGCCTGGGACGGCCAGCTTGCGGCGCAGCCGGACCTCGCGTTCACCGATCCGCGCAATGATGCGCTCGGCACTCGCATCCTGATCCCCGAAGACCTCAAGCAGAAGCTGTCCGACCTCATCGGCGCCGAGCTGGTCGATGCCGCCGAATACGAGGCGCATCGTATCGCGCTCGGCGTGCCGCGCGGCGGACTCGATTTCATGTACAGCGATGCATTCCCGCACGAGACCAACATGGACCGCCTTGCCGGCGTCGATTTCGACAAGGGCTGCTATGTCGGCCAGGAGGTCGTCTCGCGCATGCAGCATCGCGGCACCGCGCGCACCCGCAGCGTCAAGGTGCTGCTCGATGACCTCTCGCCGGAGGCCGGCGTCAGTGTTATGGCCGGTGACAAGCCGGTCGGCACGATGGGCTCGTCCGCGCAAGGCAAAGGCATCGCGCTGGTGCGTATCGACCGCGTTGCGGACGCGCTCGATGCCGGCCAGCCGCTCACCGCCGGCGGCCTCGCCGTGAGGCTCGCCGAACCCGACGTCGTCCGCATTCCCCTGAAGCAGCCCATCGCATGAGCCGAGCCCCCCGCCTGCATCCCGACGGAAAGACCCGCTGCCCCTGGCCCGGCGAAGACCCGCTCTATGTCGCCTATCACGACACCGAATGGGGCGTGCCGGAATATGACGACCGTGCGCTGTATGAAAAGCTGATCCTCGACGGCTTCCAGGCCGGCCTCTCCTGGATCACGATCCTGCGCAAGCGCGACAATTTCCGCAAAGCCTTCGATGATTTTCAGCCGGAGAAGATCGCGCGCTACAACGACAAGAAGGTGCACGCGCTGATGAACGATGCCGGCATCGTGCGCAACCGCGCCAAGATCGACGGCGCGATCCTGAGCGCGAAATCGTATCTCGACATCATGGCGAAGGGCCCGGGCTTCTCGAAGCTGTTGTGGGACTTCATGGACGGACGGCCCAAGGTCAACAATTACAAGACCACTGCGAGCGTGCCGGCCTCGACGCCGCTGTCGATGCAGATCTCCAAGGAACTGTCCTCGCGCGGTTTCAAATTCGTCGGCCCGACCATCGTCTACGCCTTCATGGAGGCGACCGGCATGGTCAACGACCATCTCGTCGACTGCCATTGTCACGCGAGCTGCGGCAAGACGCAGCGCAAGCCGCGCCTCAAGGCCAAATGACCGCGAAGAAAACGGCACGCGACGTGGCATCCCGCGCCTGGCAGCGCATGCTGTCGGGCCGCCGGCTCGATCTGCTCGATCCCTCTCCGCTCGATGTCGAGATCGCCGACATCGCGCATGGGCTGGCGCGCGTGGCGCGCTGGAACGGGCAGACCACCGGCGCGCACATCTTCTCGGTCGCGCAGCACACGCTTCTGGTGGAGACCGTGATGCGGCACGAGATGCCGCGCGTCGACGAGCGCATGCGGCTCGCCGCCCTGCTGCACGATGCGCCCGAATACGTGATCGGCGACATGATCTCGCCGTTCAAGGCCGTGCTCGACGGCCACTACAAGGCGGTCGAGAAGCGCCTGCTCGGCGCCATCCACATCCGCTTCGGCCTGCCGCCGGCGCTGCCCGAGGAGATCACGCAAGCCATCAAGGCCGCCGATCGCGGTGCGGCCTATCTGGAGGCAACCGAGCTTGCCGGCTTCAGCGAAAGCGAGGCGAAGCGCCTGTTCGGCAGGGACCCCGGCCTCTCCGACAGCGTCCGCCGCGACTACCTCACGCCCTGGACCGCGGCGCGGGCCGAGAAGCAGTTTCTTGAGCGGTTCAACGCGGTGTTCGCCTAGCATCATCCCTTCGTAGGGTGGGCAAAGCGAAGCGCGCCCACCAAACTAGCCGCAATGTGCGCGGTGCGAAACCGTGGGCACGGCGCGATGCGCCTTTGCCCACCCTACGAGCGCTCGCTATAATCAGCGGCAAAAAGGTCCGCCATGATCCACGTCTGTTCCCTCGCCGCCCTTCCCGAAACCGTCCGCCTCACCAGGGCCAGCCATGTGCTGACCGTCATGGCCAATGTCGAGCAGGTGGCACGTCCGGTGTCGGTGCTGCCGGCCAACCATCTCAAAGTGTCGATGGACGACATCACCGAGGAGATGGACGGCTTCACCGCACCATCCGAAGCTCATATCGACCAGGTGCTGAATTTCGTGCGCGGCTGGGACCGCAGCGCGCCGCTGGTGGTGCATTGCTATGCCGGCATCAGCCGCTCCACCGCGAGCGCATTCGCGGCCGTCTGCGCCCTCAATCCGGATCGCGACGAGATCGAGATCGCCAAGAAGATCCGCGCGGCCTCGCCGATAGCCTCGCCGAACCGCCGCATCGTCGGCCTTGCCGACCGCGCGCTTGGGCGCAACGGCCGCATGCTGCGCGCGCTCGACGAGATGGGCCCGGGCGCCATGATGGTGGAAGGCCGCCCCTTCGTGATCGAGCTCGAATGACAACTGCGACATCAGCCGCATGAGCGACACGCAGCTGACGCCGATCGAGATCGGCCTGACCGCGGCGATCGTCGCGATCGAGGATCATGAGCCGCTGATCCTCACCGCGCACAGCAGTGATGGGCTGGCGGGCCTGCCGTTCGGGCCGTTCGATGCGCCGAGCCATCGCACGTTCGAGATCGGCCTGCGCGCCTGGGTCGAGGCGCAGGCGGGCTTGCGGCTCGGCTATGTCGAACAGCTCTACACGTTCGGCGATCGTGGCCGTCACGCCGAGGCCGGCGACACCGGTGCGCATATGGTGTCGATCGGCTATCTCGCGCTGACGCGCGCGGTGGGCGGCGAACTCGCAGCAACAGGCGCGAGCTTCGAACCGTGGTATCGCTTCCTCCCCTGGGAAGACTGGCGCGAGGAGCCGCCCGCGATCATCGCCCGTGACATCATTCCGGCGCTGACGCTATGGGCCGAGGAGGAGACGCCGGAGACCACACGCGCTCTGCCGCGCCGGGATCGCGTGCGGTTCTATTTCGGTCTCGACGGCGCGCCCTGGGACGAGGAGCGCGTGCTCGACCGCTACGAGCTCTTGTACGAGGCCGGGCTGATCGAGGAGGCGCGGCGCGACGGCCGCCCTGCGGCATTGGCGCGCAAGCAGCTTCCCACGCTCGGCACCTCGATGCGATTCGATCACCGCCGGATTCTCGCAACCGCGATCGCGCGGCTGCGCGCAAAACTGAAGTATCGTCCTGTGGTCTTTGAACTTTTGACCGCGGAGTTCACACTCACTGAACTGCAGTACACGGTGGAGGCGATCTCCGGCCGGCACCTGCACAAGCAAAATTTCCGCCGCCTGGTCGAAACCGAAGCCCTGGTCGAACCGACCGGGGTGATGTCGACACAGACCGGCGGACGGCCGGCGGCGCTCTACCGCTTCCGCCGCGACGTGCTCCAGGAACGACCCGCGCCGGGCTTGCGCGTACGCTCCCGGCGCTAGATCCTAGGATTTGCGTGACCGGCCCCTGCCCGCCGGTTGCCTGGAGGCTTCATGTTCGACGGCCCGTTTGACGTCTTTGCGCTGATCATTGCGATCATCGCTGTCCTGATCGCGATCAAGGCCTCCAGCCAGGCGGCCGAGCTGCGGCGCCGGCTGGCCTCGCTCGAAGAGATGTTTTACGCGCAGCGGCAGGTGCAGCCACCGCCGCTGATGCCCACGCAGGTGCAGGCCGAGGCGCCCGCGACGACGGCCGCCGAGCCGCCGCCGCTCGCGCCCGAAGCCGAGGCAGCACCGCCTCCGCTCGTCACCGAAGAGGTTTCACCGCGGCCGCTCGCAGCGAGCACCGAAGCCGATGCACCGCCGCCGCTTGCGGCGAGCACCGAGGCCTACGCACCGCCGCCTTTGCCCGCGCCGGCGCCTGATATTAGAGAGCCTGGCTTCGAGGAGCGGCTCGGCACGCGCTGGGTGGTCTGGATCGGCGGCCTTGCGCTCGCGCTCGGCGGCTTCTTCATGGTGCGCTATTCGATCGAGGCAGGTCTCGTCGGCCCCGGCGTGCGCGTGTTCCTCGGCGGGCTGTTCGCAGCCGCGCTGCTGGGCGCCGGCGAATGGTCGCGGCGCAAGGAGAGCATCTCCAACATCGCGGCGCTGCCGATCGCCAACATCCCCGCGATCCTCACCGCGGCTGGAACGGCCGTGGCGTTCGCGACCATCTACGCGGCCTATGCGCTCTATGGCTTCCTCGTGCCCGCCACCGCTTTCGTGCTGCTCGGCATCGTCGCGATGGGCACGCTCGCCGCGGCACTGTTGCATGGGCCCGCACTCGCGGGCCTCGGCGTGGTCGGCGCGTTCGTGACGCCAATCCTCGTCTCCAGCGGCAAGCCGGATTATTGGGCGCTCTATATTTATCTTGCGATCGTCACCGCCGCGAGCTTCGGCCTCGCGCGCATCCGGCTGTGGCGCTGGCTCGCGGTGACCACCATCGCCTTCGCCGTGCTCTGGATCTTCCCGGGTCTCGATACCAGCGAGCTGCAGGTCGCGCCGCACACCTTCCATGCAATCGCGGGCTTCGTGCTCGCCGCTCTGCTCGTGGTCTGCGGCTTCATGTTCGGCCCGACCATCGAGGACGGCGAGATCGAGCCGGTGTCGTCGAGCTCGCTTGGCGCCTATTTGTTCGGCGCGATGCTGATCGTGCTGTCGAGCGCGCATGCGGACCTTGCGCTGATCGCCTTCACGCTTCTCGTTGGTGCGACGCTACTCGTCGCCTGGCGCGCGCCGGCGGCGACCGGCGCGCTGGGCGCGGCCGCAGCGACCGTCTTCATCGTGTTCGCCGAATGGGCGGTGCGCGCCAATCCCGACATGCTGGTGCTGCCGGGCGGCCCGATGCCCGGCGTTGGACCGGTCGCCACCGACAGCTCGGTGACGCTGCATCTGGTGATGGCCGCAATCTTCGCTGCCGGCTTCGGCATCGCGGGCTTCCTCGCGCAGGGCCGCTCGAGCTCGGCGGTCATTCCGGTGGTGTGGTCGGCGGCAGCCGTTGCGACGCCGATCGCGATCCTCGTTGCGCTCTACGCGCGCATCGCCCATCTCGACCGCTCGATCCCGTTCGCGATCCTCGCGGTGCTGCTCGCCGCCGCCTTTGGCGCTGCGACCGAAGCGCTGGCGCGCCGCGAAGATCGGCCGGGTACTGCGACCTCCGTCGCGCTGTTCGCGACCGGCACGCTCGGCGCGCTGGCGCTGGCGCTGACCTTCGCCCTCGAAAAGGGCTGGCTCACCATCGCGCTGGCGCTGATGTCGCTCGGCACGGCCTGGATCTCGCTGCCGCGGCCGATCCCGGTCCTGCGCCGGCTCGCCGCCATCTTTGCCGCGATCGTGACCGCGCGCATCGGCTATGATCCGCGCATCGTCGGCGATGCCGTCGGCACCACGCCGATCTTCAACTGGCTATTGTGGGGCTACGGCCTGCCGGCGGCCTCGTTCTGGGGCGCGAGCATCTTCCTGCGCCGCCGCGGCGACGATCCGCCGCTGCGCATCGTGGAGGCCGCCGCGATCCTGTTCACCGCGCTGCTCGCCTTCATGGAGATCCGGCATCTCGCCACCGGCGGCCGCATGACGTCGCCGCCCTCGCTGCTCGAATTTGCCCTGCAAGTCTGCGTCGCGCTCGCCATGGCGATCGGGCTGGAGCGGCTGCGGCTGAGGAGCCACAGCATCGTTCACAACGTCGGCGCGATCGCGCTCACCGCGATCGCCGGGCTCATCAGCGTGTTCGGCCTGCTGATCCTGGAGAATCCGTGGCTGCTCTCCAGCGTCGATGTCGGCGGTCTCGTCTTCAACCTGCTGCTGCTCGGCTACGCTCTCCCGGCGGTGCTGATGCTGCTGCTGTCCTATGCGGTGGCCGGACATCGCCCCGTCGCCTATGCGAACACGATTGCCGGCGCTGCGCTGGTGTTCGCGCTCACCTATTTGACGCTGGAGATCCGCCGCTTCTATCACGGCCCGGTCCTGCTCTACGGCGCCACCACGGGCGCGGAGCAATACACCTATTCGATCGGCTGGCTCGGCTTCGGCGTGGTGCTGCTCGGCGTCGGCATTCTCGTCAACTCCGAGCGGGCACGGCTGGCGTCGGCCGCGGTGATCGCGCTGACGATCCTGAAGGCCTTCGTGATCGACATGTCGACGCTGACAGGCGTCTACCGCGCGCTGTCGTTCATGTGCCTCGGCATCGTGCTGGTCGCGATCGGGTGGCTCTACCAGCGCATCCTGTTCCGGCGGCAGATAGCACCGCCGCCGGCTCCGCAGGCGAGCACTTGAGGATCAAGCCGCGCGGACCGACTCCAGGAACTGCGCGACCTCGACTTTGAGCCGCGTGCTGTCGGTCGCCAGCGATTTCGCCGCCGACAGCACCTCCGTCGACGCCGAGCCGGTCTCGATCGCACCGCGCTGAACGTCCGTGATGTTCATCGAGACCTCCTGCGTGCCGACCGAAGCCTGCTGCACGTTGCGCGAGATCTCCTGCGTGGCCGCGCCCTGTTCCTCGACGGCGGCTGCGATGGCCGCCGCCACCTCGGACAGCCGCTCGATGGTGCCGCCGATCTCCTGGATGGCGCTGACGGATTCCTGCGTCGCGGACTGGATCCCGGAGACCTGCGCCCCGATCTCGCCGGTCGCTTTCGCGGTCTGCTCGGCCAGCGCCTTGACCTCGGAGGCGACGACCGCGAAGCCGCGGCCGGCTTCACCGGCACGCGCCGCCTCGATGGTGGCGTTGAGCGCCAGCAGGTTGGTCTGGCCGGCGATGGTGTTGATCAGCTCGACCACGTCGCCGATTCGGGATGCCGCCTGCGACAGCGCGTTGACGCGGTCGTTGGTCCGTGTGGCCTGCTCGACGGCCTCCGCGGCCATCCGCGCCGAATCCTGCACGCGGCGGCTGATCTCGGTGATGGAGGACGACAGCTCCTCCGATGCGGACGCAACCGCCTGGACGTTGGTGGAGGCTTCCTCGGACGCCGCAGCGACCACGGTCGCAAGCTCCTGTCCGCGCTGAGCGGTGCTGCTCAGCGTGGTCGCGGAGGCCTCGAGCTCGGTCGAGGCCGACGACACGGTGCCGACGACCTCGCCGATCATGGCCTCGAACTTGCGGGTGATGGCGTCGACGCGGCGGCCGCGTTCGATCTTGGCCTCGGCGTCGGCCGCAGCGACTTCGTCGGCGGCCTTCTTGGCGATCAACGCCTCCTTGAAGATCTGGAGCGCATCCGCCATCGAGCCGATCTCGGTCTTCTCGCCGCGATGCGGCACCTCGGCGGAGAGGTCGCCTTCGCCAAGCGACTGCATCGGATGGATGATCGAGGCAATGCCGCGAGACACGTCACGCACGAGATAATAGGCGGCACCGATCGCGATCACGACCGAGAACACGATGATGCCGACCAGCACGCGGAAGATCGTGGCGTAGCTGTCGGCCGCCTGCTTCGTCTCCAGCTCGGCGCCCCGGTTGTTCATCTCGATGCCCTTCTGGAGCAGCGGGTCGGCGGCCTGGGCCATCTTCGCGACCTTGGTCTGCAACAGCTCGTTGGCATCGGTCGGGAAGCGACCGACGCCCTTGCGCGACAGCGCCATGACGTCCTGCACCCCGTTCAGGTACTCGGCCCACGCCTTGCTCCACTGCTCATAGAGCGAACGCTCCTCGGCTGAGGTGATCAGCGGCTCGTAGACCTTGCGGGTCTGGTCGATGCGCGCCTGCAGCGAGGCGAGGCGCTTCTCGGCGGCTTCCTTGCCCTCGGCGGTGTCCTGCATCAGGTGCAGGCGCAGCGCGACGCGCAGCTCGTTGATATCGGCGCGAAGCGAGCCGAGCGCACGCACGCTCGGCAGCCAGCTCTCCGCGATCTCGACGGTGTGGGAATTGATACTCTGCATGGTGCCGATCGCCGTCACGCCGACGCCGGCGAGCGACAGCACGAGGACCGACAACACGGTCAGAAGCTTGAACACGATCGACAACTTCGACATCACAGCAAATCCCGATGAGACCTAGCAACGCGCAAATCACCTGCGCCGCCATCGTCACGACGGACGACAGGGCGGAAGTCAGTTCAACAATGCTGGCTGATTTTTATCCCGTAAGATTGCGCTCATAGTTGCAAACAGGCGTTAACAGGAACCTACGTGAAACTACGGAATTCGCTGTCGCCGCCGTTATATGTTCCGCAATTATTGGTTGCAGCGCAGCAGACATCGCGCGACGCCACACTGGCGCACCGCGATGCGCGGCTCGAACAGAACAGCTGACGACCTCAGGCCGCCCGGACCGACTCCAGGAAGCGCGCGACCTCGCTCTTCAGCCGGTTGCTCTCCTGAGACAGCGATTGTGCTGCCGAATGCACCTGGGCCGACGCAGCGCCGGTCTCGCCTGCGCCGCGCTGGACGTTGCCGATATTGGCGGAGACTTCCGAGGTGCCGTGCGCGGCATGCTGGATGTTGCGGGAGATCTCCTGCGTCGCGGCGCCCTGTTCCTCCACCGCTACGGCGATGGCCGAGGAAATTTCCGACATCCGCGCGATGGTGTCGCCGATCTCCTTGATCGCGCCGACCGAATCCTGCGTCGCGGTCTGGATCGCTCCGATGTGCTGGCTGATCTCGCCGGTGGCCTTCGCGGTCTGCTCGGCGAGCGCCTTCACTTCGGTCGCGACCACCGCAAAGCCCTTGCCGGCCTCGCCCGCACGTGCCGCCTCGATCGTGGCATTCAGCGCCAGCAGATTGGTCTGGCTGGCGATGGTGTTGATCAGCTCGACCACGTCGCCGATGCGGCCTGCCGCCTTGGTCAGCTCGGCGACGCGCGCGTTGGTGCGCTGGGCCTGCTCGACCGCGACGTCGGCGACGCGGGCCGATTCCTGCACCTGGCGGCTGATCTCCGAGATCGATGTGGTCATCTCCTCGCTCGCGGACGACACCGACTGCACGTTCGCGGACGCCTCCTCCGAGGCCGCCGCCACCGCCGTGGCGAGCCCGTTGCCGCGCTCGGCGGCCTGCGTCAGCGTGTTGGAGGACGCCTCGAGCTCGGTTGCCGCCGACGACACCGTGTCGATGATCTCGCCGACGGCGCCTTCAAACCCGTCGGCGAGGCGGTGCATGTCCGCCTTGCGCCGTTCGCGCCCGCGCGCGTCAGCTTCGGCCTGCTCCGCACGCAGCCGCTCGGCCTCCGCCATGTTGGTCCTGAACACCTCGACCGCGCCGGCCATCTCGCCGATCTCGTCCTTGCGCCCGACGCCGGGGACCGCAATCGAGAGCTCGCCGCGCGCCAGCCGCGTCATCGCGCCGACCATGCCAGACAGCGCCTTCGAGATCGAGCGCCCGAGGAAGAAGCCGACCACGGCGAGCACGACGACGGTGAGCGCGAAGGCGATCATCATCCACATGCGCACGGCATCGCGCGTTGCGGCCTCCGCGGCGTCCGCCTGCCTGTACATGGCGTCGACCGCGGCCCGCACCTCGACCATGGAAGGCTCAAGCTCGCGGAATGTCTTCATCATGCTCGCGTCCAGCGCGGCGCTCTGCTGCGCGGTCTCGGCCCAGGCCGCGAACTCGGACTGGTATTTCTGGAGCTTGGCCGTGATGTCGTTCATCACCGCCGTCGGGACTGCGACCACCTCGATCGCCTTGGAGAATTCGACCGCGGCCTTCTTCACTTCGGCAATGTATTTGGGGTCGCGCCGCAGCATGAAGTCCTTCTCGTGCCGGCGCATCATCAGCATCCAGCTCGTCGTCCTGGGATCGTCGATCTCCTTGAGTTTCACCTCGATGTCGTGCACGGCGGCGCGGAGCGAGCCGGACAAGCCAAGCGTCTCGTTCAGCCCGAGTCTGGTCTCGGCCACGACGAGCGCCTTGAAATCCTCGGCATAACGTTTGAAGCCGTCATGCGCCTGCCTGGTCTTGTCGGACAGCGCGCTCATGCCGCCGGCCGCCATCAACCGCTCGACCTCGTCGAAATCGCGGTTGATCGGTCCCATCAGCTCGGCATGCGCCTTGGCGTAGCTTTCGTTGCGGCGCTGCTGAAAATTCTTCTCGTTGCGGCGCGCCTCCAGCATCTCGATCGTGAGCTGCTTGTTGAGGTCAGCGATCGCGCGGGCGCGGTTGGCAACGGTGCGGGAGGCGTCCTGAGAGAGGCTGCCGATCTCGTAGATCGCGCCGAAGACGACGAGACCGACAAGGCCGAAGAGTCCGATCGCCATGACCTTGTGGGTGAGGCGAATGGAAAGGCCGCTCATTGAATGTGCTCCGATACGTTCGATACGCAATACAGGGAGGGCGACTCGGCACCCGAATATTGCGAGATCATGACTGCATCGGTTTTCCGGAAGGTTAACCGTGCAGACCTTCTCACCGCGGCATCGGCTGCGGACGCATGCGAACCGCCACGCGTTCTCGCGCGGCGGTTGCAATCGGCGGATGATGGGGTGAGGACGGCCGCCCTCAGGCGGCGCGCACCGTGGTGAGGAACTTCCCGACCTCGAGCTTGAGGCGGTTGCTGTCACCGGACAGCGACTGCGCAGCCGAAAGCACCTGCGACGACGCCGAGCCTGTCTCGCTCGCGCCGCGCTGCACATCGGTGATGTTGGACGACACTTGATGGGTGCCTTCCGCCGCCTGCTGCACGTTGCGGGAGATTTCCTGCGTCGCCGCGCCCTGCTCCTCCACCGCTGCCGCGATCGCCGAAGAGATCTCCGACAGGCGTTCGATGGTGTCGCTGATGTCCTTGATGGCGCCGACCGATTCCTGGGTAGCAGACTGGATGCCGGAAATCTGCTGACCGATCTCGCCGGTCGCCTTCGCGGTCTGCTCGGCAAGCGCCTTCACTTCGGAAGCGACGACGGCGAAGCCACGGCCAGCTTCGCCTGCACGCGCAGCCTCGATCGTGGCGTTGAGCGCCAGCAGGTTGGTCTGGCCGGCGATGGTGTTGATCAGCTCGACGACGTCGCCGATCCGCGTTGCCGCCTTCGACAGTTCGCTGACACGTTCGGTGGTGGTGCGGGCCTGGCCGACGGCCTCGCTCGCCACGCGCGCGGATTCCTGCACCTGGCGGCTGATCTCGGTGATCGAGGACGTCAGCTCTTCCGTTGCCGAGGCCACCGACTGCACGTTGGTGGAGGCTTCCTCAGAGGCCGAAGCGACCACGGTGGCGAGCTGCTGCGCGTGTTCCGCGGTCGAGGTCAGCGTCGTCGCGGAAGCCTCGAGCTCGGTCGAGGCCGAGCTCACGGTCTCGATCACCTCGCCGACGGCGGTTTCAAACTGATCGGCAAGCCGGAGCATGTCCTGGCGACGCTGCGCCGCGCTGCGCTGCTCCATCTCCTTCTGCTCGGCTTCCATCCGGATCTTGGTAAGGCCGTTCTCCCGGAACACTTCCGCGGTCTTGGCGACTTCGCCGACCTCGTCCTTGCGATCAAGGCCGGCGATCTCGACCTGATAGCGGCCAGCGGCAAGCTCCTGGAGCACACCGACGATCATGCGGATCGGCCGCGCGATGCCGTACTGACCGATGATGAAGCCCAACGCGCCGCCGATGATGACACCGAGGCCTGCGAGGATGATCAGAAAGCGTGACGTCGATTCATACTGCTCGCGCGCTTCCTTGCTCTTCTCCTCGACGCGCGTATTCAGCCGATCGGCGAGTTCGCGGATCTTGCCTTGAAGGTTCTCCGCAGCGGTCCTGCTCTTCATCGCGATGTCGCGCAGCTTGTCTGCGCTGTCGCTGAGCTTCGCCGACTTCTCGGCATCGACGGCCGCGAGCGTCGTGTCCATCTGGCTCTTGTAGGCCGAGAACGCCTCGCGTACGCCCGGGAGCAGCGTCTTGGCCTTCTCGTCCGGGGTCTGGCTGACCTCGTCGAAACGCTCCTGATACTGCTTGAGCTGGGCGTTGATGACATCACGCGCGGCGAGGCGATTGTCGTCACGCGGATCAAGCGCACTGCGGAATTCAGCGCGGTTCAGCGCGATGACGTTCTGGTTGGCGCGCGCGGCGAGCAAGGCCCGCTTGGCCGCGGTCGACATCACGTCGGCCTTTTCGCTGAGATCGCTGAGGGCGGAGACGCCAATCCAGGCGATCGCGGCACCGATCCCGCACAGCAGGAGGACGATCCCGAGGATCTTGCTCAGGATGCGGAAGCGGCCGAGAAAATGCATGACTGGAATCCTTCATGGACGTTGCCGCTCAAGCGGCTGAATTCCCATGAACTTCGTCCAAAACCATTCCGCTTCCCTTAACCACGTTTGCCGTAGAAACACGGAGTTTTCACCGCGATCGACGCCGCTCTTGCATTCCGAGAGTTGCGCAGCGAGCAAGGCTCTCCCTGCGGTTTTGGTCAGGCCGCGCGAACGGTACCCAGGAACTTGCCGACCTCGAGCTTGAGTCGATTGCTGTCGCCGGACAGCGACTGCGCCGCCGCCAACACCTGCGAGGACGCCGAGCCGGTCTCGCTCGCACCGCGCTGAACGTCGGTGATGTTAGACGACACTTGATGGGTGCCTTCCGCCGCCTGCTGCACGTTGCGGGAGATCTCCTGCGTCGCGGCGCCCTGCTCTTCGACCGCAGCCGCGATCGCCGAGGAGATCTCCGACAGCTTCTCGATGGTGTCGCTGATGTCCCTGATGGCGCCGACCGAATGCTCGGTCGCGGCCTGAATGCTGGCGATCTGCTGGCCGATCTCACCGGTCGCCTTCGCGGTCTGCTCGGCGAGCGCCTTGACTTCGGAGGCGACCACGGCAAAACCGCGGCCCGCTTCGCCGGCGCGCGCGGCCTCGATCGTGGCGTTGAGCGCCAGCAGGTTGGTCTGGCCGGCGATGGTGTTGATCAGCTCGACGACGTCGCCGATCCGCGTCGCCGCCTTCGACAGCTCGCTGACACGGTCGGTCGTGATGCGGGCCTGGCCGACGGCTTCGCTCGCTACACGCGCGGATTCCTGCACCTGCCGGCTGATCTCGGTGATCGACGACGACAGCTCCTCCGTTGCCGACGCCACCGACTGCACGTTGGTGGAGGCCTCTTCGGAGGCCGCCGCGACCACGGTGGTGAGCTGCTGCGTGCGCTCCGCGGTCGAGGTGAGCGTGGTGGCGGATGCTTCAAGCTCCGTGGAAGCCGACGACACCGTACCGACGATCTCGCCGACGGCGCCTTCGAAGCTGTCGGCGAGCCTGCGCATCTCGGACTTGCGCTGCTCGGCCGCGAGCTGATCCTGCCGCGACTTGGCTTCCGCGTCCTCTCGCGCCTTCTGTTCGGACACGATCTTGAATTTTTCGACGGCACCGGCGACTTCGCCGACCTCGTCCTTGCGGCCGAGGCCCGGCAGCACCACGGAGAAATCGCCGCCGGCGAGCTTCTCCATCGCCGCCGTCAATGCGCGCATGGGCCGCGCAATGCTGAAGACGGAGAAGATGCACGCCCCGATCAGAACCAGCGCGACCAGCACGCCGGCGACGAACGAGGTCCGCGCAACGGACGCGGCCTCAGCTTCGGCTTCGGTGCGGGCTTCGGCACTCTTCTGCTTGGCAAAGTTGATGATCTCGTTGGTCAGCTCCGATATCTCTTCGTTGATCGGCGCCAGCATCTCCTTGCGGATGCGGTCGACCTCGGCCACGAGCTTTGCGAGCGGCGCTGCCGCCTCGCCGTCCTTCTTCGCGCTCAGGGCGAGTTCCTGCTTGCGGATCGCTTCGATCTGCTGTTGCCCCTTGCTGAAATTGCCGACCAACACGATCAGGCGGTCGATCCGCTTGTGGTTCTCCGGCGAGCGCGACAGCTTCGCCATCTCGTCCGCGAATTTCAGGGCCGCGGTCTGCCGATCGTTGAAATAGGTGACGGCCTTCTGCAACTCGGCCGGCGACGTGGAGCTCAGGATGTCACGAATGCCGATCTGCATCCCGCGGACCGACGCTTTGGCTTCCGCGGCGCTTTGCGCGATCGACTGCTGCCCCGATGCCCCATTGCTGAGCTTCTGAACCGCAGCGTCGCCGTTCATCTGGAGGACGATCATCAGCGCGACGAGCGCGATGGTGAGCGCCGAGGTCACGGCGAGCTTGGTGCCAATTCGCAGGTTCTGAATGAACATCATCGACATAATCCCCGGATACGCATTGCCGCGCCGACGCGCGTGAAAGTCCGAGGAGGTTAACCGCGAGGTTGCTCATTAACGTTAAGGGTGGCCGCGGCAGCCTGGGTAAAAATACTGAAATGGTGCTTAAACTACTGCAGTTACGCACTTTTCACGTGCAATGAAATGGAACTCGCGGATTTGCACGCGCTGGCGTCCGTTAACGGTTGCCCGTTCGCCGTCATCAGCACACGGTCTCACCGACCAGGCTGACGCGGAAGACCGGCTTCTTGTTCTCGTCGAGCAGCTCCATGCTCCACTTCGCATTCGGCTTCAGGTTGCGCGCGATGCTGCCGAGCAGGTTGGCGCAGACCTCGCTCATCTCGGCCCAGGCGGCGGCGCGATCCTCGAACTCGTACGGCTGGTCGGCGGCGCCGGAATAACGACCGGTGCTGATGCGAAAGAAATACAGCGACATCGTAGAACCCTTGCACCCCCCGGCCCTGGGCAAACTGGGACGCCAGTCGCTACCAAGGCATGAAAGCCGCCGTCCGTATGACTACGGCGCGGCGGCTTGGTGACCGATGAATATTCTCAACGACAAAATGCGCGGGCGGTCCCGCGCAGCCAGGTCACTGGGTCGAGCGGCGCAATTCCAGCGGAGCGTCGTTCCTGGCGGGCTCCGATTTGGCTTCGGACTTCACCGGCTCGAGCCGGCTGCTCTCGACACGTGGCGTCTCGACGCGCGCGGCGACTTCAGTGTTGGACGCAGCGACCGAACCGGTGCGCTCCGAAGAGCGCAGCGAGCGCGGACGCGCCGTCGCGCGGGCCATCAGCATCTGATTGCCGCCCTGGTGGTGGAAGTCGCAATAGGCGAAGCCCATGCCCGACACCGAGCCGCGGAAGCTGCGATCGTCGGTCTTTTCCAGGTTGAAGCAGGGCTCGAACGGAATGCCCTTGATCGAGGCGCAGACGTTCTGCCCGCGGATCTGGAGCGTGTTGCCGGGCAGGCGGAGATGCTTCACCGGGCCTGCGCCCGAGAACTGCACCGCGCCGGCGGCGCCGAGGTCGTCCAGGATGCGGCCTGCGCCGCGGGTACCGTCGAAACAGGTGAAGGCGAACACCTTACCGGCAACGAAGCGGCGCGCCTCGTCGGCGTTCATGCTTCCTGCAATGGCCGGCGCAAACGTCGCTGCCGCCGTGACAGCCCCCAACACAATACGCGCAAGCATGCTCAACTCCGAACCAACCCCAGCGCGGGCGATGCCTTATCTCTTTACCCGCTGCTTACCATACTAACCAAGGCAACATTGAAGCAGCTTGGTTGGTAAAGTCTGAACGCCGTTAGACAATTTTTACCACGATGCGGCCGCGGACCTGACCGGCGAGGATTTTCGCGCCCCATTCCGAAACTTCGTCGAGCGGAATTTCATGAGTAATTTCAGATAGTTTTGTCCGATCCAGATCCGAGGCCAGACGCTGCCAGGCGGCTTTCCGCGGCTCGATCGGACACATCACGGAATCGATGCCGAGAAGGCACACCCCGCGCAAAATGAAGGGTGCGACAGAAGACGGCAGGTCCATGCCGGCCGCCAGGCCGCACGCCGCGATCGCGCCGCCATACTTCGTCATCGACAGGAGATTCGCGAGCGTGGTCGAGCCGACGCTGTCGACGCCGCCGGCCCAGCGCTCCTTGGCGAGGGGCTTGGCCGCCGCCGACAATTCATTGCGGTCGATGATCTCGGCCGCACCGATCTCTTTCAAATAGTCGGCTTCCGAGGCGCGGCCGGTCGAGGCGATGACGTAATAGCCGAGCTTCGAGAGCACGGCGGTGGCGACCGAGCCGACGCCGCCGGCCGCGCCCGTCACCACCACAGGGCCGCTCTTCGGCGACAGGCCGTGCTTCTCCAGCGCCAGCACCGACAGCATCGCGGTGAAGCCGGCGGTGCCGATCGCCATGGCGTCACGCGCCGACAGGCCCTGCGGCAGAGCGACCAGCCAGTCGCCCTTGACCCGCGCCTTCTCGGCATAGGCGCCGAGATGGGTCTCGCCCATGCCCCAGCCGGTGCAGACGACCTTGTCGCCCGCCTTCCATTGCGGATGGGCGGAGGTTTCAACCGTGCCGGCGAAATCGATGCCGGCGATCATCGGGAAGCGACGCACCACCGGCGCCTTGCCGGTGAGCGCGAGGCCATCCTTGTAGTTCAGCGTCGACCATTCCACGCGGACCGTGACATCACCGTCCATAAGCTCGGAATCGTCGAACTGCGTGAGTGCGGCGGTGGTGCCCTTGTCCGCCTTGTCGATCCGGATCGCCTTGAATGTGGCCACGACTGAACTCCCTAGGCTCGTTTCAGGGGATGTTTAGCCGATCAGGCAGGCTGCGCAACCGCTCGCTGAACCGGTTTCTCGACGATCGGAAGATTGATCAGCGCGGACAGCACACCGAACAGGATCGAGAGCCACCAGATCGGCGTATAGGAACCGAATTTTTCGAACACGATGCCGCCGAGCCAGACGCCGAGGAAGCCGCCGACCTGATGGCTGACGAAGGCAAAGCCGTAGAGCGTGGCGAGCCAGCGCGTGCCGAACATCAGCGCCACCAGCGCCGAGGTTGGCGGCACCGTCGACAGCCAGGTCAGACCGGAGACCGCACCGAATGCGATCGCCGAGAACGGCGTGATCGGGAACGAGATGAAGGCGAGCGTCGCAAGCGCGCGCGTGAAATAGATCGCGGAGAGGATGTAGCGCTTCGGCAGCGAGTTCTGGAGATAGCCGACGCTCAGCGATCCCATGATGTTGAACAGGCCGATCGCCGCGATCACCCAGCCGCCGGTTTGGGTCGAGATGCCGCGATCGACCAGGAACGCCGGCAGATGCACGGTGATGAAGGCGAGCTGGAACCCGCAGGTGAAGAAGCCGAGCACCAGCAGCACATAGGAGCGATGGCCGAAGGCTTCGGCGAGCGCTTTCGTAAAGGTCTGCTCATCCGCAGGCGCCGTGTTGGCCGTGGTTGCGACCGGCGGCGTCGAGAGCGCCAGCGACAGCGGGATGATCAGCAGCATCAGGAAGCCGAACACGGTGAGCGCCTGCTGCCAGCCGAAATTGTCGATCAGCGCGACGCCAATGGGCGCGAACAGGAACTGCCCGAACGAGCCCGCCGCGGTGCCGGCACCGAGCGCGAGGCCGCGCTTCTCGGCCGGCAACAGCTTGGTGAAGGCCGACAGCACCAGGTTGAACGAGCAGCCGGCGAGACCGAATCCCACCATCACGCCCGCGCCGAGATTCAGCGACAGCGGCGTCGAGGAATAGCGCATCAGCAGCAGGCCGCCGGCGTAAAGCAGCGCGCCGACGCACATCACCCGGAACAGGCCGAAGCGATCGGCGACGGCGCCGGCAAGGGGCTGGCCCAATCCCCACAGCAAATTCTGGAAAGCGATCGCGAGGCCGAACACGTCGCGGCCCCAGGCGAATTCGTGGCTCATCGGCTGCACGAAGAAGCCGAGCGCCGAGCGCGGGCCGAAGCCGAGCATGCCGATGGCGCAGCCGCAGAGAATGATGATGGCCGGGGTACGCCAGGTGGAGGAACGCGTGACCGGACCGAGCTCGCCCGCTTGAGTGGACATGGGTTCCTCATCAGTCGCTGGCGGATCCGGAATAGGCAACCGCGAGTCACGCGTTTAATGCAGATGCATGAAGATCCCAAGTCAAAAGTGATTGCGTTCCACGAAGGGCTGCCGCCGGAGCATTGCGTTTCATCGCGCCTTCTCCGACGCGCCCAGCGCGATTTGACGGGAATGTGTGCGGCTGGGGCTAGCGGCCTGCTCGGGCGCGTGTTATCTTTGATTTACTCAGATTGAGTATATGTAAGCTCTGGCGAAACCCCACCGGCCCCTCGGCCGGATTTCTCAGGCCCTATATATACTCACATGGAGCATAATTAGCATTCACGGGAGGCTTCGATGCCCATCACTGGAATTTACGGCCCCGACGACTTTGCCACCTGGCCGCAGGGCCAAGTCCCCGCCCCTCCTCGCGCCATACCAGCGCGAACCGGCCCCGCGCTGCCGAAGCCCTCACTGGAATGGACTGCGGACGTCGAGCGGGCCACTGCGCCGCTCTATGAGCGCGTGAAGCACGTGATCCCCCCGATCGAGTGGCCGCTGATGGCGCCGACGATCAAGGCGATCAACGAGCTGAAGCAGGCCCGCGGCGCGGTCATCCTCGCGCACAACTATCAGGCGCCGGAGATCTTTCATTGCGTCGCCGACATCGGCGGCGACTCGCTGCAGCTCGCGGTCGAAGCGACCAAGGTGAAGGCCGACATCATCGTGCAATGCGGCGTGCACTTCATGGCGGAGACGTCGAAGCTGCTCAATCCGGACAAGACGGTGCTGATCCCGGATAGCCGCGCCGGCTGCTCGCTCGCGGACAGCATCACGGGCGCGGACGTTCGCCTGCTCCGCGAAAAATTTCCGGGCGTACCGGTCGTCGCCTATGTCAACACCTCCGCAGAGGTGAAGGCGGAGGTCGACATCTGCTGCACCTCGTCGAACGCGGTGCAAGTGGTCGAGAGCCTGAACGCACCGACCGTGATCTTCCTGCCCGATCGCTACCTTGCAACGTATGTCGCCTCGAAGACCGACGTGAAGATCATCGCCTGGAAGGGTGCCTGCGAGGTGCACGAACGCTTTACCGGCGAGGAGCTGCGCGCCTATCGCGAGGCCGACCCGTCGGTGCAGATCATCGCGCATCCCGAATGTCCGCCTGATGTGCTGGCGGAAGCCGACTTCACCGGCTCGACCGCGCACATGATCAACTGGGTGCGCGAGCGGCGGCCGCGGCGGCTCGTCATGATCACGGAATGCTCGATGGCCGACAATGTCCGCGCCGAGCTGCCTGATGTCGAAATGCTCCGCCCCTGCAATCTCTGCCCGCACATGAAGCGCATCACGCTCGCCAACATTCTGGACAGCCTGCTCACGCTTGGCGAGCAAGTCACGATCGATCCCGCGCTCGCGGAACGCGCGCGGCGCTCGGTCGAGCGGATGATCAATCTGAAGAATTGAGAGTGAAGCATGCAAGACAACATTCACAACCTCACCCGCAGCACCGATGACGTCGTCATCGTCGGCGGTGGCCTCGCCGGACTCTTTTGTGCACTGAAGCTCGCGCCGCGGCCGGTAACGCTGATCTCGGCCGCCCCGCTCGGACAGGGCGCGTCGTCCGCATGGGCGCAGGGCGGCATCGCTGCGGCCGTGGCCGAAGGCGATACGCCGGAGGCGCACGCCGCTGATACCATCGCCGTCGGCGGCGGTCTTGTCGACGAGGCGGTCGCACTCGGCATCGCGCGCGAGGCCGCGCCTCGGATTCACGATTTACTCGCCTATGGCGTGCCGTTCGACCGCGACCTCGAAGGCCGGCTCGCTGTCGGACGAGAAGCTGCGCATTCGGCGCGGCGCATCGTGCATGTGCGCGGCGACGGGGCCGGAGCCGCGATCATCGCGGCACTGAGCGAGGCCGTACGCCGCACGCCGTCGATCCGACTGATCGAAGGTCTCGTCGCCGAAGCGCTGTTGACCGAGGACGGCGCGGTCACGGGTCTTCAATTGCGCGAGGCCGGCAATCCCGCTGCAAGTCCGCTCCTGCTTGCCTCTCGCGCGGTGGTGCTGGCGACCGGTGGCCTCGGCCATCTCTATGCCGTCACCACCAACCCGCTAGAAGCCAGCGGCTCCGGCCTTGCGATCGCAGCACGTGCCGGCGCCGTGATCGCCGATCCCGAGTTCGTGCAGTTCCACCCCACTGCCATCATGGTCGGCCGCGATCCGGCGCCGCTCGCAACCGAAGCGCTGCGCGGCGAAGGGGCGACGCTGATCAACGGCGATGGCGAACGTTTCATGCTCACGCTCCATCCGCTCGCAGAGCTCGCGCCGCGCGACATCGTGGCGCGCGGTGTGTTCGCCGAGATCGCGGCCGGGCGCGGTGCCTTCCTCGATGCCCGGCAGGCGCTGGGTGCGCGCTTCGCCGACAAATTTCCGACCGTTCATGCAAGCTGCATCGCGGCCGGCATCGATCCCGCCACGCAGGCCATCCCGATCGCGCCGGCCGCGCATTACCACATGGGCGGCATCGCGGTGGACGAGCGCGGCCGCAGCTCGATCGACGGGCTGTGGGCCGGCGGCGAAGTGTCCTCCACCGGCGCGCACGGCGCCAACCGGCTGGCGTCGAATTCGCTCTTGGAGGCGGTGGTCTACGCCGCCCGCATCGCCGACGACATCGCCGGCCGCGCCATCCCCTCGCCTGCCCGCCTTCCCGATGCGTTGGTGACGTCGCGTGGCGGCACGCCGGACGCTGCCGCCGTGAAGCGGTTGCGAACGATGATGAGCGCGCATGTCGGCGTGATCCGCAACAGTGACGGGCTTGCGGAGGCCGTGCGCAGCTTCGCCGCAGTCGAGCGCGGGCCCGCAAGCATCGCTCTCCGCAACATGGCGGCTTCAGCCCTGCTCGTCGCTGCGTCCGCCTGGGCCCGGCGCGAGAGCCGCGGCGCGCATTTCCGCTCCGACCATCCGGCGGATGTCCCCACGCTGGCACGGAGAACGATGACGACGCTCACGGAAGCACGTGAGATCGCGGAGAGCCTGAGCGAGCGTCCGCTGCCACGCACCGCCCGACCGATGATCGCCTGATGGAGTCCCTCATGATCACCCCGACGTCACTGCTCTATCCCGACGCCTTCCTGTCGCCGCTTGCGATCGACGAGGCCGTGCATCGCGCGCTCGACGAGGATCTCGGCCGCGCCGGCGACATCACCTCGCTTGCGACGATCCCGGAGGCGACCAAGGCGCAGGCGATCCTGGTCGCGCGCCAGTCCGGCGTGATCGCCGGCCTGCCGCTGGCGCTGGCGACGCTGCAAAAGCTCTCGCCCGACATCGACGTGCGCGCGCATGTCCGCGACGCCGCACGGGTTGCCCGCGGCCAGCACGTGCTGACGATCACGGGCCCGGCCCGCGCCATTCTCACGGCGGAGCGGACGGCGCTGAATTTCGTGGGCCGGCTGTCGGGCGTTGCGACGCTCACGGCCGACTACGTCGCGCGGACCGAAGGCACGACAATGCGCATCTGCTGCACGCGCAAGACCACGCCGGGGCTCCGGGCGCTGGAGAAATACGCCGTGCGCTGCGGCGGCGGCTTCAACCATCGCTTCGGGCTCGACGATGCGATCCTGATCAAGGACAACCACATCGCGGTCGCCGGCGGCATCCGCCCGGTTCTGGAGCGCGCCCGCGCGCATGCCGGTCATCTCGTCAAGATCGAGATCGAGGTCGATACGCTCGCGCAACTCCGCGAGGTGCTCGGCACCGGGCTCGCCGATGCCGTGCTGCTCGACAACATGGACCTTGCGACGCTGCGCGAGGCGGTGCGGCTCAACGAGGGGCGCCTCGAGCTGGAGGCATCCGGCGGCGTCACGCTGGACTCGATCGCGGCCATCGCGGCGACCGGCGTCGACTACGTCTCATCCGGCGCGCTGACACATTCGGCGCCGAATTTCGACTGCGCGCTGGATATCGAGGCGTGAGCCACACCGTCATGGCCGGGCTTGTCCCGGCCATCCACGCCTCGCCTCGCAACACAAAGAACGTGGATGCCCGGGACAAGCCCGGGCATGACGAACTTTCGTGAATGATTACCTTCGCTCGGTCACACCCATCTCGGCGGAGCTCTTGGCTTCCTGGGCGAGCTCGGCGGAGAGTGCCGCAGTCTGGGCCGGGGTGCCCCAGCTCGGTTCTTCGCTGCCGTCGCCCCAGGCGCGCGGGCGATAGAAGGTGTGGACGCCGGTCTTGTACATCTTCTTCATCTCGGCGACCCAGGACGGACGCACCCAGTAGGCGTGGTAGTGCGTGGACTTGCCCACTTCGGGCAGCCAGATCTGGCCGTCGAGCATCGCCTTCGAGATCTTTTTCGCGCGCTCCCACATCTCGGGCTCGCGGATCACGTCGGCATTGTTGTCGCAGGCGAAGGTGAACTGACACGCCAAATGGCGGTGCTTGTTCTGATAGACCGCGCCGCACACGGTGTCCGGATATTTGCCGGAGAAGACGCGATTCATCACGACTTGTGCAACCGCCATCTGGCCGCGCACGGCCTCGCCGCGCGATTCGAAATAGATGGCTTCGGCGAGACACTTCTCGGACTTTGCGCGCGACTTTTCGTCGAGCGCGAGCCGCTCCGCCGGCGATCTGGCGCGCTGGTTGTCGGCGTTGACCTCGCCCTTCGGCGCGACGCTTTCGCCGCTTTCGATGTCCTTGGCGATCTCGGCCGACGGCGGCGACAGCGCGGCCGTCACCTTCATATCGGGATCGGGCATCACGATTAGCGGCTCGGCGCCGGGCTGCCAGCTCTCGATGCTCTCGAGATTGCCGCCGAGCGAGGAGCTGCCGAAAAACAGGTTCGAGGTCTTGACGCGGAAGGGATCGCGCGGCGCCACGTCCGGGAGGGTCGCCTGCTTCAGCGCCTCGAGCGGCTGAACCGCGAACGCGCGCGCCGCGTCACTGGCTTGTGGCGGATTGGCATATTGCGGCAGCGGCGGCGCGCGCAGCGCTTCCTGAAGCTCGGGATCGAGCGCCGCCGCGGACTCCGGCGACATGATTTGCGGCAACGCGGCGGTCTTGGCGCCGAACACCGAGCTGTTCGATGTCGCGGGATCTTGCTGTGCCGGCGCGGCCGATGGTGCGGTCGTCTCGGGAGCCTGCGTGGGCGTGACGCTTGCGAGGCGATCCCCCTTCATGGAGCGATCGACCTTGGGAAAATCGGCGGCCTGGTACCGCGGCGGCGCCTGAAGCGCAGGATTGCGGCCGATCGCGCCGGTGACGTCGCGACCATCGAGGCTCGCGAGGCGAACCATCGCGCTCTGCGGAAGCGACGTGCCGATCGGACGGGAAAAGCTGTAGGTGGCGAGCTGGATCGAGGACGCGGCGGAAAACACCTGCTTCTGCCAGCGCTCGGCGACGCCGGGCTGACGCGCCAGCAACGAGGCGATATCCTGATAGCCGGTCTCTCTCGGCATCAATGCGAAGATGCAGAGACCGATTCCGAAGGACGCGAACCGCGCGCCCTTCGGATGGTTACGCAACACTGACATCGACACGCTCACGCTACGCTTACGCCAGAAAAATCGAACCGCAGTACGTCCGTACAATTCGATCTTTATCGTCAATATCCAATTTAGGTTGCCGGGGCGTTAATCGGCGTTGCGCGTGCGGCACACTCAAGCGATTGCAGGTGGTTTCACGGGCAATGATGCGCGTTGGTAAACACCGCCTCTCGTAAAGCGGTAAACATTCGGTCAACGCGAATGGTGAAGGAACTCTTGCGCGTGCGTCTCATTACGGGACGCGCGACGAGTTCCGTTGTTTTTGCGCAATGAGTCCGCTTCATCGGTGTCATGCCCCGGCTTGACCGGGGCATCCAGTACGCCGCGGCCTTTCCGCTCAACCACAACGGCCTCGGCGTACTGGATCGCCCGGTCAAGCCGGGCGACGACACCGAGTGTGTGGCGCTCGCAAAGACGCGTGGATGGAGTGTCGTCTGAAATGAAAAGAGGCGGGGCTTTGCCCCGCCTCTCTCAACTCAATCCTGATCTTCGCGCTTACGCCTGGCTCGCGATCGCCTTGCCGAGCGCCGCCTGCGCCGCCGCGAGGCGGGCGATCGGCACGCGGTAGGGCGAGCAGGAGACGTAGTCGAGGCCGATGTCGTGGCAGAAGGCGACGGAGGCGGGATCGCCGCCGTGCTCGCCGCAGATGCCGACCTTGAGCTTCGGGCGCGTCTTGCGGCCGCGCGCGACGCCGATCTTGACGAGCTCGCCGACGCCTTCCTGGTCGAGCGCGACGAAGGGATCGACCGGGAGGATGCCCTTGGACACGTAGGTTCCGAGGAAGCTCGCCGCGTCGTCGCGGCTGATGCCGTAGGTGGTCTGCGTGAGGTCGTTGGTGCCGAACGAGAAGAACTCCGCGCTCTCGGCGATCTCGGCCGCGAGCAGGCAGGCGCGCGGCAGCTCGATCATGGTGCCGACCTGGTAGGCGATCTTGGTGTTGGTGTCGCGCATCACGGCTTTCGCGGTGGCATCGATGCGCGCCTTGACGAGGTCGAGCTCCGCCTTGGTGGCAATCAGCGGCACCATCACCTCGAGTCCGACGGCCTTGCCGGTGCGCTTCTCGGCCTCGACTGCGGCTTCGAAGATCGCACGCGCCTGCATCTCGGCGATCTCCGGATAAGCGATCGCGATGCGGCAGCCGCGGAAACCGAGCATCGGATTGAACTCCGAGAGCTCGCGCGCACGGTCGGCCAGGCGCCGCGGGTCGGTGTTCATGGCGCGTGCCACTTCCTCGACCTCGGCATGGGTGTGCGGCAGGAATTCATGGAGGGGAGGATCCAGAAGCCGGATCGTGACGGGCAGGCCCTTCATGATCTCGAACAGCTCGACGAAGTCGGCGCGCTGCATCGGCAACAGCTTGGCGAGCGCGGCGCGGCGCGACTGCTCGTCCTCGGAGAGGATCATCTCGCGCACCGTGCGGATGCGCGTCTCCTCGAAGAACATGTGCTCGGTGCGGCACAGGCCGATGCCTTCCGCGCCGAACTTGATCGCGGTGCGCGCGTCCTCCGGCGTGTCACCGTTGACGCGCACGCCGATCTTGCGGACCTGATCGGCCCATTTCATCAGCGTGCCGAACTCGCCGGAGAGCTCCGGCTCGATCATCGGCATGCGGCCGGCGAGCACCTGGCCGAGCGAACCGTCGATGGTGATGACGTCGCCGGTCTTGAAGGTCCGGGAGCCGATGCTCATGGTGCCGCGGCCGTAATCGACACGGATGGTGCCGCAGCCGGAGACGCAGGGCTTGCCCATGCCGCGCGCGACCACCGCCGCGTGCGAGGTCATGCCGCCGCGGGTGGTCAGGATGCCTTCGGCGGCGTGCATGCCGTGGATGTCTTCCGGGCTGGTCTCGATGCGAACCAGGATCACCTTGCGGCCGTCGGCCTGGAGCTTGGCCGCCTCGTCCGAGGAGAACACGATCTCGCCGGAGGCAGCACCGGGCGAGGCCGGCAGGCCGGTCGCGATCACGTCGCGCTTGGCGTCGGGATCGATGGTCGGATGCAGCAGCTGGTCGAGCGAGGCGGGATCGATCCGCGTCACCGCTTCCTTCTTCGAGATCAGCCCTTCATTGGCGAGCTCGACCGCGATGCGCAGCGCCGCCTTGGCGGTGCGCTTGCCGCCGCGGGTCTGGAGCATCCACAGCTTGCCCTGCTCGACCGTGAACTCCATGTCCTGCATGTCGCGGTAGTGCTTCTCGAGCAGCGTGTAGATCCGCGTCAGCTCCTTGAAGGCTTCCGGCATCGCCGCTTCCATCGACGCCTTGTCGGAACCGGATTCCTTGCGCGCTTCCTCGGTGATGTCCTGCGGCGTGCGGATGCCCGCCACCACGTCTTCGCCTTGCGCGTTGATCAGGAACTCGCCGTAGAGCTTGCTCTCGCCGGTCGAGGGGTTGCGGGTGAAGGCGACGCCGGTCGCCGACGTCTCGCCCATGTTGCCGAACACCATGGCCTGCACGTTGACCGCGGTGCCCCAGGATTCCGGAATGTCGTGCAGCTTGCGATAGGTCACTGCGCGCGCGTTCATCCAGGATGAGAACACCGCGCCAATCGCACCCCAGAGCTGGTCGTGCGGATCCTGTGGGAAATCCTTGCCGGTCTCGCGCGCGACCGCGTCTTTGTACTTGCCGACCAGTCCGACCCAGTCCTCGGCACTGAGGTCCGTATCGAGCGTATAGCCCTGGCTGTCCTTGAAGGTGTCGAGGATTTCCTCGAAGTGATGATGCTCGAAGCCGAGCACCACGTCCGAATACATCGTGATGAAGCGGCGATAGCTGTCATAGGCGAAGCGACGGTCACCCGACAGTTCCGACAGCGCTTCCACGGTCTCGTCGTTCAAGCCGAGATTGAGCACGGTGTCCATCATGCCCGGCATCGAGGCACGCGCGCCGGAGCGCACGGAGACGAGCAGCGGGTTTTTGACGTCGCCGAACACCTTGCCGGTCAACTTGCCGACATGGTCGAGCGCCTTCTCAACCTGCGACTGCAATTCCTTCGGATAGGATTTGTCGTGTGCGTAGAAGTAGGTGCAGACCGAGGTCGGGAGGGTGAAGCCGGGAGGCACGGGAAGGCCGAGATTGGCCATCTCGGCGAGGTTGGCGCCCTTGCCGCCAAGCAGGTCGCGCATCTCCGTCCGGCCCTCGGCTTTGCCGTCGCCGAACGTGAACACCCATTTGCCGGCCTTGGCCGCGGCTGGCGCCGCCTTGGCGGGCGCGGCCTTTTTGGGGGCGGGCTTCACGGCAACCTTCGGCGCAGCCGACTTGGTCGCAGCCTTCGCCGCGGGCTTCGCAGCCGGCTTTACAGCCGCCTTGGCGACCGGCTTCGGGGCGCTCTTGGCAAGCGCCTTGCGAGCCGCCGGCGCGGCTTTCGCCGCGGCGGAGGACTTTGATTTCGCTGGCGTTTTCGCTGGAGTTTTATTGGGCTTCGAGGCGGCTTTGGCCATAGCTTGCACACAACCTGCGAGAGGAAAGGGAAATCGCGCGCCTTACACCACTTTGGGCAGGCCCGCGCAAGTCGAAGAGTTCCGGAAAATGAAGGCCTAGAGATGGAGCCACTTCAACAATCCGAGCCCGATCGCACCATTTATGATGAGAAAGATCGCGACGATCAGGTTGAGAAGGCGCGGCATGATCAGGATGAGCACGCCCGCAAGCAGCGACAGAAGCGGCGAGATGTGGGCGACGGTGATGTGCATGAATTGTCTTTCCGTGACGTGAGGCGAATCGCGGCTGGATCATACCGGACCGGGTTCCGCGGGTAGAGACGCACAAGGCGCGAACAGGTTCCCGGCTTCGCGAAAACTGCCCGAAATTGCCGCTGATGCGGCAGGGCTTTTCCCGGAACATTGCGAAGGGGACATGCATTGGCAACCGGTCGCGCCAGTAGCGCCGGCTGAAATCAGTTCGAAGGAGTTGCCCATGCGGAACAGGATTCTCGCCCTCGCTGCGCTTGGCGCCGCGCTCGGCTCGCCGATCGCAGCGTCTGCGCAATCCGGTCTCACCGTTGGCCGCGCGCCTGTTGTCGTCGACAGCGGCCCGACGATTGCGGTCGAACAGAGGCCGGCATTCCGCGAATATGTCGTCGAGCAACGTGTGCCGGCCTTCCGTGTCCCGGATCGCGTGGTGGTCGGCGCCACCTTACCTGAAAGCGGCGTCACTTATTATGACGTGCCGCAACGTTTCGGCGCCACCACCTACCGCTACACCGTCGTAAACGGCGCAACCGTGCTGGTCGAGCCGCGCTCGCGGCGCGTCGTCGAGGTGATGGATTAGATTCTCGTCTGAACGCGTTTTCTTCACGCGAACCGGTATCCACTTCGCTTGAAAACGCTTCCGATCAACTCGATGTCCGGCGTGTCACTTCAATCAGGCTGGCGCGCATCGCGTAGTACGGACATCAGGCCCCGCCCGGTTCTCCCCCCGCCGGGCGGGGCTTTTTTGAGCCTCGTCTGTGCACGCTCTCGTGTCCCGGGCAAGCGCAGCGCGACCCGGGACCCAGAAGCTACGAGCACGAGGTTAACATGGGCCCCGGCTCTGCAGCGCACCGCTGAAGAAGCGCTGCGCTGCGTCCGGGGCACGAGAGCCTCAATCCTGGATCTTCGAGAAATCCGCGACCGCACGCGTGGCGCTGCGGATCTCGTTGAGCAGCTTCAGCCTGTTCTCACGCACCTTCGGATCGTCGTCGTTGACGCGCACCTTCTCGAAGAACGCATCGACCGGCGGACGCAGCTTTGCCATCGCGCTCATCGCGGCGGCAAAGTCTTCCCTGGCGACGGCGGCGCTTGCTTCCGCCTGCACCTCGCCGATCGCCTTCGCCAGCGCCTTCTCTTCAGCGAGGCCATAGAGCGCAGCATCGGGTGCACCGTCGAACGCGCGCTTGTCCTTCTTCTCCTCGATGCCGAGGATGTTGCTGGCGCGTTTGATGCCGGCGAGCAGGTTCTTGCCGTCATCGCTCTCGAGGAACTTTCCGAGCGCCTCGACGCGGCGGACGATCATCAGGAGATCGTCCTGGCCGCCGAGCGCAAACACGGCGTCGACGAGATCGTGACGCGCGCCCTGCTCGCGCAGCTGGACCTTCAGGCGGTCGGCGAAGAAGGCGAGGAGATCGCTTGGAAGCTTCTCCGCGTCGGCCGACTTCACCGACAGGCCCGCGAGTGCAGATGCTGCCACCTTCATGAGCGACAGACGCAGGTTGTTCTCAGCGATCAGCCTGATCACACCGAGCGCCGCACGCCGCAGCGCATACGGGTCCTTGCTGCCGGTCGGCTTCTCGTCGATCGCCCAGAAGCCGACGAGCGTATCGAGCTTGTCGGCGAGCGCGACCGCGACGCTGACCGGATCGGTCGGCACGCGATCGGTAGGCCCCTGCGGCTTGTAGTGCTCCTCGCACGCGGCGGCGACCGAGGTATCCTCGCCCTGCGCCAGCGCGTAGTACTTGCCCATCAGACCCTGCACCTCCGGGAATTCGCCGACGACTTCGGTCAGCAAATCGGCCTTGGCGAGATGCGCGGCGCGCTTGGCCTTGGCGACATCGGCACCGACCAAAGGCGCGATCTCGGCGGCGAGGCGTTCGATGCGCTTGATGCGCTCAGCCTGAGTTCCGAGCTTCTCGTGGAACACGATCTGCTCGAACTTCGGCAGCCGGTCTTCAAGCTTCGTCTTGAGATCCGTCTCGTAGAAGAACTTCGCATCCGACAGGCGCGGGCGGATCACGCGCTCGTTGCCTGATACGACAGTCTTGCCGCCGTCGGCCGCCTCGATATTCGCCGTGAGGACGAACTTGTTGGTCAGCTTGCCCGTCTTGGAATCCCTGACGACAAAGCACTTCTGGTTGTTGCGGATGGTGGCGCGGATCACCTCTTCCGGGATCGCGAGATATTCCGGCTCGAACGATCCCATCATGACGACGGGCCATTCGACGAGGCCCGACACCTCGTCCAGCAGCACCTGATCTTCGACCAGCTCGAACCCTTGTGCGAACGTCAGCTCCTTGGCGTCGGCGAAGATGATGTCCTTGCGCGCCTGCGGATCGAGGATGACTTTTGCAGCCTTCAGCTTCGCCTCATAGTCCTCGAAGCGGCGTACGTTGATCGCAGCCGGCGCCATGAAGCGATGGCCGTAGGTGGTCTGGCCGGTCTCGATGCCATCGATTGAGAATTTGACGACATCGGGCTCTTCCGTCTCGGGCCCGAAGGTCGCGGTGATCGCGTGCAGCGGCCGCACCCAGCTCAGCGAGCCGGGCTTGCCTGAGCGCGCGCCCCAGCGCATCGATTTCGGCCAGGGGAAGGTGCGGATGATGACCGGCAGAATCTCGGCGAGCACGTCGATCGCGTCGCGGCCGGGTTTCTCGATCAGCGCGATGTAGAAGTCGCCCTTCGGGTCGCGCTGGATCTTGGCTTCGTCGAGCGAGTTTAGACCTGTCGCTTTCAGAAAACCCTGCACGGCCGCATCGGGCGCGCCCATTTTCGGACCGCGGCGTTCGGTCTTCAGATCGGGCTGGCGCGCGGGGATGCCGTGCACGGTGAGCGCAAGGCGACGCGGCGTGGCGAACGCTTTCGCACCCTCGTAGACGAGGCCCTCGGCGACCAGCTTGTCGGTGACCATGCGGCGCAAATCGTCGGCCGCCTTGGCCTGCATGCGCGCGGGGATTTCTTCCGAGAACAGTTCAAGCAAAAGATCGGGCATCAGGCCGCTCCGCCCGCTTCAGTATGGATCCAGGCCTCGCCGCAGGCCTTGGCCAGCTCGCGCACGCGAAGAATGTAGCTCTGCCGCTCGGTCACGGAGATCACGCCGCGCGCATCGAGCAGGTTGAAGACGTGGCTCGCCTTGATGCACTGATCGTAGGCCGGCAGCGCCATCAGGTGCGCCTCGCGCTTGCCGGACTCTGAGTTTTTTTGCCAGCCGGCGTCGAGGTACTTCCGGCACGCGGCTTCCGCCATCTTGAACTGCTCGAACAGCATCGCGGTGTCGGCGACTTCGAAATTGTGCTTCGAATATTCACGCTCGGCCTGCAGGAACACGTCGCCATAGGTCACCTTGGCGTCGCCCTCGCGGCCGTTGAAGTTGAGGTCGTAGACGCGGTCGACGCCCTGCACATACATCGCGAGGCGCTCGAGCCCGTAGGTGAGCTCGCCGGCAACAGGCGCGCATTCGAAGCCGGCGACCTGCTGGAAATAGGTGAACTGGCTGACTTCCATGCCGTCGCACCAGCACTCCCAGCCGAGACCCCAGGCGCCCAGTGTCGGGCTTTCCCAATCGTCCTCAACGAAGCGGATGTCGTGCACGGCGGAATCGATGCCGATCGCGGCGAGCGACTTCAGGTACAGCTCCTGAAGGTTCGGCGGCGACGGCTTCATGATCACCTGGAACTGGTAGTAGTGCTGCATCCGGTTTGGATTCTCGCCGTAGCGGCCATCCTTGGGCCGGCGCGAGGGCTGCACATAGGCGGCGTTCCACGGCTTTGGCCCGAGCGCGCGCAGCGTGGTCGCTGGATGGAAGGTGCCTGCGCCCATCTCCATGTCGTAGGGCTGCAGGATCACGCAGCCCTGCTCGGCCCAGAACCGCTGGAGCGCGAGGATAAAGCCCTGGAACGAGCGTTCCGGGCGCATATGGGCGGGCAATGAGGCGTCCATCGTCAGATCAGGCTCTCGCGGGGGGTTTTGAATCGCGCGGGACCGTATCGACGGCGGGGATGGGAATCAAGGCAAAGGGGGCGGGTTCGGGCCGATCGCCTTCGTCCTGAGACGGTGCGGTAGGGTGGGCAAAGCGACTTGTCCGCCGTAGCTCGAAGAGCGAAGGCGGAAGCGTGCCCACCATCGTCACCACAATTGCAAAAGGAATGGTGGGCACGGCGCAAGAGCGCCTTTGCCCACCCTACGGCAGCGCGGCCTAGCCGGGCCGATACGCTCCGGTCACGGGGTCACGTTTCAGCTTCTGAATATCCCCGGCATGGGCGGCTTCAGCGACGCGCGACAGGCGCATCTCCTCCAGCTCATGGTTGATCCGGACAGCGGTCTTGTAGGCCCAGCGGACCACGGCAAGCCCGCCCAGGACGCCCGCGAAAGCGACAAACGGCGGCATCGGTCGATCCTTGTCTAGTGCTCAGCCCCCACAGACATTCTTGCGCAGACCGGGCCGCGCCGCAATTGGCTCGGCTCGGACCAAATGGCGCGGGAGGGTGTCGCCTAGAACCCGAATTTCGCCCAAATCGCCCGCGTCTCGACCGCCGAGATCAACTCGTCCGGCAGGCCGGCCATTGATTCCATGGCCGAAAGCTGGCCCGCACCGGGCGATTTCCGCCCCAAAAGGCCCGAGAGCAGACCGGTCGGCTGCGCAATCACAGGGGTGAGAACCTTCTCGCCATAGCGGGCACGAAGAGTTGAGCGGAGATCGCCGATGCCGTCGGCAAGCCCCAGCGCGATCGAACTCTCGCCGGCCCAGTATTCGCCGGTGAACAGGGTGTCGTCGGCGCCCTTCAGCCGCGCGCCGCGGCTCTCCTTCACCAGCGCGATGAAGATCTGGTGGATCTCGCGCTGGAGCGCCTTCAGCCGCGCCACGTCGTCGGGGTTTTCCGGGAGGAACGGATCGAGCATCGCCTTGTGCGCGCCGGCCGTGTAGAGCCGCCGCTCGATGCCGAGCCGCCTGATTGCCTCCTGGAAACCGAAACTGCCGCCGACCACGCCGATCGAGCCGAGGATGGAGGACGGATCGCAGATGATCTCGTCGCCGGCGCAGGCGATCATGTAGCCGCCGGACGCCGCGACGTCCTCGACGAACACCAGCACGGGCAGCTTCTTCTCCGCCGCGAGCTGCTTGATGCGCAGATAGATCTGGCGCGACTGCACCGGCGAGCCGCCGGGCGAATTGATCACCAGCGCCACCGCCTTGGCGTTCCGGTACGAAAACGCCCGCTCCAGCACCCGCGCGACGCCCGCAAGCGTCATGCCCGGGCGCAACGGCGTCACCGCACCGATCACACCGGACAGGCGCACCACCGGCACCACCGCCGTGCCGGGACGGAAGCGCGCCGGCAGATATTGCATGAGCTTGTCGGCCAGGCCGGAACCTGCGCGATCGTTCAATTGTTCGGCCATGCCGTTACCCCTGCTTAACCATTTCTTATCACGCGACTGTCATTGGAAGTGCCCGGAACGTGTTTTGCAGATTCCCCGTTGGGAAGCTGCAATGAGGCAGCGGAGAACACCATGAAAATCTATCTGCTGTTGCTGCTGGTCGGTGCGCTGTTCATGGCGATCCGTCTGACGACCCCGCAAGAGCAGCAGTCGGAATCGCTTCCGCAGTAAGTCGTCGCGGCTCCGCCAGCGGCAAGAGCGCCCTCCCCTCCAGAATCTCCGTCACCTGATTTTTAGGCACGCCTGACTCGTCGTTGAGCATGAGGCCCGGCAGCAGCCGCGTCGGAGCCCGGCCGCCTTTGACTGCGCGCACCAGCACGCGGATCGCGGGCCGTCCTGCCTCGCCGTGAACCGGCAGGATCGACAGGCTTCCAAAACCGCGTGACAGCGCAGTCAAAACCTCCGCGATCCCATCGGCGCGCCAGATCAGGGTCAGCGCGCCGTCCGATCGGAGGATGCGCCGCGCCGCATGCACCCATGCATTCAGCGTCTCCTCCCGCGCAACATGCGCGGTGCGGCGTGCCTGATCGGGCGAACCGCGATGGCGTGCGGGATCGTTGAAGGGCGGGTTCATCAGCACCACATCGACGCTGTCGGGCACGAGGCCATTTGCCGCAAACGCCTGCGCGTCCGCCGTGACGTCGAGCACAATCGTCTCGGCAGCAATCGCATTCGCCACCGCATTGGCGCGCGCAAGCTCGGCCAGTTCCGGATCGATCTCGACCAGGCTGAGGCTGATGCCAGCCACGCGCCGGGCGAGCGCCAGCCCAGCCGCGCCGATGCCGGCGCCGAGATCGACGACACGGTCGCCCGCCCGCGCTTCCGTCGCCGCCGCGAGCAGGATGGCGTCGTGGCCGGCGCGGTGGCCAGAGCGCTTTTGCTTCAGCCGCAACTGCCCGCCGAGAAAGGCGTCCTCGGTAATTTCTGCCGCGGCCTCAATCATCGCCGCGCAGTTCATGGCTGAGGCCCGCCTCGGTGAGGAGTTCCCTGGCCTCCTGGGCGTCGTCCTCATGGACCAGGATCCGCCGCGGCAGGATGCCCAGCGAGCCCTCGATGATGCTCATGTTTTGGTCCAGCACCAGATGATGGATGTTGGCGCCGTCGAGCAGCGCGCCGATCGCCGACACCAGCACCATGTCGTTGGTCCGAACCAGTTCACGCAAAACGCAGGTCTCCTGCCTGAAAGGGGCTAAAGCGGCAAATGTCAATGGTTCCGCGGCACTTGCCGCATCCGCTGCCAGTTTCTATTGTATTTGCATCAGAATAGCCCCTCCGGGGCAAATATTGGAGACCGGCGTGGCCGTCATCGTACCTTTCGAAACTCCCGGCGCGTCGATCGAACAGCTGGTTGCCCTTGTCGCTGGTGACATGGAGCGCGTCAACGCCACGATCCTGTCGCGGACCGGGTCGGATGTCACCATGATCCCGGAGGTCGCCAACCACCTCATCTCCTCCGGCGGCAAGCGCCTGCGGCCCATGCTGACGCTCGCCATGGCCAACCTCGCCGGCTACGCCGGCGACGGTCACATCAAGCTCGCTGCAAGCGTCGAGTTCATGCATACCGCGACGCTCCTTCACGACGACGTGGTCGACGAGAGCGAGATGCGCCGCGGCAAGCTGTCGGCGCGCATGCTCTGGGGCAATGAGGCGAGCGTGCTGGTCGGCGACTTCCTGCTCGGCCAGGCGTTCCGCATGATGGTCGAGGTCGGCTCGCTCCGCGCGCTCGACATCCTCTCCGCGGCCGCCGCCACCATCGCCGAGGGCGAGGTGATGCAGCTTGCCGCCGCCAAGAACACCGCGACCACCGAGGACGAATATCTCGCCGTGATCCGCGGCAAGACCGCCGAGCTGTTCGCGGCCGCCTGCGAGGTCGGCCCCGTGATCGCCAACCGCCCGAAGGCGGAGCAGACCGCGTGCCGCTCGGTCGGCATGAATCTCGGCATCGCCTTCCAGCTCGTCGACGACGTGCTCGACTATGGCGGCAAGAGCGCCAAGCTCGGCAAGAACACCGGCGACGATTTCCGCGAGGGCAAGATCACGCTGCCGGTCGTGCTCGCCTTCCGCCGCGGCAACGACACCGAGCGCGCCTTCTGGATCCGCGCGCTGGAGCGCGGCGAGATCGGCGACACCGACCTCGACCACGCCCTCGGCCTGATGAACAAGCACCGCGCGCTGGAAGATACGCTCAGCCGCGCCCAGCACTACGGCGCCATGGCCGTCGACGCGCTGGCGCTGTTCCCGTCCTCGCCGATGAAGAGCGCGCTGGAGCAGGTGGTCGCTTTCTGCCTGGCCCGGTCGCATTAGGCGCGAGGGCCTGACGCTCTTTCCACGTCGTCATTGCGAGCGCAGCGAAGCAATCCAGAATCCCTCCGCGGAGACAGTCTGGATTGCTTCGCTGCGCTCGCAATGACGGAGAGCTAGGCAACGGCGCATTCCCCCTCTTGTCCCGGACGCGCTGCAGCGGGAAACGCTGCTGTGCGCAGAGCCGGGAAGCGACACGCAAGGCTCTCCGCAACATGGGCCCCGGCTCTGCAGCGCACCGCCAAGAGGCGCTGCGCTGCGTCCGGGGCACGATAGCGGCTATCCGGCGGCTACCTTAATCCCACCACCAGACCTGCTTTCACATACTTACCGCTCGCCCGCCGCGCACCTCACCGCCAGCCCCACCTCCGCATCCTCACCGCTCACTCTACCTGCCGCCGCCTGCCCAGTGACTTGCATTTTGCAAGCCACTCTCCTACGTTCCCGCCATGCAGCCCAAATCCCCCTCAATCCTGGAATGCCCGGTCGGCCGCGCTGTTGAGACGGTCGGTGAATGGTGGAGCATCTTGATCCTGCGGGATGCGTTCCAGGGCGCGACGAAGTTCGACGAATTTTCGCAAAGCCTCGGCATCGCGCCGAACATCCTGTCGCGGCGCCTTGCCCATCTCACCGAGAGCGGCATGTTCGTCCGCCGCCGCTATCATGAACGGCCGCCGCGGTACGAATATGTGCTGACGGAGAAGGCGCGGGATTTCTTCCCTGTGGTCGTGGCACTGCTGGCCTGGGGCAACAGGCATCTCGCGCCCAAGGGCGAATCCATCGTGCTGGCGAATCGGAGCGACGCTCGCCCGTTCGATCCGATCGTGGTCGATGCCGCCGACATGCGTCCGATCACCCTCGCCAATGCGGTCGTCGTCCCGGGTCCCCGCGCCAGCCGCGGGATGCGCAAGCGGCTCGGCTCGCTCAAAGCCATGAACCCGGCCGTTGCGCCGGCTGGAGACTGACATGCGTCGTATCGTCGTGACGGGAATGGGGGCGGTGTCGCCGCTCGGCTGTGGTGTTGAACTCTCCTGGCGCCGGCTGCTCGCCGGCCAGAGCGGACTGCGTCCTCTGCCCGAATGGTCGCAGGCACTCCCTGCCCGCATTGCCGGTCTCGTGCCCGACAAGGCCGACGATGCCGAAGGCGGCTTCGACCCCGCGCAAGCCGCCGCGCCAAAAGACCAGCGCAAGATGGACCGCTTCATCCTGTTCGCCCTGCTCGCGACCGCAGAGGCGGTCGCGCAGGCCAAATGGGCGCCGCAGGACGCGAGCGCACAGGAACGCACCGCGACGATCATCGCTTCCGGCGTCGGCGGCTTCCCGGCAATGGCGGAGGCGGTGCGCATCACCGAGCAGCGCGGCGCGCGCCGGCTCTCGCCCTTCACCATTCCCTCATTTCTCGCCAATCTCGCCGCCGGCCACGTCTCGATCAAATACGGCTACAAGGGCGCGCTGGGCACACCGGTCACGGCCTGTGCCGCCGGCGTCCAGGCAATCGGCGATGCCGCGCGCATGATCCGCGCAGGCGAAGCCGATGTCGCGATCTGCGGCGGCGCGGAAGCCTGCATCGATATCGTCAGCATTGGCGGCTTTGCCGCAGCCCGCGCGCTGTCGAGCGGATTCAACGACGAGCCCGCGCGCGCCTCGCGCCCGTTCGATCGCGACCGCGACGGCTTTGTCATGGGCGAAGGCGCGGGCATCCTGGTGATCGAGGAGCTGGAGCATGCGCTAGCGCGCGGCGCCTCCCCGATTGCGGAAATCGTGGGCTACGGCACGACGGCGGACGCTTATCACATGACGTCGGGGCCGCCCGACGGCGACGGCGCCCGCCGTGCGATGGAGATCGCGCTGCGCCAGGCGAAGCTTGCGCCCGCGGATTTGCAGCATTTGAACGCACATGCGACGTCGACGCCGGCCGGCGACGAAAGCGAGCTCGGTGCGATCGCCGCGCTGTTTGGCCGCAACCGCGGCATCGCGGTCAGCGCGACCAAATCGGCCACCGGCCATCTGCTCGGCGCCGCCGGCGGCCTCGAGGCGATCTTCACCGTCCTCGCCTTGCGCGACCAGGTCGCGCCGCCGACGCGCAATTTCGAAAACGCAGATCCCGGCGCTGATGGCATCGACATCGTCGCAGGCAGCGCGCGGCCGATGCCGATGCTCAACGCCATCTCCAACGGATTTGGCTTCGGCGGGGTGAATGCCAGCGTGATCTTCCGCCGGATGGGCTGAACGAGAGGCCTTGCAATCGCAGCACGCTACGTTACCAAAACGGGATGATCGAAACGAATTTCTGGCTGTTCCTGGCCGCAGCGTGTCTCATTGCCGCCGTTCCCGGCCCCGGCATCTTCTACGTCGCGGCACGGACCTTGTCCGAAGGGCGCGCCAGCGGCTTTGCATCAACCGCGGGCACGGCGCTGGGCGGGCTGGTTCATGTCGTCGCAGGCAGCCTCGGCATCTCCGCGATCATCCTTGCCAGTGCGGAGCTGTTTGCCGCCGTAAAATTCATCGGCGCGCTCTACCTGATCTGGCTCGGCATCAAGACCTTCCGCAACGCCGGTCGCGCGCTCTCGCTGGAGAGCGAGCCCGTCGGCGACAGGCGCGCATTCCGCGACGGCGTGCTGGTCGAGGCGCTGAACCCGAAGACCGCCGCATTCTTCCTCGCCTTCATTCCGCAGTTCCTCGATCCCGCGGGATCGAGCCCCACGCTGCAATTCATCGTGCTCGGCGCGATCTCGGTGATCCTGAACACGCTCGCCGATGTCGTCGTCGTGCTGATGGCAACTGCAACGCGCACGCAGCTGATTGGCAGGCCGCATCTGATGCGGCGTCTCACGCAGGGCTCCGGTGTCTTCATCGCGGGCCTTGGCCTCTCGCTGGCGCTGGCGCGGCGGCCGGCGCAGAGCTAGCTCGCGTCATTCCCGACGGGCATCCACCGAAAAAAGAAAGGGGCCGAAGCCCCTTTCTCAGATTTCACCAGTGGTGCCAATGATGCCAGCGGTGCCAGCGAGCCCAATGATGCCAGCGCCAGCCGTCACCCCAATGATGGTGCCAGCCGTAACCACCCCAGTAGTGCGGACGGTAGTAGCCTCCATGGTAGTGCCGTTGCCAGCAATTACCCCATTCATTGCAGACATAGCCGGTCGGCACCTCGATCGGTGCTGCTGACGCAGCCCCGCTCGACAGCGTGACCCCGCCAAGCGCGGCAAGGCCGACAAACGCAGATACAAGTTTCATGATGTTCACCTCCTAACATCCGTTGGAGGCGACGAGTGCGTCCTGCGTTCGGCGCCTTACGCAGGTTTAATACCGATGAACGATTTCGATGAGGCGATCCGCAACTGATGACGGCGTGCGCGCGACATTGTCGCCATCGGCCCGAAAGACTTTCCGACCCGTAATGACCAAGACGTAACGCGTGGAATTCGAACGACCCATCGCTTGCGGCTCACCCATGGCTGTTGCGATGGAGAGTTCGATGAGGATGATGTCCTGGTCGCGTTATCGCCTCCTGACAAGGTCGTTGTCGCGCACCGCGCGTCGCTGTCACGACGCGAAGATGCGCAAGACCCGGCAGCGCCGACGCGCCATGCGCCGCCTAGCCGGCAGGAGCTCGCCGCCGAAGCGCCCGTGACCTGCGGCTTGCTTGTGGAATGGCCGGCAGCAGGCTACTCCAGTCGTGCTGTTATCTCGTCCGGCATTTCGAAGGATCGGCGCCCGATGCTTGCCCCGCAAAGTCGCACTTACGAGTCACACGGCCTGCGGCTGCACTATGCCGATTGGGGCAATGACGGCGCGCCCGTCGCCATCCTGGTCCATGGCGGCCGCGATCATTGCCGGAGCTGGGACGCCATCGCCCGCTCGCTTCAGCCGCACTTTCACGTACTCGCGCCCGATCTGCGCGGTCATGGCGATTCCGACTGGACCAAGGGCGGCAGCTACGCGCTGACCGAGTATGTCTACGACCTCGCGCAGCTCATTCGCAGCATCGCAGCGCCTCAAGTGACTCTGATCGGCCATTCCATGGGCGGCATGGTGAGCCTGATCTTTTCGGGGTCGTTCCCCGAGCTGGTCACGAAGCTCGTCGTCCTCGACGGCGTCACCATGTTGCCGGACACCCCCAAAGCGCCGACGCATGAGCGCATCAGCAAATGGGTCAGCCAGCTCGACAGGCTGCACGACCGCACGCCGCGCCGCTATTCGACCCTCGAAGACGCGGCCGCGCAGATGGTGCTTCACAACAAGCGCCTCGCCCGCGACCTCGCGCTGCATCTTGCAACGCACGGCTCGCGGCGGAATGAGGACGGCACCTATAGCTGGAAGTTCGATCCCTACCAGCGCGCCTCTGCGCCGCACCGGCTCTGGCCGGACGATCACGTCGCGCTGTGGTCGCGCATCACCAGTCCGACGCTGCTGCTGAATGCCGGAGAAAGTTTTCTCGCGGGCGCCAGGGCTGCAGGCCTGGAGCGCTATTTCCCGCAGGCGCGTGTCGAGACCATCGCCGGCGCGGGGCACTGGCTGCAGCATGACAAGCCGCAAGAGGTGCTGGGTGAGATCCTGCGGTTTCTCGGGCTGGCCGAGGGCTAATCCAGACCAGCCGCGACATCGCTGTGCGCTTCCGCCAGAAATGGCGCCAGCGCCGGATTGAGATTGCCCGGCCGCCATGCGACGACGTGCTCGATGATCGGCGCATCTTCGAGATCGCGGAAGGCCAGGTTTGCAATTCCGAGCTTCGCCATCGACCGCGGTATCAGCGCAATGCCGAGATTCTCCGCCACGAGGCTGACGATGGTCTGCTGCAGTTCGACTTCGAGCCTGAACGTCGGCTCGAACCCGCCCGAACGACAATAGCCGGCGATCGACTGGCGCAGCCTCGGCGCGACTTCGGCCGGCGCGGCGATGAAGGCTTCACCATTGAGCTGCCCCGCAGATACCGTCTTCTGCGCGGCGAGCGGATGACTGACGTGCACCGCAAGGCTGAGCGGCTCACGAAAGATGACTTGCGTCGCAAGACCGCGCACGGGACCGGGATCGAACAGGATCGCGGCATCGAAGCGCCCGGTCAGCACCGCGTCGCCGAGGATTCCCGGGATCACCTCGCGCAGCTCGACGCGCACGCCGGGATGGCTCGCCATGTAGCGCCGCGTCAGACCCGGCAGAACCGTGTAGGCCGCGTGCATCATGAAGCCGACCGAGAGTTCGCCGATTTCGCCCCGCTCGGCCATGCGCGCGTTCTGGCAGGCCTGATCGAAACCGATCAGCACCACCCGCGCGTCCTCCAGGAAGCGCCGGCCCGCTGGCGTCAGCGTCGCACGCCGCGACTGGCGGTCGAACAGGCGAACCCCGAGTTCCTTCTCCAGGGCCGCGATCTGCCGGCTGAGCGGCGGCTGGCTGATGTGGAGGCGCTCGGCAGCACGGCCGAAATGCAACGTCTCGGCGACGGCCACGAAGTAGCGCATCTGTCTGATGTCGATCATTTTATACCGAAAAGGTATGAAGCAGTGCAGCAATCAGTATTGGATGACATCGATTGGATTGGATAGGGCTAATTCGTCCCTCCAATGCCTGGTTTCCCGATGCTCTCCACCCTCGCGGCCGTCCTCCCCATTTTCGCGCTCATCTTCGCCGGCTGGCTGGCCCGGCGGATCGGCGTCCTCGGCCCGCATGCCACCGGCGAGCTGAACCGCTTCGTCGTCTATCTCGCCCTTCCCGCTCTGCTGTTCGACATCGTCGCCCACGCGCAATGGGCCGAGGTCTGGCAACCGCGCTTCATCGCCGCCTTCGGCATCGGCGCGGCGCTGGTGTTCTGCCTGACCATCGCCGTTCGGCTGCGCCGCCCGCGCCATCTCGCCGACGCTGCCATCGACGCGCTCAATGCCGGCTACGCCAACACCGGTTTCGTCGGTTTCCCGCTTGCGCTCGCGGCGCTCGGCCGCGAGGCGCTGGCGCCGACGCTGATTGCCACGATCATCACGGTCTGCGTGCTCTTTGCGATCGCGATCGTGCTGATCGAGACCGGGCTGCAGACCGAGAAGCGGCGCAGGCACCTCGTCACCAAGGTTGGCGGCTCCCTGATGCGCAATCCGCTGCTCGTCGCTCCCGCCGTGGCTGCGATCGTTCCGGTCACCGGTCTCAGCGTGCCCGATGCCGCCGAAAGCTTCCTGAAACTCCTGGGGGGCGCGGCCTCACCCTGTGCCCTTGTTGCACTCGGGTTGTTCCTTGCGACCAGGCGCGAGAGTTCGGAAACGAACGTCGGATCGGCGGCGCTGCTCGTGAGCTTCAAGCTCGTGCTTCAGCCGGCTATCACCTGGGTGATGGCGACCGCCGTGTTCGGCCTCTCCCCGCTGCTCACGCATGCAGCCGTGCTGCTGGCCGCGCTCCCGACCGGTACGGGCCCGTTCATGCTGGCGGAGTTTTACAAGCGCGAGGCGGCGATGACGTCCAATGTCATTCTGGCATCGACGATCACGTCGATCGTGACCATCAGCGGCTATCTGGCGCTGGCAAGGTAGCGATCGTAGCCCGGATGGAGCGAAGTGCAATCCGGGACGCCGCGGCGGAAGAATCCCGGATTGCGCTTCGCTCCATCCGGGCTACGACAGCCTCGACCCAGGGGAGACCTAACTCAACGTCCCCGCATGCACCCACCAGCCGGGGTGGTCGCGCCGGATCTTTTCCGCGGCGGCATGCGCCTCGTTCGCTGCGCCGTAGATCGCAAAGCACGTCGCGCCGGAGCCCGACATGCGGGCAAGCTTGACGCCGGCGGAGTCACGCAAGGCTTCCAGCACCTCGCCGATCACAGGCTCGATGCGCAGCGCAGGGGCTTCGAGATCGTTGGCCACGGTTTCGAGAACGTCGACCCAATCGGCAATGGAGGCGCCCTCGTCCGGCCAGGCCGGCGCGTCGAGGACGGAGGTGGCGCCCACCAGCAATTCGCCGTTGCGCAGGCCCAGCGCCTGGAACACGTCCTTGGTTGCGACCGGCACGCGCGGATTGACCATCACGCAGGGCATGCTCGGCAGCGCCAGCGGCAGCAGCTGCTCGCCGACGCCGGTCATGTCGCAGGCGCGCGAGACCAGGCACACCGGCACATCGGCGCCGGTCGCGAGCGCGACTTTCTGCAAGCGCGGATCATCGAGCGACAGATTGTTGAGACGGGCGAGCAGCCGCAGCGCCGCCGCGGCATCGGCCGAGCCGCCGCCGATGCCGGCCGCGACGGGAAGCACCTTGTCGAGCGCGAAGGCCCCGAGCTTCAGGTTCGGCACGGCCTCGCCCAGGAGCCTGGCCGCCTTGACCACGAGATTGTCCGCGGTATCGCCGCAGGCCGCGGCCAGCGGCCCGGTGGTGTCGAGCTTCAGCTCGCCGCCCGGCTCCAGCGTCAGCTGGTCCGCGCAGTCGGCAAACGCGACCACGCTTTCGAGATCATGATAGCCGTCGGCACGACGGCCGACGACGCGAAGGCTCAGATTGACCTTCGCGCGCCCTTCTTCAATCAACGCCGACATTGGCGATCAGCCCCCAAACGCACTCTTAGCCGCCCTTGCCGTCGTCCTTCTTCTTGTCCGCCTGCGCGGCCGAAGAGTTCGAATCGTCGGTCATACCGTTGGCGATCTTGGCCTCGATCTTCGGAAGCTCCTCCGGCTCGGGCTTGAGATCGCGGGCATGGGCCCACTGGAATTTTGCTTCCAGCGTACGGCCGACGCGCCAATAGGCATCGCCGAGGTGATCGTTGATGGTGGGATCCTCGGGCTTGAGGTCGATCGCGCGCTCGAGGTTCTTCACCGCCTCTTCGTAATTGCCGATGCGGTAATAGGCCCAGCCGAGGGAGTCGACGATGTAGCCGTCGTCGGGACGCTGCTCGACGGCACGCTTGATCATCTTCATGCCTTCGTCGAGATTCACGCCCTGGTCGATCCAGGAATAGCCGAGATAGTTGAGGACATGCGGCTGGTCGGGCTGGAGCTCGAGCGCCTTCTTCATGTCGGCTTCGGCCTTGCTCCACTCCTTGGAGCGCTCCTCGCAAATGCCGCGATAATAATACCAGACGCTGTTGGCCTTGTCGTTGCCGGCCGGCAGCACGTCGATGCCCCGCGAATAGGTCGCGCCGCAATCGCCGAACTTCTTGCGACCGCGCTCGATGTTGCCGAGCGCCATGATGGCTTCGAGATCCTTGGAATCGTCCGATGTGACGCCCTTGAGGATCTTGATCGCCTCGTCGGTGCGGTCGGCGGAATCCAGGTCGATCGCGAGCTGGATCTGCGCGTTGCGCTTCAACGGCGAGGTCGCGGGCACCCGCTCATAAACCTTGATCGCCATCTGCGGCCGCTTCACCGATTCATAGAGGTCGGCGAGCGAGAGCAGCGCCAACGGATGGGTCGGCTGGAGATAGAGCGCGAGCTGGAGATAGACCAGCGCCAGATCCTCGCCGCCGCGGCGGGTCAGCGTGGCGCCGATGCCGTAGAGTGCTTCGGCGGCACCGGCTTGGGCGGAGTCGGCCAGCGGCGGCATCTTCTTGCCGGCCTTGGTGTCGCGCAGGCCTTCCACGATCAGCGGATGGCGGGCGAGCTTCTTGTCGAAAGCCAGGTAGACGGTGGTCGCGGCCGCGGAATCCTTGTTGCGCGACAGCCAGCGCGCATAGGCCTCGGTGACGCGCAGCATGGAATCGTCGAGCTTGTAGGCGCGCTCGAAACGGATGCCGGCGTCCTTCTCCTTGCCGGAGAGCTCGAGGATCATGCCGGCATGGAGGTCCTTGAACAGCGGATACCATTCCGGACCGGCGAGCTTGTCGATGGTGGCGACGCCGCCCTTGGCATCGCCCGCGCCATAGGCGGCCCAGCCCGACAGCAGCGTGGCGACGAGATCGGTGATCGGACCGCGGATCGACTGGTTGATGTTGGTTTGCGCGGTGGCGTATTTCTTCATCTTGAGATCGTGCACCCCGACGACGAGGCGCGCGACGCGGTTGGTCTTGTCGATGGTCAGGACGCGCTCGGCGAGCTTGACCGCCTCGTCGATGTCACCGTCGGCAACCGACGAGATGAAGGCGCGATCGAGCAGCTCATTGTTCTTGGGATCGGTGCGGAGCGCCGAGCGGTAGAATGCGGCGGCCGAGGCCGCGTCGCGCTCGACGCTGGCGTGGCGGGCGGCGAGATAGCTGCCGGAGGTGGTCAGCGACTTCAGATCGTTCCGGGTCGGGAATTGCGCCGCCGTGTCGGACGGATGGTCCGGCGTCTGCGCCAGGACCGCGCCGGGGACCGTCGCAATCGCGGTGCCCATGAGGGCGATGGCGGCAACAGTCCAGCGGTTGAAACGATTTGAGAACATCAGGGGCTCGCCTTGAGTTGTAGTGCCTGGGTTTGCAGCAGTAGGCCGTATCGCATGCGAACGCGGCCGGTGGCATGGGGACCCGGAACCGTCGGGCCGACAATGCCGCTTTTGGCGCTTCACCGCAAGGATTCGGGCATGCGATCCCCTCCGCACGCCCCAAATCGGCCGACTACGCCCCAAGACGCTGCCAGTATGGCCTTATCGTGGCCGCAGACCGCTACCCCGGGCCGGTTCTCACGCGAACGTGCGTCACAATGCCGGGGGCACGTCACATTGGCCCCGGCCCGATCGCTTTGGTCCAATGATCCCGGCTTACATCGCCTCGTAGTTCGGACCGCCGCCGCCCTCCGGGGGAACCCAGGTGATGTTGCCGTTGGGGTCCTTCACGTCGCAGGTTTTGCAGTGGACGCAGTTCTGGGCATTGATCTGGAAGCGCGGGCTCGCGCCTTCCTCGACCCACTCATAGACCCCGGCCGGGCAATAGCGATTCGAGGGACCGGCGAAGACGTCGTGCTCCGAGGTCTTCTGCAGGTTCATGTCGGTGACCTTGAGATGGACCGGCTGGTCCTCCTCATGATTGGTGTTGGACAGGAACACCGACGAGAGCTTGTCGAACGAGATCTTGCCGTCCGGCTTCGGGTAGTTCTTCGGCGCGTGGCTCTTCGCCGGATCGAGGGTGGCGCGATCGGGCTTCGCATGCGACTGCGTGCCGAACAGCGAGCCACCGAACAGCGTGTTGCACCACATGTCGAAGCCACCGAGCGCGACGCCGAGCACGGTGCCGAACTTCGACCATAGCGGCTTGACGTTGCGGACCAGGAACAGATCCTTGCCGACCGACGAGGACCGCCAGGCGTTCTCGTACGCGACGATCTCGTCATTGGCGCGATCGGCAGCAAGGGCCGCCGCGACATGCTCTGCGGCGAGCATGCCGGTGCCCATCGCATTGTGCACGCCCTTGATGCGAGGCACGTTGACGAAGCCGGCCGCACAGCCGACCAGCGCGCCGCCGGGGAAGCTCAGCTTCGGCACCGACTGATAGCCGCCTTCGGTGATGGCGCGCGCACCATAGGCGAGCCGCTTGGCGCCTTCGAAAGTACCGCGGATCGAGGGATGGGTCTTGAAGCGCTGGAACTCGTCGAACGGCGACAGATACGGATCGTCGTAGTTGAGATGCACGACGAAGCCGACGGCGACGAGATTGTCGTCGTAATGATAGAGGAACGAGCCGCCGCCGGTCTTCAGGTCGAGCGGCCAGCCGAAGGAATGCTGGATCATGCCCTTCTGGTGCTTGGCGGGATCGATCTGCCAGACTTCCTTGAGGCCGATGCCGAACTTCGCCGGCTCGCTCTTGGAGTCCAGCGCGAACTTCGCGATCAGCTGCTTGGTCAGGCTGCCGCGCGCGCCTTCGGCGAACAGGGTGTACTTGCCGAGCAATTCCATGCCACGGGTAAAGGAGTCCTTCGGCTTGCCGTCCCTGCCGATGCCCATGTCGCCTGTGGCGATGCCCTTCACCGCGCCCTGCTCGTCATAGAGCACTTCGGCTGCGGCAAAGCCCGGATAGATCTCGACGCCGAGCGCCTCGGCCTTGCGCGCCAGCCAGCGGCAGACATTGCCGAGCGAGCCGATATAGCAGTGATGATTGTCCATCAGCGGCGGCATGATGAAGTTCGGCAGCTTGATCGCGCCGCCTCCCGTCATCCAGTAGAAGCGGTCGTCCTTCACCTGCGTCTTCAGCGGGCAGTCGGAATCCTCGCGCCAGTCCGGGATCAGCTTGTCGAGCCCGGCCGGATCGATCACGGCGCCGGAGAGAATGTGCGCACCGACCTCGGAGCCCTTCTCCACCACGACGACGTTGAGATCGGCATTGAGCTGCTTCAGCCGGATCGCGGCCGCCAGGCCAGACGGGCCGGCGCCGACGATGACGACGTCGAATTCCATGGATTCGCGCGGGGGAAGTTCTTCGGTGCTCATCTGATCTCAGCCCTTGAGACGGTTCCTCGTCATTTGCGCCCCCTTGTTTCCGATTTTTCCGGGTAGGACAACCACGGAAATGCGTTCCACTGGGATGCAAGGCACCCCAAACTGATATAGTAAAAGTCTGACTTTCCAAATGATCCCCGAACCCGCACCCACCGTCCGAGAGCTTCTCGCCTTCTATCTGGAGGCCGGGGTCGATTGCGCGCTCGCGGAGGAACCTGTCGACCGCCTGGCGGAATTGGATGCTCCGCCGCCGGCCCCACGCGCCGCACCTCCGGTCGAGGCACCACGGCCTGTTGCCGCGCCCGCGGTGATGCGCGGCGAGGCCGCACCTGCGCCGGACATTGCGATCGCCTCCGCGCGCGAGGCCGCGCGTACCGCGCCGACGCTCGAGGCACTGCGCGAGCTGATGCAGAATTTTGAAGGCTGCGCGCTGAAGCATACCGCGACGCGGCTGGTGTTCGCCGACGGCAATCCGCAGGCGCGCATCATGTTCGTCGGCGAGGCGCCGGGCCGCGACGAGGACATCGAGGGGCTGCCCTTCGTCGGGCGCAGCGGCAAGCTGCTCGACCTCATGATCGGCGCGATCGGGCTCAACCGCACCACCGCCTACATCGCCAACGTGATTCCCTGGCGGCCGCCCGGCAACCGCACGCCGACGCCGCAGGAGACGCAGATCTGCCTGCCGTTCATCCAGCGCCAGATCGAGCTGGTGAATCCCGACGTGCTGGTGACGCTCGGCAATCCCTCGACGCAGACGCTACTGTCGACGCGCGAAGGCATCATGCGCACCCGCGGCCGCTGGTTCGATTATGAGACGGGTGGGCGCACCATCCGCGCGCTGCCGACGTTTCACCCGGCCTATCTCTTGCGCTCGCCATCGTACAAGCGGCTGGCCTGGCAGGATCTGCGCGCGATCGCGAAGGTGATGGCGGGATAGCGAGCTGTCGTAGGGTGGGCAAAGGCGCAAAGCGCCGTGCCCACCGTCTCTCTCCGCGATCATGGATGCGTGGTGGGCACGCTTCCGCCTTCGCTCTTCGAGCTACGGCGGACAAGTCGCTTTGCCCACCCTACGATTCCCGACTTACATCCCCTTCGGCCGCACGATGGCCCAGCCGATGCGCAGCAGCTGCTGGCGGCCGGTCACCAGCCATTCGAAGGCGCGCGGCACTTCCGGAACGATGCCGGGAAAGCGCGCGAGGATTTCGGGTGGCGGCGTGCCGGCGGTGTCGGAGGCGCGCCAGACCACGACGCCGCCGGTCTCGCTGAATTTGGCCTGATTGATCCACGGCGTGCGCGCGGGCTGGGCATCGATGAAGAGATGCGGCCGGCCGGAATGCAGCGTGATCAGGCTCGCGAGCTGGGTCTCGCCGGCGACCGCGCGCAGGCGATGATTGGTGCGGCGGGCAAAGCTCTCGTCGAAGAAGTCCGAGATCGCGCGCGCCGGCATCGAGGTCGCAATCTCGTTGGCGCCGGTCAAGGGCAGAAACAACACGGCGAGCACGACGCCGGCTGCGGGCGCCAGGACGGCGGCACCCCACACCGTCCGCAGCACCCGCGCGCGGCGCATCGCGATGAGGTCGCCAGCCGCCACCACCACAGCAAGTCCCGACACCACCAGCACGACACCGGCGCCGCCGACAACGGCATCGAGCCCGAGCACGCCGGAGATCAGGACCGCGCCGAGCGCAGGCGCCAGCGCGAAGAAATAGACGAAGTTGTGCGCGAGCGGCTCGACCGGCGGCCGGTAGATGATCGGCGCTTCCTCGCCCTTGGCGACGAACAGGCCGCTATTGAGAAAGGTCAGCGCCGGGATCGCCGCCGCGCCGAGCACGAGCCCGCCGAGCAGCCAGGCCGCGTGCAGCGCGCGGGCGTTCAGCGCGGCGACCTCAGGCAGGGTCGGCATGACAAGCGTCTCCGCGCGCATCAGCCAGACCGCATAGGGCAGCGCCAGCACGGCGACGACGATCAGCGCGAACAGCGGATCGAGCGCGCGCAGCGTCCGGCGTCCGCCGGCGGTCGAGATCGCGAAGACGACGAGCAGGAGGAGAAGGAAGATCGCCGCGGGCGTGGTCAATAGCAGCAGGCCCGCCTCGATCGACCAGGCAAACCAGGCATTGCCGCGGCGCTGGCCGATGATCTGCCAGGAATGCAGCAGCAGCAGCGCCCAGAGCGGCCGCGCCAGCACCAGCGGGCCAAAGTCGAGCGCCGGCGAGGAGAAGGCCAGCACGGTCATGGTCAGCAGCACAGCGAGCACCGCCTGCTGTGAGCCGACCACGGCGCGGGAGAGATGATAGAGCGCGATGAAGGTCGCGACCTCGCAGAGCTGGGCGAGGACATAGACGCCGAACATGTGGCCGCCGGCGGCGCGATAGGCGATGTCGGCAAGCCAGACCGGCAAGGGCGGGCCCAGATCGGTACCGACCTGGTACTCGCGCCCGAACGCGAGCAGGGTCGCGAGCGTGCCGGGCGGGCTGCGATAGAACACCAGCGCCACGAACAGCCACATCGCGGCCTGGAGCAGCACGGCGATCCACACGATCAGCCGCGGCCGGGCGCGAATGAGCTCGATGACCAGGGAGGTAAACCGCATGCAACGTCCGAAAGATGCAGCCAACCCGTCCAGCCGGCCCTATTCGCTCAGATCTGTTTTGATAAAGGGCGCTGCGCGTTGTGGCAACGACCGTCTGCCCTACAGGCCCGCTGACGCATCAATTTCAACGCTTGCTTCCACCTGCACTTCCATCTCGGTCACCGCAAACAAGTCCCGCACCGGCTCGACCGTCCAAGGCATGTGCTTGGCGCGGGCGGCGGCGACGGGGGCGAAGAAGCTGCGGTGGTGGACGGTGGGACCGAGGCGGTCGAGCGCGTCGAGGTGCTCGGGAACAGCATAGCCCTTGTGCTGCTCGAAGCCATAGCCGGGGCAGTCCTGCGCCAGCGCGCACATCAGCCGGTCGCGCGTCACCTTGGCGATGATCGAGGCTGCGGCGATCGACAGGACGATGCCGTCGCCGCCGATCACGGCCTCGCAGTCGCAGGCGGTGTCCAGCCGATCGCGGCCATCGACGAACACATGACGCGGCGCGTCGGGCAACGCCACCACGGCGCGCTTCAGCGCCCACAGCGAGGCACGCAGGATGTTATCGCGGTCGATCCGGGAGCGCGAGGCGACGGCGACCGACACCTGCGCGGTGGCGCAGATCTTGTCGAACAGCCTTTCCCGCTCCTCCGCGGTCAGGCGCTTGGAATCGTCGATGCCGCGCGGAATGCGGTCGGGATCGAGAATCACGGCAGCCGCGACCACGGGTCCGGCGAGCGGCCCGCGGCCGGCCTCGTCGCAGCCGGCAACCGGCCAGATGCCGCGCTTGATCAGCGCGCGCTCACGGCGGAAGGTCGCCTTGGCGGGCGCGGCCTTCTTTGGCGTCTCTTTGACTGGCTTCCTGGTCGACTTGTCCCGAATCATGGCCGGGATCGTGCGCAAGCGGCCCGGCCGGCGCAACCGGGAACCCCGGACAATTCCCGTTATTCAGACCAGCCGCCTACTCGGCCAGATGCACCCGCCGGTCCTCACCGACCTCGATGCCGGGCGCGACCACGACTTCCCAGGGATGGCCGTCGGGGTCGGCGAAATAGCCGGAATAACCGCCGTAGTCGGTCTCATGCGCCGCTTTCAGCAGCGCCGCGCCCTTGCCGACAGCGAAGGCCAGAACCGCATCGACCTCGCCGCGCGTGGCGCAGTTCCAGGCGAGCGTCATGCCGCGGAAGGTCGCGGGCCTCGGATCGTCCGGTAACTTGGCGTCGGCCGCGAGTTCGTCCCAGTGAAACAGGGCCAGTACCGGACCACCGGTATCGTAGAACGCAACCGCCTCGCCGGTCGCCTTCAGCCGACGCGCGAAGCCGAGCGCGTCATAGAAGGCGATGCTGGCACGAATGTCGTTCACACCCAGTGTGATGACGGTGAGCCGCGGCACCGGGACCGGGAGTTCGTTACTCATGCTACGCCTCTTCCGTTTCCCGATCAGAACAGGCTGAGCTGATCGCCGTTCCGCTTCGGCCTCGCAAAGTGATCCGTCGTCAGCTTGGAGCGCCGCTTGTTCAGCCCAAGCCTGTCGCAGGCGATCTCGAAGCGGCGGCCGATGGTCCAGGCCATCGGTCCGGTGCCCTTCATCCGCTCGCCCCATTTCGCGTCGTAGTCGCGGCCGCCGCGCATGTCGCGGATCAGGGTGAAGACGTGGCGGTAGCGGTCTGGATAATTGGCCATCAGCCATTCGCGGAAGAGATCGCGAACCTCCAGCGGCAGCCGCAGCAGCACATAGGAGGCTTCCTTGACGCCGGCATGGGCGGCGGCATCGAGGATGCGCTCGATCTCGGAATCGTTCAGCGCGGGGATCACGGGCGCGACCATCACGGTGGTCGGAATACCGGCCTCCGAGAGCTGCTTCAGCGCCTCCAGCCGCTTCGGCGGCGTCGCCGCGCGCGGCTCCATGGTGCGCGCGAGCTTTGGATCGAGCGAGGTGACCGAGATCGCGACCTTGGCGAGGTTGCGCTTGGCCATCCGCGCGAGAATGTCGATGTCGCGCACCACCAGCGCCGACTTGGTGACGATGCCGACGGGATGGCCGGCGCGCTCCAGCACTTCGAGAATGCCGCGCATGATTTTGCGCTCGCGCTCGATCGGCTGATACGGATCGGTGTTGGTCCCGATCGCGATCATCCGCGGCTCGTAGCCGGTCGCGGCCAGCTCCTTCTCGAGCAGCGCCGGCGCATCTGGCTTGGCAAACAGCTTTGACTCGAAGTCGAGCCCCGGCGACAGGCCGAGATAGGCATGCGTCGGCCGCGCGAAGCAATAGACACAGCCGTGCTCGCAGCCGCGATAGGGATTGATCGAGCGGTCGAAGCCGATATCGGGGGATTCGTTGCGGGTGATCACCTTGCGCGAGGTATCGACACCGACGGTGGTCTTGAACGGCGGCAGCTCTTCCAGGCTCTGCCAGCCATCGTCGAAGGCGACGCGGGCCTCGGCCTCGAAGCGGCCGCTGGCATTGGACTGGGCGCCCCGCCCTCGCCTGCGCTGTTTGTCGATGGCGACCGCCAGTTCGGGAAAATCAGAGTCCGCACCCGCCGGCTCGGAGGGCGCCGTGACCGGCGGGTGCTTGAGAGCATGAGAGGATGCTGGACTCATGAAGCCAAGATAGCACGCCAAAGGAACAAATCAAGAACACAAACAAAAAACTGAAAAACAACCCCATGCACAGTAGCCGCCCAAATTTCGGGCGCGGTCCCTTGACCTCACGCAACACACCCGTCGCGGCGATCCTGTTCGATGCCGGACAGGGATCAATCGCACCGGAACAAAGTTGGTGACGATCGCTGGGTGAAAGTCAGCAGGAACATGACAAAACAACGACAATCGGCCTCAGGGAGCAGCGACCTCGATCTGCTCGATCGCTATTGGCGCGCCGCGAACTACCTCTCCGTCGGGCAAATCTATCTGCTCGACAATCCGCTGCTGCGCGAGCCGTTGCGGCCGGAGCACATCAAGCCGCGCTTGCTCGGCCATTGGGGCACGACGCCCGGTTTGAACTTCATTTACGCCCATCTCAACCGCGTCATCCGCGCGCTCGATGTCAGCGTGCTCTATATCTGCGGTCCCGGCCATGGCGGCCCGGGCATGGTGGCCAACACCTATCTCGAAGGCAGCTACAGCGAGATCTATCCCGACATCGCGCGCGATACGGACGGATTGCGTAAGCTGTTCAGGCAGTTCTCCTTCCCCGGCGGCATTCCGAGCCACGCGGCGCCGGAAACGCCGGGCTCGATCCACGAAGGCGGCGAGCTCGGCTACGCGCTGGTGCACGCCTATGGCGCCGCATTCGACAATCCCGACCTGATCGTCGCCTGCGTCGTCGTTGATGGCGAGGCCGAAACCGGCCCGCTCGCGGCGTCCTGGCACTCGAACAAGTTCCTCAATCCCGCCCATGACGGCGCTGTGCTGCCGATCCTGCACCTCAACGGCTACAAGATCGCCAACCCGACCGTGCTCGGACGGATGCGCGACGCGGAGATCCGCGACCTGTTCCGCGGGTTCGGCCACGAGCCGCTGGTCGTCGAGGGCGACGATCCCAAATTGATGCACCAGGCCATGGCGGACGCGCTCGACGTCGCGCTCGCGAGCATCCGCTCGATCCAGCAGCATGCCCGCGACGGCCGTAACAGCGTCGAGCGGCCGCGCTGGCCGATGATCGTGCTGCGCAGCCCGAAGGGCTGGACCGGCCCGAAGGAGGTCGACGGCAAGAAGGTCGAGGGCTTTTGGCGCGCGCATCAGGTTCCCGTTGCGAGCTGTCGCGAGAACCCGGCGCATCTGAAAATCCTCGAAGACTGGATGCGCAGCTACGAGCCCGAAAAGCTGTTCGACGGCAGCGGCGCGCTTGTTCCCGAGCTTCAGGCGCTGGCGCCCGAAGGTAACAGGCGCATGGGCGCCAATCCGCACGCCAATGGCGGCCTGCTGAAGAAGGAGCTGAAGCTACCGGACTTCCGCAGTTTTGCGTTGGACGTGCCGCAGCCGGGCGGGGTGACGGGCGAAGCGACGCGTGAACTCGGCAAATTTTTGCGCGACGTCATCCGCCTCAACGCCGAGACGCGCAACTTCCGCATCATGGGCCCGGACGAGACCGCGTCAAACCGGCTCGACGCCGTGTTCGAGGCGACCGAACGGGTCTGGATGGAACCGACGGAGCCTTACGACGTGCATCTCGCACAGGACGGCCGGGTGATGGAGGTTTTGAGCGAGCATCTCTGCCAGGGCTGGCTCGAGGGCTATCTGCTCACCGGACGGCACGGCTTGTTCTCCTGCTACGAGGCCTTCATCCACATCGTCGATTCCATGTTCAACCAGCATGCCAAATGGCTGAAGGTGACGCGGCATCTGCCCTGGCGGCGACCGATCGCCTCGCTCAACTATCTCCTGACCTCGCATGTCTGGCGGCAGGACCATAACGGCTTCAGCCATCAGGATCCCGGCTTCGTCGATCTCGTCGCCAACAAGAAGGCCGACATCGTCCGCATCTACTTCCCGCCCGACGCCAACACGCTGTTGTGGATCGCCGATCACTGCCTGCGCACCTATGACCGCATCAATGTGATCGTCGCCGGCAAGCAGCCGGCGCCGCAATGGCTGTCGATGCAGGAGGCCGCCACGCATTGTGATGCCGGCATCGGCATCTGGACCTGGGCCGGCACGGAAGATGCGGATGGCGAGCCCGACGTCGTGATGGCCTGCGCCGGCGACGTGCCGACACTGGAGACGCTCGCCGCCGTCGATCTGCTGCGCAAGGCGCTGCCCGACCTGAAGATCCGCGTCGTCAACGTCGTCGACCTCATGACGCTGCAGCCGAAAGACCAGCACCCGCACGGCCTAGCCGACCGTGACTTCGACAGCCTGTTCACACCAGACAAGCCGGTGATCTTCGCCTATCACGGCTATCCCTATCTCATCCACCGTCTCACCTATAACCGCACCAACCATGCCGGAATGCATGTGCGCGGCTTTGCCGAGGAAGGCACCACGACGACGCCGTTCGACATGGTCGTGCTCAACGGGCTCGACCGCTATCACCTCGCGATCGAGGCGATCGCGCGCGTGCCGGGTCTGGCGACCAAGGCCGCGCAGGTGCAACAGCAGTTCCGCGACAGACTGATCGAACATTCGCACTATGTGCGCGAACACGGCGAGGACATGCCTGAAATTCGCGACTGGGTCTGGCCGGGCAAAGCGGGTTGACGTTATGACGGCGTCGGTCCTCGTCCTCAACTCGGGCTCGTCGAGCATCAAGTTCGGCCTGTTCGACATCGCGGCGACCGAGCCTGCCCTGCTCTGCAAGGGCCTGCTCGATGAGCAAGAGGCGAAGCCGCGGCTCGTGGTGAAGAGCCCGGCGGGCGAAGATTTGTTCGAGACGCGGCGAGAAGCGTCAGACGCGGACAGCGGCCATCTGTTCGCCGACGTGCTCGGCTTCATCGAGGAGCGTTTTGCCGACCACCGCCTGCGCGCCGTCGGTCACCGCATCGTTCACGGCGGGCCGGATTATTCGGGCCCGGTTACGCTGACGGATGAGGTCTATGCGAAGCTGGACGCACTGACGCCACTGGCGCCGCTGCACCAGCCGCGGTGCCTTGAACCAGTCCGCACCATCAGGGCAATAAAGCCCGACCTGGCACAGATCGCATGTTTCGACACCGCCTTTCATCACAGCATGGCGCCACCCGCGAGCCGCTTCGCCATCCCGCGGCGCTATGAAGAGCGCGGTATCCGGCGCTACGGCTTTCACGGCCTCTCGTTCGAATATGTCGCGGGGCGCCTCGCGAAAATCGCGCCGCAGTTCGTTGCCAAGCGCACCGTCATCGCGCATCTCGGCAATGGCGCCAGCCTGTGCGCCTTGCGCGATGGCCGCAGCGTCGACACCACGATGGGGCTGACGCCGCTCGATGGCCTCGTGATGGGCACCCGGAGCGGCACGATCGATCCCGGCGTGCTGCTCTATCTGCAACAGCACGAGAGGATGCCGGTCGAGGATGTCCAGCACCTGCTCTATCACCAGTCAGGCCTGCTCGGCGTCTCCGGCATCTCTGCCGACATGCGCACGCTTCTGGCAAGCGGCGAGGCTGCGGCGCGGGAAGCGGTCGACCTGTTCGTCTTCCGTGCGGCGCAGCAGGTCGCGGTGATGGCGACCACACTGGGCGGACTGGACTGTCTGGTCTTCACCGGCGGCATCGGCGAGCATGCGAAGGAAATCCGCGCCGCGATTGGTGAGCGGCTTGGGTGGCTCGGCGTGCATATTGACGCGGGTGCGAATGACGCGGCACGCGAGCGGATCAGCAGCAGTGGCAGCACCGTCACTGTGTTCGTCATTCCGACGAATGAGGAGCTGACGATCGCTCGGCATTGCGCGGCTGTGCTGCGAGCGAAATGAAAGCCCGGTCGACCGCTGCATCTGTCCCTTCTCCCCCGTGGGAGAATTTCAGCGGGCCATGACTTGTCGGGCCATGACTTGTCGGCCATGACTTGTCGCAGCGCTGCGGCGCCACTGTCGAAAGGACCATGGTGCGCAAAGCAAACGATTTCGCCAGCGCTTCGAGCACCATGGGCCAACTACGTCGCTCCGCTCAGTACGGAGAGTACCCGCCCGGGCAAACATAGTTTCCGTAAGCGTCATAGCCGCAGCCGCTGCGGTAGTAGGCCCCCGTCGCAGCTGCGCCGATCGCCGCGGCCCCCACTGCCGCCGCACCGACGCCGTAACGATATCCGCGATACCCTGCATAAGCGCCCCGATAGCCGTAACGCCCGCCGCGCACGGCGACAGCACCGCCCCGATATCCACGCGCCGCGACCGCGCCCCCGCGGTAGCCTCCTGCCCGCACGGCACCGCCGTGGAAACCTCCTGCGCGCATGGCGCCGCCGCGACCGCCGCGGGCAGATGCGTCATCGGGAGTGAAGGCGACAAGCAGCATAGCTGCGGCTGCCGAAGCGATGAGAGCTTGACGCAACATCAGCGTACTCCTTCTTCGAGGGAGGAAGCCGCGGACAGCTGCACATCGCGTTGACCGCGGGTCCGATCGAAGTCTCGTGCGCTGGAGCTTCGTGCCTTTGATTTGGATCAACGTTCATCTACATGAACGACGGTTCCCCGCCCGCACAGTGGCGTGCAGGCCGATCTCAGGCCGATCTAATGCGTGCCCGACAGGATCTGGATGCACCCGATCACGACCTCGATCACGATCAGCACCACGACTGCGATTTCCAGACGCAGCGAGCGCTGGGTGTCGATGATGTCGGTCAGCGCGTTGGCGGTTTCCGACACCGCGGTGAGCTTGCGCTCGAGCGTGTCGAGGCGCTCCTTCAATTCGTACTCGTCTTCGAGACGGGCATAGAGGCGGTCGAGCTCGGGCTTCTCCCAGAGCACGTCCGGTTTCTCGGCCACCGCGACACGGCCGGCGACGCGCTGCTGGACCAGAAGCGCATTGCCGATCAGTTGCAATATGCCCTTGCGCCGGGGCGGCGTGCGGCCCTGCTCGGCGAGCCCCCGCGCGAAGGGCTCGATCACGTCGAAAACCGCGGCGACGCGGCGCTCGTCGCGGGCGAGCGAGGTGCTCTTGGCGAGCGCGTCCGCAACGATCAGCAGCCGATCGTCGGAGAATTTGGCGAGGCAGATCGGCCCGCCGGGCTGGATCGCCTCGGCGTTCTCATCCTTGCAGAGCTGCGCCTGTGCGATCTCCTCTTCAAAAGGGCTGAGTTCGCCGGTCACCCGCGGTTTCAGGCTGTCGATCAGCACCTTCTCCTCCGAAGGGAGGAGGCCGATCAGCACCACGACGCCGTAGCGGAAGATCACGACGAGCCCGGCATGGACGCGGAAGGCAGCAGGCGTCGAGGAGACAGGTGCGCCAAGCTCGAGCCCGGACGGATTGATGCGTTCGCCCAGCATCACGGCGCGGATCCGCAGGGTCGGCGCGGCCTCCGGCTTCGGCGATGTTGGCGTGGTGCCAACGGGAAGTTGATCGACGTTCACTGGACTATCTCACTTTGCGCGGCGAGCGTTGCACGTTTTTCCCGTCGCAAGGTTTGTGTCAGACTGCCGGTGCAGCCTTGCGGAACGTGCCGTCCTCGCCCCGATCATATCGGCAGAGAAAGCCCCCGTTTGAAGCTCACGGAAACGACGTTCGCGGAAACATTCGGCAACAGGGCCACCCCGCGCACGACATATTCGGATGCGATGGACCGGCGGCGATTTACCATCGCATGCCGGAACACCGGCGAAAAGTTGCACTCGGCGATGCCGCGTGTTTATGACACATTCATAACAAGCTACGCTTCTCCCGAAGTGCAGACATCGAAGCCTCAATCATGCTGAGCGTCATCATACCGACCGAAGGCGTCGAGCAGACGGCGGTCGCAACTCTGGCCGCGCTGGTGCCCGGTGCCGCCGCGGGCGTCATCCGCGAAGTGCTGCTGGTCGACGGCACCCGCAACGGCGTCATCGAGCGCGTGGCGGACGTTGCAGGCTGCCGTTTCATCGGCTTCGAGGGTTCTTCGCAGGGCGCGGCGCTTGCCGCCGGTGCGCTCCAGGCCCGTTCGCCCTGGCTGATGTTCCTCCCGGCCGGCGCGGTGCTGGAAACCGGCTGGATCGAGGAGACCACCCAGTTCATCCAGGCCGTCGCGACCAGCGGCCGGGATCGCGCGGCGGTGTTCCGCTACGCGCGCTCGCCTTATGCCGATACCGGGTTTCGCGACGTCCTCTGGGCCGTGGTGCGCAAACTGATTGGCCCCCTCGGCGATCAGGGACTTTTGATCGCGCGCGATCATTACGACCGGATCGGCGGCTACCCGCCCCAGGCCCGCCGTTCCGAGGCGCGGCTGCTCCGGCGGCTCGGGCGCTCGTCCCGGACCATGCTGCGCAGCCGGATCGTCATGGTCGGCTAAGGTCACCGATCTTATACTTGCCAATGTCAAATAATTGTTTGACAATGGCAAGTATCGAGGTGACCCATGCCATCAGCCCTTTCGTCATCCAGCCCTTCGCCATCCGGCCCCTCTTCGACCGAACAGGTCGCTGACGACCAGGTCCAGGCGGTTCGCGCGTTCAACCGCTTCTACACCCAGAAGCTCGGCGTGCTCGACCAGCAGCTCCTGAAGAGCCCGTTCTCGCTGAGCGAGGCGCGCGTGCTCTACGAGCTGGCCCATGGTGGCGAGCAATCGGCCAAGGAGATCGGCATCGCGCTCGGGCTCGACGCCGGCTATCTCAGCCGCATCGTGCAGAATTTCGACGAGAGCGGCCTGATCGCGCGCAAGCCGCTTCCGAGCGACCGCCGGCAGGTTCAGTTGAGCCTGACCACGAAGGGCCGCCAGGCGTTCGCCAAGCTCGAACGCTCGTCCCAGGACGACGTCGCCGCGATGCTGCGGCCGCTGCCGGATGAGGAGCGCAGCAAGCTCACCGGCGCGATGGAGACGATCGAGCGGCTGCTCGCCATGCCGCGCAGGCCATCCCCGCGCGCGACCCTGCGCGAGCCCCGCCCGGGCGACATGGGCTGGGTGGTGCAGAGCCACGGCGCGCTCTACGCCAGCGAATACGGTTTCGACTCCGGCTTCGAGGCGCTGGTGGCCGAGATCGTCGCCAAATACATGACCTCCTACGATGCCTCGCGCGAGCGCTGCTGGATCGCCGACATCGAGGGCCGGCCGGTCGGCTCGGTATTTCTGGTCAAGGCCAGCGACGACGTCGCCAAGCTGCGCCTGCTGCTGCTCGATCCGGCCGCGCGAGGGCAAGGGCTAGGCCAACGGCTTGTCGCCGAATGCGTCTCCTTTGCGCGCGCCTGCGGCTATCGGCGGATGACGCTGTGGACGCAGAGCAATTTGGTCGCCGCGCGAAAAATCTATCAGGACGCAGGTTTCAAGCTGACCGCCACCGAGCCGCATCGCAGTTTTGGCCAGAACCTCACCGGCGAAACCTGGGAGCGCGATCTCTGATGCGGCGGCACGCGCTCATCACGGGAGAGCTCGTCGATCTCTACAAGCGCCGGGCGCGACGGCTGCACGTGGAGGCGCGCCGGACTATGTGGCGCGTGGTGTGGGGCTCGCTGCGGCGGAAGAGCTAGCGGATCAGCGAAGTACGATGCGCATTGCTGTGCCCTCTCCCCTTGCGGGAGAGGGCAGCGACGCTGGTAGACACGAACTCACTTGGGTGAGGGGTATGTCTCCGAGTACTCCGTGCGGATGGAGACCCCTCAGCCGGCGCTACGCGCCACCTTCCCCCACATCCGCCTTCGCCAAGGCTTCGGCGGACATGAGGGGAGAAGGGAAGAAAGCGCACTCACACCGTCGCGCCCTGCGCCTTTGCCCTTCGCAGATGCTCGTCCAGGCGCGGCATGATCTCGACGAAATTGCAGGGACGCGTGCGGTAGTCGAGCTGGGCCGCGAGGATGCCGTCCCAGCCGTCGCGACAGGCGCCGGGCGAGCCCGGCAGGCAGAAGATGTAGGTGGCGCCGGCGACGCCGGCGGTGGCGCGGCTCTGGATCGTCGACGTCCCGATCTTGGCGTGGCTCAGCATGTGGAAGGCGATCGAGAAGCCGTCCATGCGCTTCTCGAACAGCGGCTCGATCGCCTCCGGCGTGACGTCGCGCCCCGTAAAACCGGTGCCGCCGGTGGTGATGACGACGTCGATGCCGGCATCAGCAATCCAGCGGCGGACGACGGCGCGGATCGCCTCGACGTCGTCGGTGACGATCTCGCGCGCGGCAAGATGATGGCCCGCCGCGGTGAGGCGGTCGGCCAGCGTCTGGCCGGACTTGTCGTCGGCGAGCGCGCGCGTGTCAGAGACGGTGAGCACCGCGATGTTGAGCGGGATGAATTGTTTTGACTCGTCGATCGAGGCCACGACTTCACTCCTGCTTCCCAACCACCGCCGTCATCCTGAGGTGCGCGCGCAAGCGCGCCTCGAAGGATGGGCCGGAAGCTCCGCCATCCTTCGAGGCTCGCCAAGAGGCGAGCACCTCAGGATGACGCCACTACTCCCGGATTCCAGGATGCGCAATCGCGCATCATAATTCGCGTCGCGTCCGGGGCACGAGACCGACGTTCCTACGACCCGCTGCCGAACGTGTTGCAGGCCTGGACGGTGCCTTGCTGGTAGCCGGTCATGAACCACTGCTTGCGTTGCGCCGCCGAGCCGTGCGTGAAGGAATCGGGCACGACGCGTCCCGTGGCCTGGCGTTGCAGCGTGTCGTCACCGATCGCGCTCGCCGTGGTCAACGCGGCGTCGATGTCGCCGGGCTCGAGGAAGTTCGGACGCTTTTTCGACTCGCGATTGACCCAGACGCCGGACAGGCAATCGGCTTGCAATTCGACCTTCACCTGGAGCGCATTGGCCTCGGCCTTGCTGCCGGCCTGCTGCTGCAGCCGCGTCACGCGCGGAATGATGCCGAGCAGATTTTGGATGTGATGGCCAGCCTCATGCGCGATGATGTAGGCGGTGGTGAAGTTGCAGGCGGACTTGCCGGAGCAGCCGCGGAAGCGCGTCTCGACCTCGCGGAAGAAACTGGTGTCTAGGAAGATGGTACGATCCGGCGGACAGTAGAACGGCCCCATCGCCGACTCTGCCCGGCCGCAGCGGCCGCCATTGGTGACGTTGCGGAACAGCACCACCTTCGGACCGGTGTAGGACTGGCCGCTGGCCTGGAAGATCTCGCTCCAGCGGTCGTCGATCTCGCCGAGGATGCCGGAGATCATGCTGCCCATCTCGTCGGTCGGCGCGCCGCGCTTGGCGGAGGTCGACTGACGATCGGTCTGGTAGGAAGGCGCCTGGCCGCCGCCGGTGAGGATCTCGGCGCCGCCGATCAGGATGCGCGGATCGATGCCGAAGGCATAACCGACCAGGCCGAGCACGATGATGGTGCCGATGCCCAGACCGCCGCCGCCCATCGGCAGGCCGAACCCGCCTCCGCCGCCGCCCATGCCGCCACCGCCGTCGCGGCGATCCTCAATGTCGTCGCTGCGGCGGAAATCATCATAACGCATGGCGGGTTTCCCTCAGTCCTCAATTGGCGTCATTTGGGCGCAGAAGCGCGAAAGCTCAACGCGCCACACACGTAAAATTTCCAATGCGTTAATCAATATCCCGCTCGGCAATTATTGCCTAGTGCGACAGCATGCCGATGCCAGCAATTTTTTCCGGGGTCGTGCAATTTTTTCCGAGAGAAATTTGGCGACCTGACTGCTCCCGCAACGCGAAGAAATACGAAATACACTGGAAAACACGACGAATGCGCAGAGCGAAACGCGCGCCATGCGCGATGCGAGGGATGCTCACGAAAGCGGCGGGTTAAGTCGATTTTTACTTTGCCGCTCCATTGTAACGGTCAGTCGGTTGTTTGGTCCCGCGTCGCCGACAGCGTCGCCTGAGTCAGAGTTCTTGAGTCATGGTAGTGTCGCGTCGCGGGGCGTCTGCAAGGGCGCCCCGCACAAATTTTGAGTCCGCTTCGCACAGCATCATCCTCGGTGATTGCGTCGCCGAGATGTCGAAGCTTCAGGCCGGTTCGGTCGACCTCGTGTTCGCCGATCCGCCCTACAATCTCCAGCTCAAGGGCGATCTGAAGCGCCCCGACGAATCCCATGTCGATGCCGTCAACGACGACTGGGACAAGTTCGATTCGTTCTCCGCCTATGACGATTTCACCCGTGCCTGGCTGCTTGCCGCCCGCCGCGCGATGAAGCCGTCGGCGACGATCTGGGTGATCGGATCCTATCACAACATCTTCCGCGTCGGCGCGATCATGCAGGACCTCGGCTTCTGGCTCCTGAACGACATCGTCTGGCGCAAGTCGAACCCGATGCCGAATTTCCGCGGCCGCCGCTTCACCAATGCGCATGAGACCATGATCTGGGCCGCGCGCGACGAGAAGGCCAAGGGCTACACGTTCAACTACGAGGCGCTGAAGGCGGCGAACGAAGACGTGCAGGCACGGTCCGACTGGCTGATCCCGCTCTGCACCGGCGAGGAGCGCCTCAAGGGCGCCGACGGCAAGAAAGTGCATCCGACGCAGAAGCCGGAAGGCCTGCTCGCGCGCGTGCTTCTGTCGTCGTCGAAACCCGGCGATCTCGTGATCGATCCCTTCAACGGCACCGGCACCACCGGCGCGGTCGCCAAGCGTCTCGGCCGCTCCTATATCGGCTTCGAGCGCGACAAGACCTACGCGAAGGCGGCGGAAGCCCGCATCGCCGCGGTCGAGCCGCTGCCGGAAGAAAGCCTCGCCCCGTTCATGACCGCGCGCGAGGCGCCGCGGGTCGCGTTCTCCGAGCTGATCGAGCGCGGCATGATCATCCCCGGCACGAAACTGTTCGACGCCAAGAAGAAGCTCGGCGCACTCGTGCGCGCCGACGGCGCCATCATGCTGGGCGACAAGGTCGGCTCGATCCACCGCATCGGCGCCGTGGCGCAAGGGGCGCAAGCCTGCAACGGCTGGACCTTCTGGCATGTCGAGACCAAGAAGGGTCTCAAGCTGATCGACGAGTTCCGTGCCGAGATCCGTGCGGGGATCGGGGCGGAGTAGCCACTTCCCGCGATCTCGTAGGGTGGGCAAAGGCGCCCTTGCGCCGTGCCCACCATCTCTCTCCCCGGGACGCAGATTTGGTGGGCACGCTTCGCTTTGCCCACCCTACGGCTCCTTGAATGCCGCCACAGCCAGGACTAGATTTCGCAGATCAGCCCCGTCCTGACCGGTCCGGCTCCCATGCGACGACAGTCCGAGACTTTGCTGCTGGTGCCGCTGCTGCCGATCTTCCTGCTCGGCATGTTTCCGATGTTCCTGATCGCCCTGCTCGGCTTTTTCGGCCTCGCCATCTTCGGCGTGCTGGTGGTCTGCGTCGGGCTGGCCAGCAGCAACGAGGCCCACGACAATTTCAATCACGACGTCATCGTGCACGGCTACGCGCGCGGATCGGAGCGCAAGACGCGGGCCTCCAGCATGCACGCCGCCACGCGGCTCGCGATGCGGCTGGACGCTGTCGGCGCCGGGATGATCGTCATCGCCGTCGTCGGCCTGCTCTATTCCAGTTGAGCGTCGAGGCGCGGCCTCACGGCGCCAGACGGGCGATCAATCGATCGGAGGCATCCATGAGCGCCGTCGCGTAGGATCGCTCCGCAGACGAAGGGCTCGGCAGGATCGCCTCAGCCTTGTTGTTGAACATGACACCGCTGCGGCCGTTGAGATCAGGCGACACCAAGAGCGGCACCAGTCGCTCGGCATAGGCGTCCGGCTCGACCATCATGAAGCTGGTCAGCCAATTGATCAGCGAGACGAGCGCACGCGACCCGAGCAGATTGGCGCGAATATCGGTCTTCACGAAGCCGGGATTGAGGCCGAACACATCGACATCGGCAAAGCGCCTGGCGGCCTCGAGGACGAGCACTTCGTTGCCCGCCACGGTGTTCGAGTGGGCCGCGAACCGCTTGTAACTCCGTTCCGAATTCAGATCGGCGACATCGGCCCTCTGCTCCGTCCCGGGGAATCCCATGACGAATATCCGAGGCTTGAATGTGGCCGTGGCCCTGTCCCTTCCAAGACGAGAGGCGATCGCGTTCAGGATGACGAAGCGGCTCAGATAGCTGACGGCAAGATCGCGTTCGATGCCTTCCGCCGTCACCTCACGCCTGGGCCCCGCCATGATGCCGGTCGTGAAGACGACGATGTCGAGCGTCTCGGCGGGAAGCTCACGGCCGATCCGCCTGGCTTCCCGCATCAGGCTCAGATCGGCCTGCATGAATGCGATGCCCGGCACGTTCTGATCACGGAACGTCTGGCCGACGACGAGGACACGCGCCCCCTTGGCCGCCAATTGGCGGCTGAACGCCCGGCCAATGCCGCCGGTGCCGCCGATCACCGCCACATTCAATCCAGCGAGCCTGAGGCCTTCGAGCGCCGGCGGATTCACCTTCAGGTTCTTGTCGAGTTCTACGCGTTTCATGGATGGCTTGCCCTGCAATGTCAGCAAAGGGCAGATGGACCTTCCACTCAATGGAATAAATGCCGTAAAATGGAACTGATTGATCCATTGATGGAATAATGGAATGGCGTTGTTGAACGATATGGCGCTGTTCGTGGAGGTCGCGAAGGCCCGCAGCTTCCGTCGCGCCGCCAAGACCCTCGACATGCCCAATTCGACGCTGTCGCGCCGGATCGATCTATTGGAGAAGGAGATCGGGCTTCGCCTGTTGAACCGGACGACCCGCAAGATCGAATTAACCGAAGCCGGCCAGATCTACTTCGAGCGCTGCAAGCGCATCGTGGACGAGGCGCGCTTGGCGCATGAGCAACTGGACGGGATGCTGGCGCAGCCGAGCGGCATGCTCCGCGTCTCGCTGCCGGTGGATTTCGCGAACACCTACCTCGCACCGTTGATCGCCGAATTCGCGCAGCAATATCCCGACATCGATTTCGAATTCGACCTGACGCCGCGACGTGTCGATCTCGTATCGGAGCCGTTCGATCTGGCGATCCGCGTCGGAGAATCAGAGCCGTCCCACATGATCGCGCGGCCGCTCGCCCGCATGCCGGGATATCTCTACGCCTCGCCGCGCTATCTCGACATCAACGGCGAGCCGCATGAACCTGCGGACCTCACCCATCATCAATGCCTGTGTATGACGAAGATGAGTGCGTGGACGTTACACAGCGGCACGCAGATGGAGCAGACCGACGTCGACGGCCGTTTTCGGCTCAACAACGTGGGACTGATCCGCCGCCTCGCAACGCTCGACATGGGCATCGCCTTTCTGCCGCAAGAGATCGTGGCCGAGGAAGTGGCGGATGGCCGGCTGCGTCGCATCATGCCGCAATGGCAGGGCTCGCCCGTCACCGTCTACGCAGTCACCGAGACGCGCCTGCTGCCAGCCAAGACGCAGCGCTTCATCGAATTCCTGCGGGAACGGCTCAGCCGGACTTGAACCGCCATTACGGCGGCGATCGGCCCTTGTTACGCCGGCTGATCTGCGTACCGCGCAGACACCGCCCGGCAAACTCGCCGGTTGCTCTCTCAGGCCATGTTCAGGCACAGAAGGCCGCGACGCTGCAATCATTCTCTAAAAAGGGAATTGGGGAGACAAACATGCTCAAATTCTATTTCAACGGATCGCCGAACCCGACCAAGGTCGCGCTGTATCTCGAAGAGGCCGGCCTGGCCTTCGAGCCGGTCAAGATCGACACCCGCACGGGCGAACAGTTCGCGCCGGACTATCTGAAGATCAATCCGAACGGCAAGGTGCCGGCGATCGACGACAACGGCACCATCGTGTTCGACTCGAACGCCATCCTGCTCTACCTCGCCGAGAAGACCGGCAAGTTCCTCCCCGCCGCCAATGTCCGCGGCGAGACGCTGTCATGGCTGATGTTCATTGCCACCGGCGTCGGGCCGTATTCGGGCCAGGCCGTGCACTTCAAGCATTTTGCGCCGAAGGACCAGAACCACGACTACGCCCATAACCGCTACCAGTACGAGACCGATCGCCACTACAAGATTCTCGACGGTCACCTTGAAGGCCGCAGCTATATGGTCGGCGACAGCTATTCGATCGTCGACATGGCGCTGTGGGGCTGGGCGCGGATGGTGCCGTTCAAGCTCGGCGACGATGCCTTTGCGCGCTACCCGAACGTGAAGCGGCTGGTCGACGAGATCTCGGCGCGGCCGGCGGCGGCGCGTGCGATCGCGCTGAAGGACAAGTTCACCTTCAAGGCCGAGATGGACGACGAGGCGCGCGCCAACATGTTCAAGCACATGACGACGAAGGTCGCCTGATCGCGCGACGCAGCTTTTGGAGGCCACGCGCATGCGCGTGGCCTTTTGCGTTTGCGGCTCAGGCGGCGTGGACCGAGCTCAGGAATTTTGCGACTTCCTGCTTCAGCCGGTTGCTGTCCGAAGACAGCGAGCGCGCCGCCGAGAGCACCTGCGAGGAGGCCGAGCCGGTCTCGGAGGCGCCGCGTTGGACGTCGCCGATATTGGTCGAGACGCGCTGCGTGCCGTGAGCGGCCTGCTGGACGTTGCGGGAGATTTCCTGTGTGGCGGCGCCTTGCTCTTCCACGGCCGCCGCAACCGTCGACGAGATCTCCGACAGCCGCTCGATGGTGCCGCTGATCTCCCGGATCGAGCCGACCGACTCCTCCGTCGCGGCCTGGATGCCGGAGACCTGCTGGGCGATCTCGCCCGTGGCCTTCGCGGTCTGCTCAGCCAGCGCCTTGACCTCGGAGGCGACCACGGCAAAGCCGCGACCGGCCTCGCCCGCACGCGCCGCCTCGATCGTTGCGTTCAGTGCCAGCAGATTGGTCTGGCCGGCAATCGTGCTGATCAGCTCGACCACGTCGCCGATGCGGGCGGCGGCCTTGGACAGCTCACCGACCCGTTCGTTGGTCCGCGTTGCCTGCCCGACGGCCTCGCTGGCGATGCGGGCGGATTCCTGCACCTGGCGGGCGATCTCCGAGACCGAGGAGGACAGCTCCTCGGTCGCCGAGGCAACGGCCTGCACATTGGCCGAGGCCTCCTGGGAGGCGCTGGCGACTTCCGTCGACAGATCCTGGGCGCGCGTTGCCGTCGTGGTCAGGGTGCCCGCGGAAGCCTCGAGCTCGTTTGATGCCGACGACACGGTGTCGACGATCTCGCCGACCGCTCGTTCGAACTGATTGGCCAGGTTTCGCATATCGGCCTTGCGGCTCTCCGCCTGCCGCGCCTCGACCTCGACCTGCTCGTGGCGCAGGCGGTCGGTCTCGACCATGCTCTCCTTGAACACCTGGATCGCCTTGGCCATGTCGCCGATCTCGTCGCGATTGCCACGGCCGGGGATCTCGATCTTGAGATCGCCACCGGCGAGGGCTCCCATCGCCCGGGTCATCGTGGTCAGCGGTCCGACGATGCTGCGCGCGATCAGGAAGGCGACGAGGCCGCCGAACAGGATCGCAAGGCCGCCGGCGACTTCCTGAATCCAGGTCGTGCTGGCAATGACGCCATCGGCGGCCGCGCGCGACTTCTGGTAGTCGGCCTTCAATCCGGTCTCCGCCACCTTGAGCTTGTCGACGCTATCGCTGATCAGAGGGGCGATCTCGTTGCGGTAGATTTCATCGGCCTGGAGGATTGCGGCGGAGGTCGTTTCGAAGGCCCCCTTGTAGGTCGAAAGTGAACTCTTGATCGGCCCGAACGCGGCCTTGACCTCGTCCGGCAGACCGGCCCCCTCAAGTGACTTGAGTGCTTGCTGCGCCCGATCGACATTGGTCCTGAAGGTCGCCGGCCCCTTTGCGTCCCGGACGGCGAGGAAGCGCCAGTTTGAGACACGAACAAGGAGGATCTTGGATTCGAGATCGGCGACGGGGGCGGTCACGCTGGTATCTTCGGTTGCACGCGCGGCGTCGACCAGCTTGCCGGTATTGGCGGTCAGCTCGTCGCCGCCGGCAAGCAGAATGGCCTTGCCTTTCGTCGTTTCGTTGACGGCAGCGCCCATGCGCTCGCGCAGGGACTTCATCTTGTCGACGTCGCCGACGAGGCCATTGTAGATCTTGAGCCGCTCCTCGGAGACCGTCGACTTGGCCGCGGCCCTCAACAGCTCCGCCGTCGCCGCCTCCCGCTCCGCAGCCTCCTTGAAGGCCGGCTCGTTGGCGTCATAGATGTAACGCAGATTGGCACGCCGCAGCGCCTGGAGGTTGATCGAGATTTCCTGAACGCGGGCGGTGTTGTCCGAGAGCGCGGAGAGCCGCGCCATCTGGCCCTGGACGGCCCACAAATTCCAGACCGCAACCGCGGCCATGATCAAACCAACGACCACGAGAACCGAAAATCCGGCGTAGAGACGCCCCCGAATTCTCAAACGCAAGCTCGGCATCACTGTCCACCCATTGCAGCAGAAAAGCAGAAGCAGCCGACGACCTTGGCGCGATTGCAAGCGACTGATCATTGCAACCACGCCTGCGAGATTCGCGCTGCGCTGCCGTACAATGCGGAACAATTGTTAATTGCGGCTGTATTTTACCGGTGTCGAATACGGAGAAGCCGACGAAGACACCACCGTATTCCGGACATCAAGCGGTGGCGCGCGCGAGCGATGTCCTCATCCCACCACGCCGCAATGGCAGGTCCACGCGCATGCGCGTGGACCTTTGCTTTTGCGGGTCCGCGCCGGTCAGGCGGCGTGGACCGAGTCCAGGAACTTCGCGACTTCCTGCTTCAGCCGGTTGCTGTCTGAAGACAGCGAGCGCGCCGCCGAGAGCACCTGCGAGGAGGCCGAGCCGGTCTCGGACGCGCCGCGCTGGACGTCGCCGATATTGATCGAGACGCGCTGCGTGCCATGGGCGGCCTGCTGGACGTTGCGGGAGATGTCCTGCGTCGCCGCGCCCTGCTCTTCCACGGCGGCGGCAACCGCCGACGAGATTTCCGACAGCCGCTCGATGGTGCCGCTGATCTCACGGATCGAGCCGACCGACTGCTCGGTCGCGGCCTGGATGCTCGAAATCTGCTGGCCGATCTCGCCGGTCGCCTTCGCGGTCTGCTCGGCCAGCGCCTTGACCTCGGAGGCGACCACCGCAAAGCCGCGGCCGGCCTCGCCGGCGCGCGCGGCCTCGATGGTGGCGTTCAGCGCCAGGAGGTTGGTCTGGCCGGCGATCGTGCTGATCAGTTCGACCACGTCGCCGATGCGGGCGGCCGCCTTGGACAGCTCGCCGACGCGCTCATTGGTCCTGCTTGCCTGACCGACGGCCTCGTTGGCGATCCGGGCGGATTCCTGCACCTGGCGGGCGATCTCGGTGACCGAGGAGGACAGCTGCTCGGTCGCGGACGCCACCGCCTGCACATTGGCCGTGGCCTCCTGTGACGCCGACGCCACCTCGGTCGACAGATTTTGCGCGCGCGTCGCGGTCGCCGTCAGGGTGCCCGCCGACGCCTCCAGCTCGTTCGATGCCGACGACACGGTGTCGACGATCTCGCCGACCGCCTGCTCGAACTGGTCGGCGAGCCGGACCATGTCGGCCTTGCGGCTCTCCGCCTGCCGCGCCTCGGTCTCGGTCTGCTCCGTGCGCAGCCGTTCGGTGTCGATCATGTTGGTCTTGAACACCTCGATCGCCTTGGCCATGTCGCCGATCTCGTCGGCCTTGCCCCGCCCGGGAATCTCGACCTCGAGATTGCCGCCGGCCAGCAACCCCATCGCGCGTGTCATCGAGGTCAGGGGACCAACGATGCTGCGGGCGATCAGGAAGGCGACGATCAATCCGAACAGGGTGGCAAGGCCGCCCGCGATCGCCTGCACGGTGGTCGTGCCGTCAATTACGGCTTCGGCCTGGCTGCGCGACTCCTTGTAGTCCTTCTTCAAGGCGGCTTCCGCGACCTTGAGCTTGGCGATGCTGTCGACGATGAGGGGCGCGAGGCTCTTGTGGTAGATCTCGTCGGCCTGGAGCATCGCGGCCGACGTCGTCTCGAACGCGGATTTGTAGATTCCGAGCGAGGTCTTCACCGGCGCGAGCGTCGTGCGCAGTTCGGTCGCCTGCGGGCTCTTTTCGAGCGCCGAGAGGCGCTGCGACGCCCTGTCCACATTGGTTCTGAAGTTGGCGGGCCCCTTGCTGTCGCGCAGGGCCAGGAAACGCCAGTTCGCGATCTGGACGAGAAGGAGCCTGGATTCGAGGTCCGCAACGAGGGCCCCGGTGTCTTCGTCGACGGCTGCGCGCGCCACATCGACCAGCTTGCCCATCTTGACAGTCAGTTCGTCACCGCTCGGCAGCAGCGTCGCCTTGCCGGTCCGCGCCTCGTTGACGGCGTCGCCGAGATTGTCACGCAAGCTTCGCATTTTCGCGATGTCGGCGATCAGATCGTTGTAGAGCTTCCGCCGCTCCTCGGAGAGCGTCCCCTGCGCCCCGACCTTCAACAGCTCGGTCGCCGCGGTCTCCCGCTCTGCGGCCTCCTTCATTGCGGGCTCGCTGGCGTCGTAGATGTAGCGCAGATTGGCGCGCTGGATCGCCTGAAGATGGGTCGAGACCTCCAGGACCCGCGCCGTGCTGTCAGAAAACGCCGAAGCCTTTGCGACCTGGTCCTGCACGGACCGCAAATTCCAGATGGCGACCACCGCCATCACGAGACCAACCGCCACCAAGGCCATGAAGCCTGCGTACAGGCGCCCCCTGATCCGCAAACGAAAGTTCGGCATTCCCACTGTCCACCCAGGTGCATGTGAATTCGGGCGGACGAACGACCCCGGCAATCGTCACGGCCACCCCCGGCAGCCGCGAGTCGCTTTTCGGCACCCACGCTGCACCGCGGTACAATGAGGGACACTCGTTAATTGAACCTTCCGATTTTTCGCGCATGTGTGCGCCGGCCCGCACAGGACCTGCTGATTTTATCGGCAGTTGCGCAGGTTTCGATGCAAAGCCCGCAGCCGCTTGCAGAGCGCTGCACGCGTCGCCGGGATGGATGTCTATTGAGCGACCGTCCCCTGCAATTTGCCGAGCGCGTTCTCGACGACTTCCAGCGTGTAGGGCTTCTGGACCACCGGCGCGGACGCCAGCTCTTCCGGGATCGGCGCGCGCTCGCCATAGCCGGTCGCGAACATGAAGGGCACGCCGATCTCCTTCAGCTTCTCGGCCACCTTGATGCTGCTCTCGTTGCCGAGGTTGAGATCGAGCAGCGCAAAACCCGGACGCGTGCGCTCGATCGCGCGCAACGCCTGGTCGACGCTCGCCGCGGTATCGACATGGCGGGCACCGAGATCGAGCAGGATGACTTCCGCCGCCATGGCGATGATCAAATTGTCCTCGACGATCAGTGCCGTCTCGGAAATTCGCGGACGGGCGGGTTGCTGCTCCTCGACGCGCATAGCGGCTCCTGCGATTGATGGGACCAGTTCGACGAAATTGGGCGGGATGACGAATTTGGCCTGGACGCCCAGCAGGTCGAAGCGGATTTCGGCTTCGCCCTTGAGGTCGAACGGCACCGAGCGCTCGATGATGGTGGTGCCGAAGCCGCGGCGCGACGGCGGCTGCACCGGCGGCCCGCCGCTCTCCTTCCACTCGATCTCGAGGCTCGAATTCGGATCGAGCCGCCAGACCACCTCGACCTGGCCGGTGGAATCCGCGAGCGCGCCGTATTTGGCGGAATTGGTCATCATCTCGTGCACGACCAGCGCCAGCGTCGCGAACGCCTTGGGATCGAGCGCGACATCGGGCCCGCCCATCTTCACGCGGCCGGCGCGCGCGCCGAGATAGGCGCCGGCCTCGGACTCGACCAGCGAGCGCAGCGCGACCGGCGCCCAGTTCAAATTGGTGATCTGGTCGTGGGCGCGGGCCAAGGCCTGGATGCGGCCGCCGAGCACGCCGGCGAACTCCTCGACCGACGTGGCGGTGTCCTTGCTCTGCGCCACCAGCGCGCGGACGAGGCTCAAAATGTTGCGGACGCGGTGATTGAGCTCGGCGATCATCAGCTCCTGCCGCTCCTGCGCGCCGCGACGCTCGCGGGCGGCAAGGTCGGACAGTTGCAGGATCACTTCAAGCAGCGTGACGCGCAGGCTCTCGGCGATGCGGATGTCGGCCGTGGACCACGGTTTCGACTGGCCCGCCACCGTTTCCTGCCAGAGCTCAAAGCTCTTGCGCGGCGTCAGTCGCGGTCCGTTCGGTCCCTCGTCATAGACCTTGTCGGGCGCGCCGGCCCAGTTCACCGAGCGCACGACCTCGCGCCGGAAGAAGATCAGGCAATCGCGCGGAGTCCGCGAGATCGGAATGGCGAGGAATCCCGCCGCGCGGTCGCGAAAGGACTGGCCGGCGGCATAGACCTTGGCAATCTCGGCACTGGCGAAAATCCGTCCCGGCGAGGTCCGGTTGATGAAGGCAACCAGCTCCTTCACCTCGTCCTCGGTCGGCGTCTGGCCCTGAAGCGTGATCTTGTTGTCGGACCACACCGCCACGCCGTCGCAATCGATCATCCCGCGATAGTCGCCGAGGAAGTCGACAATCGCGCGCCGACTGTGCTCGTGCGAGGCCGCGGTCTCGATCAACCGCTCCTGCACCTGGTGAGCGCGCATCTCGTAGGCGACATTGCCCTCGCGCTCGCGCCCCTCCACGATCCAGGAGAACATCTGCCCGAACAGCTCGGACGCGGTGCGCTTCTCGAACGAGATGTAGCGCGGCGAATAATGGTGGCAGGCGAACAGGCCCCACAGCTTGCCGTCGCGCAGGATCGACACCGACATCGAAGCCCCGACGCCCATGTTGCGCAGATATTCGATGTGAATCGGCGAGACCGAGCGCAGCACGCTCATGGAGAGATCGAGCAGCCCAGCATTGTGCGTGGCCGTCGAAAACAATGCGGCTGGTTTCGAATTGATATCGGCGATGATGCGCAGCCAGTTGCGCTGATAAAGGATGCGGGCCTGCTTGGGGATGTCGGAGGCCGGATAGTGCAGGCCGAGGAACCGTTCGAGGCCGGCTTCCGCAGCTTCAGCGATCACCTCGCCCGATCCGTCCGGATGAAACTGATAGACCATGACGCGGTCGAACCCGGTCAGGACCTTGAGCTGGCGCGCCGCCTCGCGGGCGAGCTCGGTCATGCCGCGCGTCTTGCGGATTCGCTCCAGCATCAGGCGGACGAGCTCGCCGGAATTGACGCCGGGCTCGTTGACGCTGGGCTCCGCCTCGATGACCAGATAGGCTCCGGAGAAGTGGATGGAGAGATCGTAAGGCGGTTTGCCGGCCTGGAGCTCGACACCGAACATGCGCTCGGTCGTATCGGGGCCGCTGAGATGATCGACGCGGCTGCGAATGGTCTCGACGGCGGCTTCCGAGATGACGCGCGACAGCGGCTGCTGGAGCAGGTCGGCGACGTCAGTCCCGAGAAAGCTGTCGACATTGTCGGAGGCCATGCAAATCGTGAAATCCGACAGCACCGTGAGCAGGAAGCCGAACGGCTGGACGCTGCCGGGGATGTGGATCGGCTCGCGATCGCAATTGGTGAGATTGACCGCCTCGTTCATGCGCGGTCCGCCGCCTGCTCGAAGGCCGCGAAGGCGAGACGTGCCGATTCGATCGTCTCGTCCGCGTCGCAATCCTCTTCGTTTTGAAGTTTCGCCAGAAAGCTCTGCCAGAGCCGTTTGCCCGCGCCATGGCTGAGATAGGCGGTGGCCTCGCCGATGCGCGGATCGCCCGCATCCGCGACCGCCTTCAGTAGAAACTTTGCGCCGAGCCGGGAGCCCTCCAGAACGTATAACGTGCCGAGCATGCCACTGCGCGTCAGCGGCGGCACGGACACGGTGGATTGTGCGGCGCTGCCGAGCTGCGCGAGATCGGCCGCGATCGCGGCGCTACGCGCTCGCTCCCGCCAATCCGGAAACATCTTGGCGACGCCGGCCTGCACAAGCGCAGCTTCGAGCGGAAGAAGTGCGCCGGCGCTGGCTTGCAGGAAGCGGCGGTAACCGGACAGGACTGTGAGGTCGAACGACGAAAGCTGCGCATCGAGCTCCCGGTGCGCATTCGCAGTCGCATCTCTCAATCGTTCGCGGAGTCCGGAAAAGCTGCGGCCCACCTGTGTTGAAACGTCCGAAACCCCAGCCAGCATGAAATGTCCCAAACGCGTGCGATGCCGGGGGCGCGATTGCCTCCGAACCGAGCAAACGTCCGGCGGAACCCGAAGGTTCCGCCGGCTACGATAAAATGGGAGGCAGGCGGCACCTGGATCTCGTCCGTTTGTCTAACTCCGTCGCACCGGTCTCCTCAGTTCGTACGCGATCTCCGCCCGGGTCATGCCGCAGTCCTGAAGCTCCCGGTCGCTCATGGCGGCGAGCTGGTACCGGGCCCGCGACCGTTCGCGCCTGACATGGACAATCGCTATCAGCCTGCGCCAGATCGACACGACCATCGCCGAACGAGGCCGACGGCACCGGTCGGCGGACGAGATGGTCCTCAATCCGGTCAGCTCGCGGCCCTCACGGGCGTCTGCGGAAACGGACCGAGCGCCTTCTCGGTCAGGGTCGAGTCGCAATATTCCCGGATCTCCTTGATCTTCCCGTCCTCGAGACGAAACACCAGGCAGTAGTCGTTGTCGTAGCGCACGCCCTCGGGCGTGACGTTGTCGCCCTTGGCTTCCACCGCGACGACGTCGCCATCGGCGATGAAACGGTGAGCTACGGTGCGGGTCCGGTCGCGCAAGCGGGTGCGCACATAACCGTGCAGATCGTTGAGGATCGCCTCCTTGCCGGTGAAGGTGCGCGACCAGGAATACTGGCCGGTGACGACCCATCTGGCATCGTCGGCAAGGCTTGCGGCGAACAGAGCCCGATCGCGCGCGGCCGGATCGGGGCTGGCGGCGGCGGCAAAGATATCCTGCATCAGTTTCTTGTTGGCGCTCGCGCTCATGGCGGCATCTCCGTTTGGTGGCAACACGGAGATCATCCCTGCCGGATAAGAATTCTTCAAATCGATAGTGGATATGATATCTATTCGCCTTATGAATTTGAATTCGCTTGACCTCAATCTCCTGACCGCGCTCGACGCGCTGCTGCGCGAGGCCAATGTCAGCCGGGCCGCGCTTCGGATCGGGCTGTCGCAGCCGGCCGCGAGCCATGCGTTGCAACGCCTGCGCGACATCTTCGGCGATCCGCTGCTGGTGCGCACCGGCGCGCGCATGGAGCTGACGCCGCGGGCGCAAGCCCTCCGCGCACCGCTGGCCCAGGCGCTCGACCAGGTGCGCGGGCTGTTCATACCCGACGACTTCGACGCCGCGCGCAGCGAGCGGCAATTCCGCCTGATGATGCCGGATCTCGCGGTCGAGCTGCTGATGCCGCCCTTGATGGAAAAAGTGACGCGGGCCGCGCCCAACGTCCGTATCGACGTCGTACCGTGGCGGGGCCCTGCGATCTTCCACGCCGAGTTCGCCCGCACCATCGACCTCGTGATCTCGATCGGCAACGCCTTCAAGGGCTTTCACCGCCAGTTGCTCTACACCGACAGCGACGCGCTGGCGGTGCGGCGCGGCCATCCCATGGCTGCGAAGCTGAAGCGGCGCGAGACGTTCCTGGCGGCACGCCATGTCGGCGTGATCATCCGCGGCCAACCGGAGGATCTCATCGACACCTGGCTGCGGACCAAGGGCATCGAGCGGCACATTTCGCTGGTGGTGTCAGGCTATCTCGAAGCGCTGCACGTCGCCGCCCGCACCGACCTCGTCGCCTTCGTGCCGCGCCGGCTGATCGCGGCGCTGTCGAAGCAGTTCGGCCTCGTCACGGTGACGCCGCCGCTCGATCCCGGGATCGACGAACAGTTCATGTTCCATCCGACCCGCGCACAGATGGACCCGGGCTCGATCTGGCTGCGGCGGCTGATGCTGGCGACGGGACGGGAATTGGACCAAGCCAAGCGCAAGCTATCGTAGGGTGGGCAAAGCAAAGCGTGCCCACCACTTCTTTCATAGCGCGGATAGATGGTGGGCACGGCGCTTCGCGCCTTTGCCCACCCTACAAGAACCTTACGCCTTCTGCGCGTCCATCACCTTGCGCACGGCGGGGCGGTCTGACATGCGCTTGAAGTGATCGGCGATCTTCGGCGTGGCATTGATGTCGACGCTGTCACCCTCGAGCCAGAGCGAGAGCGTGTGGAGGTAGGGATCGCAGATCGTGAACTGGTCGCCCATCACCCAGGGACCTTTGAACATCTTCTGCTCGATCAAGGAGAAGCAGGCGCCCATGCTCTTCGGCACCATCGCCTTCATGTCGGCGAACGAGCTCTCCTGCGTCGCCCAGCGCGCGCCGCGCATCTTGTGGGCATGGTTGATGTGCGCGGTCGAGCAGAGATAGGAATTGAACGACTGCACCTGGGCGAAGTCGAAGGGATCGTCGAGCGGCGCGAGCTTCGCCTTGGGGAAGGTCTGCGCGATGTAGGCCAGCATCGCAGGCGTCTCGGTCAGCACGCCGCGATCCGTCACCAGCGCCGGCACGCGGCCCTTCGGATTGATCGCGAGATAGTCCGGGCTGTTCTGCTGGTTATCCTTGAAGCTCAGCCGTTCAGCCGTGTAGTCGGCGCCGGCCTCCTCCAGGGTCATGTAGGTGGCGAGCGCGCAGGTGCCGGTCGCGTAGTAGAGCTTGAGCATGTCGGACCTCATGGGAAAATTGGAAACTAACGGCTGCGGGCCGCCAGGTCCATAGCACGGCGTTCTCCGTGCTTTTGCTCTTCGCAGTTGCCCACCGCCGCCCGCCTGTGCCAAGACGCCCGCAATCGGAGGGGTTTTGTCATGACCGTACTCATCGCCGGTGGCGGCATCGGCGGGCTGACGCTTGCGCTCAGCCTGCACGGAATCGGCGTTCCCGTAAAAGTGTTCGAGGGCGTCGCGGAACTGAAGCCGCTCGGGGTCGGCATCAACGTGCTGCCGCATGCGGTGCGCGAGCTGATCGAGCTCGGGCTGATGGACCGGCTGGACGAAAGCGGCGTGCGGACCCGCGAGCTCGCCTATTTCTCCAAGCACGGCAAGCCGATCTGGAGCGAGCCGCGCGGCCTGGAAGCCGGCTACAAATGGCCGCAGTTCTCGATCCATCGCGGCACCCTCCAGCAGCTCCTGCTCGACACTGCGGTCGAGCGGCTCGGCCGCGACAACATTTTGACCAGCCATCATCTGACCGGCTGGACCGAGACGGCGGGCGGCGTCCGCGCCGACTTCATCGACAAGACGAGCGGCAAGGCCGCCGGCACTTACGAGGGTGCGATCCTGATCGCCGCCGACGGCATCCATTCCGCCGTGCGAGAAAAGCTCTATCCGCAGGAGGGACCGCCGATCTGGAACGGCCGCATCCTCTGGCGCGGCGTCACGCCGTCAAAGGCGTTCCTCACCGGCCGCACCATGATCATGGCCGGGCACGAGATCCTGAAATTCGTCTGCTATCCGATTTCGAAGGCGCCGGACGCAGCGGGCAACCACCTGATCAACTGGGTTGCCGAGCGCCACATGCCGCCGACCTATCAGTGGCGGCGCGAGGACTATAACCGCACCGCGCGGCTCGAGGAGTTTCTGCCCTGGTTCGAGAGCTGGCAGTTCGACTGGCTCGACGTCCCCGGCCTGATCAAGAACTGCCCGCACGCCTACGAATATCCGCTGGTCGACCGCGATCCGGTGTCGCAATGGACCTTCGGCCGCGTCACGCTGATGGGCGACGCCGCGCATCCGATGTACCCGATCGGCTCGAACGGCGCCTCACAGGCGATCCTCGATGCCCGCACCATCACGCGCGAGATCCTGGCGCATGGCCCGACGACTGCGGCGCTGCTCGCCTATGAGGCCGAGCGCAGGCCCGCGACCACCGACCTCGTCCTGCTCAACCGCAAGAACGGCCCCGAGCAGGTGATGCAGCTCGTCGAGGAGCGCGCGCCTGACGGCTACGACGTCGTCACCGACGTGCTGTCGCAGCAGGAGCTGGAAGACATCGCCGCCAACTACAAGCGCGTCGCAGGCTTCCAGGTCGAGGCGCTGAATGCGAAGCCGCCGATCGTGAGTGCTGGTGCGCGCGCGTGAGGGTGTGATGCTCTCGCTCAAAGCGAGATGCTCATAAATGCGCCCTCGCCCCTTGTGGGAGAGGGCGGCGACGCTGGCAGATGCGGGCTCACTTGGGTGAGGGGTCTGTCTCCACGAGTCCAACTCGCATTTGAGTTCGCGGAGACATACCCCTCATCCGGCGCCATAGCCGAAGCTTCGCTTCGGCGTTCTCTTAAGAACGGCGGCCCGAAGGCCGCCTATGCCACCTTCTCCCGCAAGGGGAGAAGGGAAGAGGAATGCGCGGCTCGACTATTTCCCCACCACCCTCGCCGCTTCCAGCAGCCGTTCGCTGGCGCTCGCCGTCGCCAGCACCGTGCCGTCTTCCGCCATCAGCTTCGCCTCGACGAACGCAATCGTCTTGCCGAGCTGCGTCACCTTGGCCTCGCCGATGATCGGACCGGGCCTTGCGGGGCTGAGGAAATTCACGGTCATGCTGATCGTGGTGGTGTAGAGCCGGCCCTCGCTCATCACCAGCACGGCCGGCCCCATCGTGTCGTCGAGCATGGCAGAGAGCATGCCGCCCTGGATGAAGCCCGCCGGATTGCAGAACTCGGGCTTGCCCTCGAAAGCGAGCCTGATCCAGCCCTCCTCCGGACGGGCATCGAGCAGGCGCCATCCGAGCAGCTCGGCGCAGGGCGGCCTTGGAAAGTTATCGAGTGCGGTCTTGACCATTGGCAGCCTCCGTATCGGGCGCTGATAGCTTAGCGCTGCTGCCAGCGCGCTGTCAGGAAGGTGGGGCCGCTGAAGGGTCCAGGGCGTGCGCGATCACCTTGCGCATGACGTTGGGCAGCGCTTCACCGGCGAGGATCGCGATCGGCACCCAGCGCATGCCTTCGGGCGCGCGCGTGCGCGCTTCGGCCTTCGCCGTGTAGACCACCAGTTCCAGCGGAAAATGCGTGAACACGTGGGTGACGACGCCCACCTTGCGCTGCCAGCGCGACAGCCCCTTCAGGTCGGGCGCTTGCTGCTTCGCCGTCGCGTCCTCCTGGCCGGCCAGCCAGTCCGAGCCCGGCACCTCGGTCATGCCGCCAAGGAGGCCTTTTTCGGGCCTCGAGCGGACCAGCAGCTCGCCGCCGCGCGTCACGACGAAGGCAGCCCCGCGCCGCAACGTTCCGCTCTTCTTCGGCGCCTTGCGCGGAAACGTTTCCTGCGTCGCTAGCGCACGCGCGGTGCAATCCTCATTGAGCGGACAGAGCGAGCAGGCCGGCTTCTTCGGCGTGCAGATCGAGGCGCCCAGATCCATCAGCGCCTGCGCGCTGTCGCCGGCGCGAGACGTCTCGTCGCCGGCGCGAGCGTCCGCAAGCAGCGTCGCCGCCAGTTGCTGGATCAGCGGCTTGGCCTGCGGCAGCTCCTCCTCGACGGCGAACAGGCGCGACACCACGCGCTCGATGTTGCCGTCGACCGGCATGGTGCGGCGGTCGAACGCGATCGCAGCGATCGCGGCTGCCGTATAGGGCCCGATCCCCGGCAGCGCGCGCAGCCCCTCTTCCGTGTCGGGAAACACACCGCCGTGCTCGCGCGTCACGGCGACCGCGCAGGCATGGAGATTGCGCGCGCGGGAGTAATAGCCGAGCCCGGCCCACATCCGCAGCACGTCATCCTGCGAGGCCCGCCCCAGCGCCGTGACATCCGGCCAGCGCGCGACGAACTTTTCGAAATAAGGGCCGACGGCTTTCACGGTGGTCTGCTGGAGCATGATCTCCGAGAGCCAGACGCGGTAAGGGTCCGAGATCTCGCCGGGCATCGCGCGCCATGGCAGACGGCGGCGATGGCGGTCGTACCAGGCGAGCAACAGCGTTGGGCGAGCCGATGCCTCCGACTGAATTGGTTCCGACTTGGCCATTAGTGCCGATTTGGGGCTCATGCTCTCACTGTAGCGGCAACGCGCCGGCCTCTCCACGTCATGCCCCCGCTCGTCGCGGGCATCCACGTCTTTCTTCGCGGACCGCTCTCCAATGGTGAGGCCTGTCCTCCGAAGTGCTATAAGGCTCCATGTCCAAATTCCCTCCCAGACCCGGTCCCATCAGCGCCAAGCCGCTTTCGCTGCTGCTCAACGACGTCTTTGCCGAGGCCTATGCCAAGCAGGGTTTTGCCGCGCGCGAGCTGGTGACCCGGTGGGCGCAGATTGCCGGGCCGGAGATTGCGGCCCATGCCGAGCCTTTGAAGATGCAATGGCCGCGGCCGGTCGAGGGCCAGCCGCAGGAGCCGGCGACCCTGGTGCTGCGGGTCGAGGGGCCGATGGCGCTGGAGATCCAGCACTCCGCCGACGTGATCCTGGAGCGGGTCAATCGCTTCTTCGGCTGGAGCGCGGTCGGCAAGCTCGCCTTCCGCCAGGCCCCCCTGTCGCGCGCCCGGCCGCCGGTCCGGCCCGGTCCGCCGGATCCCAAATCGGTGGCCAAGGTGGCGGAGAGCCTGGGGGACATCGAAGATGAAGAATTGAAGACAGCGCTGGCGCGGCTCGGGGCCGCCATCAAGCGAAATTGAGCCTCATTCCGCAGGTAATCTGGACCCGTCCCTGTCGCTCGCCATTGCCTCGAACTACGTTTCAAGCTAGCGACAGGCCGCCTGAACGGGAACTTTGATAAGAACCTTGGGGCGAGACCACACCAATCCGGGAGCCGACCTTGATCATCACCCGCCGCGCCTTCAACACGATGCTGTCGCTGACCGGTCTTGCCGCGCTCGCCGGGCTGTCGCCGCTGCGGTTCATCTCCGAGGCGATGGCGCAGTCGGCCGCCGATGTGGCCAAGCCCGTGTCGCTGCCCGACATGGCACTCGGCCCCAAGGACGCCCCCGTCACCATCACCGAATATGCCTCGATGACCTGCCCGCATTGTGCGGCGTTCAACGAGCAGGTGTTCCCCAAGATCAAGTCGGAATACATCGACACCGGCAAGGTGCGTTACATCTTCCGCGAGTTCCCGCTCGACATCAAAGCCGCCGCCGGCTCGATGCTGTCGCGCTGCATCGCCAAGGACGACGCGTCGAAATATTTCGCGGTCACCGACATGCTGTTCCGCCAGCAGAACGACTGGGTGCTGAAGAACACCACCGAGACGCTGACGCGGATCGGCAAGCAGGCCGGCCTCACCCAGCAGCAGGTCGAAGCCTGCCTGAAGGACCAGGCGCTGCTCGACAAGATCGCCGCCGACCAGAAATACGCCAGCGACGTTCTGAAGGTGGATTCGACGCCGACCTTCTTCATCAACGGCGAGAAGATCAAGGGCGAAGCCTCGTTCGATGAATTCGCCAAGAAGATCAATCCGCTGCTGAAGAGCTGATTTTCCCCGCTCAACGCCTGATTCGCATCTCGAAAGCCGTATCTTTCCCGGCATAAATCCCTTGGGAAAAGCGGTTTTCGCCGGTTGCCCTCGCGGCGCACCGCGGCCATTGTCCGACCGCATGAGGCGCCTCGCGCGACTCACCCAGAGAGTGACATTGCCTTCCATGGTATTGTCCCGGCAGGGGGATTCGCGCCTGCCAACAGAGATGCGTGCTTATGAAAATCACCCGCCTGCGCCTTCACGGCTTCAAGTCCTTCGTTGAGGCCACCGACTTCGTCATCGAACCCGGCCTGACCGGCGTGGTCGGACCCAACGGCTGCGGCAAGTCGAATCTCGTCGAAGCGCTGCGCTGGGCGATGGGCGAAACCTCGTACAAGTCGCTGCGCGCGGCCGACATGGACGCGGTGATCTTCGCCGGCTCCGGCAACCGTCCTGCGCGCAACCACGCCGAAGTGACGATGACGATCGACAACACCGATCGCACCGCGCCGGCGGCGATGAACGACAGCCAGCTGCTCGAAATCTCCCGCCGCATCGAGCGCGAGGCGGGCTCGGTCTATCGCATCAACGGCCGCGACGTGCGTGCGCGCGACGTGCAGATCCTGTTTGCCGACGCCGCCACGGGCGCGCGTTCGCCCGCCCTCGTCCACCAGGGCAAGATCGGCGAGATCATCCAGGCCAAGCCCGAGCAGCGCCGCCGCGTGCTGGAAGATGCCGCCGGCGTCGCCGGCCTGCACGCCCGCCGCCACGAGGCCGAATTGCGGCTGAAGGCCGCCGAAACCAACCTCACCCGCGTCGAGGACGTCATCGGCCAGCTCGCCGGCCAGATGGAAGGCCTGAAGAAGCAAGCCCGTCAGGCCGTGCGCTATCGCGAGGTCGCGGCCAAGGTCCGCAAGGCGGAAGCCACGCTGTTCCACCTGCGCTGGATCGGCGCGCATGCCGACGTCAACGAATCCGGCCAGACCCATGATCTCGCGGTTCGCGAGATGGCCGAACGCACCCAGCACCAGGCCGAAGCCGCCCGCATCCAGGCCATCCGCGCCACCGAAATGCCGGCGCTGCGCGATGCCGAAGCGCGCGCCGCAGCCGGGCTGCAGCGCCTGACCAATGCCCGCGAGCTGCTCGACCGCGAGGAAGAGCGCGCCAAGGAGCGTGTCGCCGAGCTTGAGCGGCGCCTCGCCCAGTTCGAGGGCGACATCTCGCGCGCCCAGCAGCAGACCATGGACGCCGACGTCGCGCTCCAGCGGCTCGACACCGAAGACGCCGAGCTGAAGGAAGAGATCAAGTCGCGGGTCGAGAAGCGCTCAGGTGTCGACGAGCGCGTCGGCGAAGCCGAGGCGGTGCTGACCGAAACCGAGCACCAGTTCGCCGAGCTCACCACGGCGCTTGCCGACCTCACCGCCAAGCGCAACCAGCTCGAAGCCAATGTCCGCACCCACCGCGACAAGCTCGCCCGCCTCGACCAGGAGATTTCGAACGTCGCGGCCGAGGAGCAGAAGCTTGCCGACGAGACCGGCGGCTTCGGCGATCTCGACGAGCTGACCGCAACGGTCGAGAACGCGGAGCAGACCCTTGCCGCTTCGGAAGCCGCGGCCCAGGCCAGCGAAGCTGCGCATGTTGCCGCGCGCCAGACGCTGGAATCCTCACGCTCGCCGCTCGTCGAAGCCGACAAGCGCGTGCAGCGCCTCGATACCGAGGCGCGCACGATCTCCAAGATCGTCAATGGCGAGACCAAGAATCTGTGGCCGCCGATCATCGACGGCATCACCGTCGACAAGGGCTTTGAGAAGGCGATCGGCGCAGCTCTCGGCGACGATCTCGATGCGCCGGTCGATCCGTCCGCGCCGATGCGCTGGACCAATGCCGGCGTCACCGACGGCGATCCGGAGCTGCCCGAGGGCGTCGTGCCGCTTGCGAGCCACGTTCAGGCGCCCGCCGAGCTGGCGCGCCGCCTGGCGCAGATCGGCGTGGTGCCGCGCGAGCGCGGCGCCGAACTGGTCTCGCAGCTCAAGACCGGCCAGCGGCTGGTCTCGCCCGAAGGCGACGTCTGGCGCTGGGACGGCTTTGTCGCCGCGGCCCACGCTCCGACCGGTGCGGCACGGCGCCTCGCCGAGCGCGCCCGCCTCGTCGACATCGAGAACGAGCTGGAGCAGGCCCGCATCGACGCGCAGATCAAGCGTCAGGCGCTGGAGAACGCCGAATCCGAACTGCAGATGGCCGCCAGCACCGAAGGTGCGAGCCGCGAGGCCTGGCGCGCCGCGCAGCGCGAGGTGAACGTCGCGCGCGAGCGCCATGCCACCGCCGAACGCGAGATCAGCCGCCGCGCCGCGCGCAAGGCGACGCTGTCGGAAGCCCATAGCCGTCTCGCCGCCGACCGCGCCGAGGCCGAGGCCGCGTACGAATATGCCGAGGCCGGCATCACCGAGCTGCCGTCGAGCGAGGACACCGAGACCCGTCTCGCCGCCGTCCGCAGCGATATCGAAGGCCATCGCCGCATGGCCGCCCAGGTCCGCGCCGAGGCGCAGGCGCTGGCGCGCGAGGCGGAACTCGCCGACCGACGCGTGCAGGCGATCCTCGCCGAGCGCACCGAGTGGCAGAACCGCAAGGAGAGTGCGGCCTCTCACATCGACACCATCCAGACCCGCATCACCGAGGTCTCGATCGAGCGCAGCGATCTCGAAAACGCGCCCGCCGTGTTCGCCGAGAAGCGCAGCGCGCTGATCACCGAGATCGAATACGCGGAAAACGACCGCCGCATGGCCGCCGACGCGCTCGCCTCGGCCGAGACCGCGATGGCCGAAACCGATCGCGTCGCCAAACTGACACTCGAAGCGCTGTCGAGCTCCCGCGAAGCAACCGCCCGCGCCGAGGAGCGCATGGAAGGCGCACGGCGCCGGCTCGAGGACATCGAGCGCGAGATCCGCGACATGCTGGAGGTCGAGCCGCAGGCCGTTGCCGGCCTCGCCGAGATCGAGCCCGGCGCCGAGCTGCCGCCGCTGCACGACATCGAGGAAGACCTCGAAAAGATGCGCCGCGACCGCGAGCGCCTGGGTGCGGTGAACCTGCGCGCCGAGGAAGAGCTGCGCGAGGTCGAGACCCAGCACACGGGCCTTGTCACCGAGCGCGATGACCTCGTCGAAGCCATCAAGCGGCTGCGCCAGGGCATCCAGAGCCTCAACAAGGAAGCGCGCGAGCGGCTCCTGACCTCGTTCGAGGTCGTCAACAACCACTTCAAGCGCCTGTTCGTCGAGCTGTTCGGCGGCGGCGAGGCCGCGCTGCACCTGATCGAGAGCGACGACCCGCTCGAAGCCGGTCTCGAGATCATCGCAAAGCCGCCGGGCAAGAAGCCGCAGACGCTGTCGCTGCTTTCGGGCGGCGAGCAGGCGCTGACCGCGATGGCGCTGATCTTCGCGGTGTTCCTCACCAACCCCTCGCCGATCTGCGTGCTGGACGAAGTCGACGCACCGCTCGACGACCACAACGTCGAGCGCTACTGCAACCTGCTGCACGAGATGACCAGCTCGACCGACACCCGCTTCATCATCATCACGCACAACCCGATCACGATGGCGCGGATGAACCGGCTGTTCGGCGTCACCATGGCCGAGCGCGGCGTGTCGCAGCTGGTGTCGGTGAGCCTGTCAGAGGCGGTGGACATTCTCGACCAGAACGTGGCTTGACGCTGCGGTCGCCCCACACCCATTGACGTCATCATCCGCGCAGGCGGATGATCCAGTAAGCCGCGGCTTCTCGGTTGACGGCACTATCTCGGAGTACTGGATGCCCCGCCTCCGCGGGGCATGACCGCGGATGATGATCTCACCCACCCTCCCCGCCGAACTGAAAGCCGCCCTCGACGGCAAGCTCCAGGGCTTCTCCCGCACCGACGCCGCACAGCGCTCGCAAAAAATCTCGACCGCCTATCGCGCAGGCGGCACCTCCGGCACCATCAAGTCGGAGGCCGATGCGCTCGCCTACGCGCTGGCGCGGATGCCGGCAACCTATGCGGCCGTGGCGGCCAGTCTGAATGCGCTGACCGAGATGGCGCCGGACCTCGCCCCGGAAACCCTGCTCGACGTCGGCGCAGGCCCGGGCACCGCGAGCTGGGCCGCTGCTGAGGCCTTTCCGTCGCTGCAGGATTTTACCCTGCTCGACGCCAACGCCACCCTCAGCCGTCTCGCGCTCGAACTCGCGCATGACAGCACGCGGCTTGCTGATTGCCGCTATCTGCCGGGCGACGCCGGTGCCAACCTCGCCGAGGTCTCGCAAGCCGATCTCGTCGTCGCGAGCTACGTCATCGGCGAGCTCAGCGAGACCGATCAGCGCAAGCTGGCGGAAACGATGTGGGCCAAGGCCCGCCACGCGCTGGTCGTGATCGAGCCCGGCACACCGGCCGGCTACGCGCGCATCCTCGCGCTGCGCCAGCAGCTGATCGCGCTAGGTGCCTACGTCGCCGCGCCCTGCCCGCACGAAAAGCCCTGCCCGCTCACGGCACCTGACTGGTGCCATTTCAGCCAGCGCCTGCCGCGCTCGCAGGCGCACCGCCAGATCAAGGGCGCCGACGTGCCGTTCGAGGACGAGCGCTTCATCTACATCGCCCTGACCCGGACAGCGCCCGCAACACGTGCCGCGCGCGTGCTGGCGCCGCCGGATGTCGGCAAGGCCGAGATCACAGCGAAGCTTTGCACGGAGGGCGGCCTCGCCATCACCAAGGTCCCGCGACGCGACAAGGCCGGCTATGCAAACGCCCGGCGCTGGCGCTGGGGCGACGCGGTCATTGCCGAAAGTTAACTTCGTCGGACGCTTTTGCCTTGAACTCGGATGGTTCCCCATTCGACCAAGTCTTACCTTCCTCTGCGCCGGGCTCTCGTCCTGCGCCAATTTGGTCTAGGCTGCGCCCGCCTTCTTTCCCCTTCAGGAGTTCTCCATGTCGACCGGCTGGATCGTTCTCGGCGTCATCGTCGTCCTCGTGTTCCTGGCGTTCAGCGCCTACAACCGGCTGGTGGCGCTGGGCCAGCGCGTCGGCCAGGCCTTTGCCGACATCGACGTGCAGCTCAAGCAGCGCCACGATCTGATCCCGAACCTGGTCGAGACGGTGAAGGGCTATGCTTCGCATGAGCGTGGCACGCTCGACGACGTCATCAAGGCGCGCAACTCGGCGATGTCGGCGCAGGGGCCGGCGCAGGTATCCGCCGCCGAGAACCAGCTCTCCGGCGCGCTCGGCCGGCTGATCGCGCTGTCGGAGGCCTATCCGGACCTCAAGGCCAACGCCAACTTCCAGCAGCTCGCCAGCGAGCTCTCCGACCTCGAGAACAAGATCGCGGCCAGCCGCCGCTTCTTCAACAACGCGGTCCAGGAATACAACACCGGCATCCAGCAGATGCCCGCCGCCCTGTTCGCCGGCATGTTCGGCTTCACCAAGAAGGACTTCTTCGATCTCGGCGCCAGCCGCACCGAAGTCGAGGCCACTCCGCAGGTGAAGTTCTGAGTTGAGCCGATAGGCCGGCAGGGCATCGCGTCATGGCCGCGTATGGTCTCTACACGCACATCGCCTCGAACAAGTTTCGTTCGATGCTGCTGCTCGCCGGCCTGTTCATGCTGGTCTACGTGCTGGTCTATGCCGGCGCGCTGGTTGCCGAAGTCGTCATCAACAGCAATGGCACTGTCGCCTACTATCTGAGCCGCGCTTTCCACGACCTCATCGTCGCCGCGCCGTTCGCGACGATCGCGGCGGCGGCCTGGATCGTCATCGCCTATTTCTTCCACCAGTCGATGATCGATGCCGTGACCGGCGGCCACGACGTCACCCGGCAGGAAGAGCCGCGGCTCTACAATCTGCTCGAAAACCTCTGCATCTCGCGCGGCATCACCATGCCGAAGCTGAAGATCATGGAGAGCCCGGCGCTGAACGCGTTCGCGACCGGCCTCAATCCGCGGCAATATTCGATCACCGTGACCACGGGTCTCCTCAATGCGCTTGATGACAAGGAGATCGAGGCGGTGCTGGGCCACGAGCTGACCCACATCAAGAACGGCGACGTGCAGCTCATGGTCGTCGCCGTCATCATCGCGGGCGTGGTCGGCTTCTTCGGCGAGTTGTTCTTCCGCCTGTTCACGAGTTTCAACTGGAGCTCCGGTTCCGGCGGCTCGTGGTCGTCGGGCTCGTCCTCATCGTCGCGATCGTCCTCGTCATCGAGCGACAGCAAGAGCTCCGGCGGCGGCGCGGTGATCGTGATCATCATCGCTGTCGTGTTGATCGTGGTGGCGTGGCTGTTGTCACAGGTGGTGAAGCTCGCGCTGTCGCGTTCGCGCGAATATCTCGCCGACGCAGGCTCCGTCGAGCTGACGAAAGATCCGGACGCCATGATCTCGGCGCTGCGCAAGATCGAGAACCGCGGCGAGCTGCCGGGCGCGACTTCGGCGGTGATGGAGCTCTGCGTCGACAATCCGCGCGAGGGCTTTGCCGATTTGTTCGCGACCCATCCCTCGGTGCAGTCCCGGGTCGACGCGCTGGTCAAGTTCGCCGGCGGCCATGATCCCGGCCCGCTGCCACCGCCCGACGAGGCGGACGAGCCTGAGGCACAGGTGGAGCGGCAGGGCGGCCCGCCGCCGTTGCGCCAGGGGCCTTGGGACGATGCAGGCGGCTCGGCCAGTCCGCCGCCCGTGCCCGCACCCTCCGGAACTGCAGCCGGCAATCCGATGGGCCCATGGGGCCGTCGTTAAGGGCGGGATTTTAAGCGACTTGCGAAGGGTTGCGTTGCGATTGGGAAAAACCTCGGAAATTGCCACAACCATAGGCCGAGGATTTGAATTCTCCCTTGTTTCTGCCATGTTCGCGCCCAACAGCAGACTTGGGACATCGATTTGGGGCCCGACCGATTGCAAGGCGCAATCGGAGGGCGCGTTAGGGGACAGCAATGGCAAAGCCGGCAGTGGTTGTGGTGGGCGCGGACAAGGGCGGGGTGGGCAAGACCACGGTGTCGCGCACCTTGCTCGATTATTTTTCCGCCAACAACGTACCGACGCGCGCCTTCGACACGGAGTCGCCGCGCGGAACCCTGAAGCGCTTCCACCCCGAGATCACCGAGATCGTCGACATGATGACGACCTCGGACCAGATGAAGATCTTCGACACGCTCAACGCGGCGAGCCCGTCGGTGACCGTGATCGACGTCCGCGCCGGCCTGCTCTCGCCGGCGCTGGCCTCGCTGCGCGACATCGGCTTCCTCGACGCCGCCAAGGCCGGCCAGATCACCTTCGCGGTGTTCCACATCCTGGGCCCCTCGATCGCGTCGCTCGACGAAATCGCCGAGACCGCGGGCTTCATGGGGGGCGCAAAATATTTCCTGGTGAAGAACTTCATCAACGACACCCAGTTCTTCCAGTGGGACCAGGCGACCTACAATTCCTACTTCCACCGCATCAAGGACGCGACCGAGCTGACCATCCCCAAGCTCAACGAAATGGCCTATGAGCAGGTCGAGGTGTCCTCCGTTCCGTTCCTGAAATTCGTCGCCAACAAGGGCATCAACGACGAAGCCGCGAACTATTCCTTCGTGCTGCGCGGCTATGTCCGCCACTGGCTGGCGAATGTCTGGAGCGAGTTCGACCGGATCCGGCTGACCGACATCGTCGGTTCGAAGCCCGCCACCCGCAACAGCGAAAAATAGTTGCAGAGCCCGAGCGGATACGGCTGGATTGGGCGGTGAGTTCGCCTGATATAGCTGTCGATGCCCGCGACGCCCCTTTACATCATCTGCTCGCCCCGCCCGCAGGTCGGCAAGACGCTGCTGGCGCGGCTTTTGAGCGAATTTTTGCTGCTCAAGAACGGCGACGTAGCCGCCTTCGACGTCAACCTGAAGGAACCGTCGCTACTCGACTATCTGCCGAAGGTCACCGAAACGGCTGATGTGATCGACACCTACGGCAAGATGCAGCTGATGGACCGCGTCATCGTCGATGACGGCATGGCCAAGGTGATCGACCTCGGCTTCCACGCCTTCGACGAGTTCTTCAAGATGAGCGACGAGATCGGCCTGTTGAAGGAGGCCGCGCGCCGCCACGTCGCGCCGATGATCCTGTTCGTGGCCGATACCGATCGCGTCTCGGCCCGCGCCCACGAGATGCTGCGCGGACAAATCCCGCGGATAAACCTGATCACGGTGGACAATGAGCACATCGTGCGCGGCGAGCTGCCGGCCGCGATGGCGACCGGGCGGCTGTTCCGCCTGCCCGCGCTACCCGGCTTCCTCAAGACCTATATCGACCGGCTCAACTTCTCCTTCACCGGCTATCTGCGCCAGGAGAAGGACGCCTCCACCGAGCTGCACCAGTGGACCCGGCGGAACTACCTCGCCTTCCGCGAGCTCGAGCTCAGCCTGATCCTGCAAAGCTCCTGAGGCGATAATTTTACCCGGATAATATTGACTGCGGGGCTGACCGCGCCTATTGAGGCGGAGATCGGTATCCCTCTCAGCAAGGTCCCACCCCCGTGAGCATCGACCGGAAGGCAGCCATCGCCGCCTACAAGGAGCGCAAGATCATTGCGGGCATCTACGTCGTCCGCTGCGCGGCTTCGGGCGAGGCCTGGGTCGGCCAAGCGCCGAACCTGCAGACAATCCAGAACCGCATCTGGTTCTCGCTCCGCCAGGGCAGCCACACCTGCCGTACCCTCCAGGCCGCCTGGAACGTGCATGGCGAGGCGGGCCTGACGTTCGGCGAATGCGAGCGGCTGGAAGATGAGGAGACGGACTACGTCAGGAACGCGCTCCTGAAGGAGCGCATGCTGCATTGGCGGTCCGCATTGAAGGCCGAGGCGATCTGACGATCGCCGGGGCGCCGACGCGGCTCAATGCCCTTCGAACGTCATCAGCGTGCGCACCGGCACGTCCATCGCGCGCAGCTTGGCGGCGCCGCCGAGATCGGGCAGATCGACGATGAAGCAGGCGGCGACCACATTGGCGCCGATCTGACGCAGCAGCTTCACCGCGCCCTCCGCAGTGCCGCCGGTGGCGATGAGATCGTCGACCAGGATGACGCGCTCGCCGGGCTGGATCGCGTCGACATGCATCTCCATCTCGTCGATGCCGTATTCGAGCGAGTAGGCAATGCGCACGGTGGTGTGCGGCAGCTTGCCTTTTTTCCGGATCGGCACGAAGCCGGCCGAGAGCTGATGCGCCACCGCGCCGCCGATGATGAAGCCGCGCGCCTCCATGCCGGCGACCTTGTCGATCTTGTTGCCGGCCCAGGGATTGACGAGCTCGTCGACCGCGCGGCGGAACGCGCGCGCATCCGCGAGCAGCGTGGTGATGTCGCGGAACATGATCCCCGGCTTGGGATAGTCGACGATTGTGCGGACGCTCGCCTTCAGATCGTGGTCAAAGGTCATTGGTGCCTCTCAATCAACGCGCGCATCCAGCCGGAACGCATTCTCGACAATCCTCAGGCCCACCTCACCGCTGAGCGACATCAGCGATTCCGGGTGGAACTGCACGCCGGCAATGGGCAGCGTCTTGTGCTCGAGCGCCATCGCGACGCCGTCCTCGGTGCTGGCGGTGACATCAAGCACCTCGGGCATGCTGTCGCGCTCGACATAGAGCGAGTGATAGCGGCCGATGACGATCTCGTTCGGCAAATTGCGCATCAGGCGCCCGCCGCGCACCTGCACCCGCGAGGGCCGGCCGTGCGCCGGGTGCGTCAGCTGACCGAGCTCGCCGCCGAAATATTCGCCGATCGCCTGCACGCCGAGACAGACGCCGAACACCGGCAGCTTCTTCTCCAGCGCCGCATCGATGGTCTTCTTGATCCCGAAATCCTCGGGCCTGCCTGGTCCGGGCGACAGCACCAGCAAATCCCACCTCTTCCGCTTGAGCATGTCGAGCGCATGCACATGGCGGACCACGGTGACGTCGGCGCCGACCTGGCGGAAATAATCGGCCAGCATGTGCACGAAGCTGTCGTCGTGGTCGATCAGCAGCACCTGCTTGCCCGAGCCGGTAGCATCGGGCGCGAAGGCCGACAGCGGCTTTGGCGGATCGCCGCGCAGCGCCTGGAACAGGGCTGCGGCCTTGACCTGGCACTCGCGGTCTTCGGCCGCAGGATCGGAATCGAACAGGCAGGTGGCACCGACGCGCACCTCGGCCAGACCATCCTTCATGCGGATGGTGCGGATGGTGAGGCCGGTGTTGATGCTGCCGTCGAAATTCACCGCGCCGATCGCACCGGCATACCAGCGCCGCGGCGAGCGCTCGTGATCCTCGACGAACTGCATCGCCCAGAGTTTTGGCGCGCCCGTCACCGTCACCGCCCAGGCATGGGTGAGGAAGGCATCGAGCGCGTCGAAGCCGGGACGCAGCATGCCCTCGACGTGATCGACGGTGTGGAACAGTTTTGAGTAGGTCTCGATCTGGCGGCGCGCCAAGACCTTGATCGTGCCGGGCACGCAGACGCGCGCCTTGTCGTTGCGATCGACGTCGGTGCACATGTTGAGCTCGAACTCGTCCTTCTCCGAGTTCAGCAGCTGGCGGATCTGCTCGGCATCGCCGATCGCATCGGTGCCGCGCGCGATCGTCCCTGATATCGGGCAGGTCTCGACGCGGCGGCCGTCCGAGCGCACGAACATTTCCGGCGAGGCGGAGACGAGAAACTCGCCCTCGCCGAGATTCATCAGCGCGCCGTAGGGCGACGGGTTGATGACGCAGAGGCGTTGGAACACTTCCGCCGGCGAGCGATCGCAGGGCTCGGCGAACAGCTGTCCCGGCACCGCCTCGAACAGATCGCCGCGCGCGAAAGCCGCGCGCGCGGTCTCGACGGTGGCCTGATATTCACCAGGCGCGTGATCGGCAAAGCCCTGGCGTGGTGTCTTGAGGTACGGACTCTCGACGGTCTCGCGCGGCAAGCCTTCGGTGGACTTGCCCTTCCACGCAAAATCGTAACTCAGCACAACGCCGCGGCCGGTGGCGCGGTCGTAGGCGAGCAGGCGATCGGGCACATAGAGGACGATGTCGCGCTGGTCATTTTCACGTGCGCGCTTCTGCACGAGGTCCTCGATCTGGAACACGAGGTCGTAGGCGAAGGCGCCGAACAGGCCGAGCAGCCCGTCATCGTTGGCGGAGAAGGCGGCGACGAGATCGCGCACCAGCGACATCACGCTGGCACGCCGCGTGCGCTGGTCTTCCTCGACCGGCGCATCGCCGCGGATGATGTGGCCGGCAAGCCGCGTCGCGCTCTTCTCGGAGATCACGACGCAGGGCTCGCGCAGCACGTCTGCCAGGAAAGCGATCAGCACCTGGCCGCGTTCATTGAGCGCTTCCAGCTTGAAATTGATGCCAGTGGTCTCGAGCTTGAGCGGCGGATCGGAGAAGCCGAGGTCAAAGCTCTCGTAGCGGCCGGGCACGGTCGTGCCCGAGGACAGCACCACGCCGCGGCGGCGGTCGAGCAGGTTGATGAGATCGTCGAGCCTGTTGGCGCCGCCGGTGAACTGCTCCGCCACACGCGTGATCGCGAGACCGCCGCGGGTCACGTAGTCGCTTCGGGCCGGGAGGGCAAAGACTGTCCTGTTCATGTCGTCCTCTTACGAAACTTGCCGAGGAAACGCCACACAGGACAAACGATCAGGCCGCCGCACTGCGTGGCGACCTTCGACGATTTTGAGAAATGAAATCGCACCGGCCACCTCTTTAGGAGGTGCGCCACCAAAGACGGGCTGGGCGGACGGCGGTGCTCATGGGGCGGATACTCACCATGGCGCGGGGACGGCGTCAAGGGTGGGCGGGCGCCGTCCGAGCTCCAGGCGATCAGCCCAGGTGCTTCCTGAAAAACTCCGTCGCCCTGCCCCAGGCGAGCTCGGCGGCTTCGCGGTCGTGCACGGCCTGGCGCTGCTCGTTGACGAAGGCGTGTTCGGCATCATAGCGGAACAGCTCGAGCGACTTGCCGGCGGCCTTCATGCCGTTTTCAAAGGCATCGACCAGTTGCGGTGTGCACCAGTCGTCCTTGTTGGCGAAATGGGCCTGGAGCGGGATCTTGACGTCGGCGGGCTTGGCCGCCTGCTCGGGCGGGATGCCGTAGAACACGACGCCGGCCGCGAGCTCCGGAATCTTGGTCGCCCCGATGATGGTGACGGCGCCGCCGAGGCAGAAGCCTGTTAGCCCGACCTTGGCGCCGTTGCGCGACAGATATTGCGTGGCGCCGCGCACGGTCTGCGTGGTGGCGTCCATGAAATCGAGCGAGTTCATCTCTTTGCCGGCGGCGTCCGTGTCGTGATACGGCACCACCTTGCCCTTGTAGAGATCGGGCGCCAGCGCATCGAAGCCGGCGAGCGCAAAGCGGTCGCACAGGCCCTTGATCTGATCCGACAGGCCCCACCACTCCTGGATCACGACCACGCCCGGCGCGTTGCCGCGCGCGGCGTTGGCGAGATAGCCCGAGGCGTCCTTGCCGTCCGGGCGCTTGAAGGTGATGGCGGTTCCCATGGTGTCCTCCGATGAGTTTCTGGGGGAGCGGTTGAAGGTATTTTGGCCGCTGGGAGCGCGATAGGCAATCGCGCCAAACAACACACTCTCGTGCCCCGGATGCAATGCAGCGCGCCGCCCTTCGCGGCGTGGTGCGTTGCTGATCCGAGGCCCAGCCACAAGCATGCTGGATCCCGGCTCTGCGCAGCAGCGTTGCACGCTGCAGCGCGTCCGGGACACGGGCAACAAAAAAGCCCCCTCGCGGGGGCTTCTTCATGTCTCGTCTTGCACCGCTCAGTGGGAGTCGGCCCAGACCTTTTTCTTCGTGAAGTACATCAGGCCCGCGAAGATGATCAGGAACACGAACACCTGGAAGCCCAGACGCTTGCGCGCTTCCATGTGGGGTTCGGCGGTCCACATCAGGAACGTGGTGACGTCCTTGGAATATTGCGCGACCGTGGTCGGCGAGCCGTCGCCATAGGTTACCTGGCCGTCGCTGAGCGGCTTCGGCATCTTGATCGCGTGGCCCGGGAAGTACTTGTTGTAGTAGGAGCCTTCCGGGATGGTCACGCCTTCAGGCACCTTGTCCTCAAAGCCCTGGAGCACCGCCGCGACATAGTCCGGGCCCTGCTCCTGGTACTGGGTGAAGAAGTCGAAGATGAACCAGGGGAAGCCGCGGCCGTAGGAGCGCGCCTTGGTGATCAGCGACAAATCGGGCGGTGCCGCACCGCCGTTCGCCGCGCGGGCCGCCTGCTCGTTCGGGAATGGCGAGGGGAAATAGTCCGCCGGCCGGCCCGGGCGCTCGAACATGTCACCCGCATCGTTCGGGCCGTCCTTGACCTTGTAGTCGGACGCAAACGCCGCTGCCTGCGCCACCGAATAGCCGGGGCCGCCGGCTTCCGCGAGGTTGCGGAAGGCGATGTAGGACAGGCCATGGCAGCTCGAGCAGACCTCCTTGTAGACCTGCAGGCCGCGCTGGAGCGCGCCGCGGTCGTACTTACCGAAAGGGCCGGAGAACGACCATTTGTTGCCCGGCGGCCTGTCGCTGCCTTCGGAGGCGCGAGCGTCCTGAAGGCTGGCGAGGAACAGCGCGCCGGCGGCAACGAGCGCGATGGCGACCGAGGCCACCGCCTTGCCGCCCTTGGCCAGGATCGCCTCCGAGATCGAGTTCGGCACCGGCCGCGGCGTCTCGATGCGCGAGAGCAGCGGCAGCACGATCAGGAAATAGGCGAAGTAGCAGACCGTCAGGACCCGGCCGGCGATCACGTAGATGCCTTCCGGCGGTTGCGCGCCGAGATAGCCGAGCAGGATGCAGACCGCGACGAAGATCCAGAAGAACTGCTTGGCCAGCGGCCGGTACTTCGACGACCTGGTCTTGGCGGCATCGAGCCAGGGCAGGAAGCACAGGATGATGATCGCCGAGAACATCCCGATCACGCCCGCGAGCTTGTTCGGGATCGAACGCAGGATCGCGTAGAACGGCAGGTAATACCATTCCGGCACGATGTGCGGCGGCGTCACGCCCGGGTTCGCCGGAATGTAGTTGTCGGCGTCGCCGAGATAGTTCGGCATGTAGAAGATGAACCAGGCGTAGAGCAGCAGGAAGCAGGCGACACCGAACCCGTCCTTGATGGTCGCGTGCGGCGTGAACGGCACCGTGTCCTTTTCCGTCTTCGGCTCGACGCCGTCAGGATTGTTCTGGCCGGCGACGTGCAGCGCCCAGACGTGGAGCACGACGACGCCAGCGATCAGGAACGGCAGCAGATAGTGCAGCGAGAAGAAGCGGTTCAGCGTCGGGTTGCCGACCGAATAGCCGCCCCACAACAGCGTCACGATGCTCTCGCCGACATAGGGAATGGCGGAGAACAGATTGGTGATGACGGTGGCGCCCCAGAAGCTCATCTGGCCCCACGGCAGCACGTAGCCCATGAAGCCCGTCGCCATCATCAGGAGGTAGATGATGACGCCGAGGATCCACAACACCTCGCGCGGCTCCTTGTAGGAGCCGTAATAGAGACCGCGCAGCATGTGGACGTAGACCGCGAAGAAGAACATCGACGCGCCGCAGGCATGCATGTTGCGCAGCAGCCAGCCGTAATTGACGTCACGGACGATCAGCTCGACCGACTTGAAGGCGAGATCGGCGTGCGGCGTGTAGTGCATCGCCAGGACCACGCCGGTCAGGATCTGCATCCCCAGCATGAAGGAGAGGATGGCGCCGAAGGTCCACCAGTAGTTCAGGTTGCGCGGGGTGGGATAGACGACGAAGGAGGAATGGACGAGACCGATGATCGGCAGACGTCGCTCGATCCATTGCAGGGCCGGATTGCTCGGCTGGTAGTCGGATGGTCCGCTCATGATGCGATCCTGAGGAAATATAACGACGAGACGGCGCGAAGCTTCGGGCGAAGGCCCGAAGCTCAGCCGATCTGGATTTTGGTGTCGGAAACGAACTGGTACGGCGGCACCGGCAGGTTCGCGGGCGCGGGCCCCTGGCGGATGCGGCCGGACGAATCGTACTGCGAACCATGGCAGGGGCAGAAGAACCCGTCGTAATTGCCCTCATGAGCGATCGGGATGCAGCCGAGATGGGTGCAGATGCCGATCACGACCAGCCACTGCTCGTGGCCCGGCTTGACCCGGGCCTCGTCGGACTGCGGATCGGGCAGGCTCGCCACGTTGACGGCGCGCGCCTCGTCGATCTGCTTCTTGGTGCGGTGGCTGACGTAGATCGGCTTGCCGCGCCAGAACACCTTGATGTCCTGCCCCTCGGCGACCGGGCTGAGATCGACCTCGATCGGCGCACCGGCGGCGATGGTCGACGCATCAGGATTCATTTGAGAGATGAAGGGCCAGAGCGCAGCTGCGCCCCCTACTGCTGCAGCTGCCCCCGTTGCAACGAATAAGAAATCACGGCGTGTCGGATGGTCCGCCGAAGACGCTGTCGTCACGATTCCAACCCTTTCTTCTTATGCTGCCGACGGAACCGTTCCGGGAGCCCCCAAGGTCCCCAAAACAGTGTGCCGGCGCCCGCGGCCCCCCGCGGCGGCAGAACTTCACTTGTCCCCACCGAAACAAGGCGAAAACAGCAGTCCAGAATCGTTCTATTGGCACCCTTGCCGGGCGAGCGCAAGCCCGCTAACGGCGTGGGGGCGTGCAATGCACGAATTCCGCAGCCAGCGATGTTTTATTGAGACATTTCCGGCCCGCACCGACCCCGATACAGCCCATGCAGATCGCGCTTTTCCAACCCGACATCGCCCAGAACACCGGCACGATTCTCAGGCTCTGCGCCTGTCTGGGCATGGCTGCCCATATCATCGAGCCGGCGGGCTTCCCGTTCTCCGACCGCTTGTTCCGCCGGGCGGGAATGGACTACCTCGATCATGTCAGCGTGACCCGCCACGACTCCTGGTCGAAATTCGAGGACTGGCGTGCGACACAGGGCTTCCGCCTGCTGCTGTTCACCACCAAGGCCGCCACCGATTACCGCGATTTTCATTACCAGACGTCGGACATCCTGCTATTCGGGCGCGAGAGCGCCGGCGTCACCGACGCGGTGGTCGAGGCTGCGGACGCGCGGCTGGTGATCCCGATCACGGCGGGGCTGCGGTCGCTCAACGTCGCCATGACCGCGGCGATGGCCGCAGGCGAGGCGCTGCGGCAGCTCCGGAACCCGCAAGTTTGAGATGTTGAGGAGAGATCATTGAGTTACGCGGTCAAGGAAATCTTCCTGACCCTGCAAGGCGAAGGCGCCCATGCCGGGCGCGCGTCGGTGTTCTGCCGTTTTGCCGGCTGCAACCTCTGGAGCGGCCGCGAGGCCGACCGCGAGGCCGCGACCTGCAAATTCTGCGACACCGATTTCGTCGGTACCGACGGCACGCTCGGCGGCCGCTATGCCTCGGCCGCGGAACTCGCCGACACCATCGCCGCGCAATGGACGGCTGCCACCGACAGCAACCGTTACGTGGTGCTCACCGGCGGCGAGCCGCTGCTCCAGGTCGATGCCGCCCTGATCGACGCCCTCCACGCCCGCGGCTTCGAGATCGGCGTCGAGACCAACGGCACGATTGCGGCGCCTGAGGGGCTCGACTGGATCTGCGTCAGCCCCAAGGGCGGCAGCGAGCTCGTCCAGCGCCGCGGCCACGAGCTGAAGCTGGTCTATCCGCAGGTCCTCGCCGCGCCCGAGACCTTCGAGGGCCTCGCCTTCGAGCGCTTCTCGCTGCAGCCGATGGACGGACCCGAGGTTGCCCAAAACACCGTGCGTGCGATCGACTATTGCCTTCGCCATCCGCAATGGCGGCTGAGCGTGCAGACGCATAAATCGCTCGGCATCAGATAGGATTGGTTTTCGGACAGATGTGGGAATTGACGAAATCGTTCCGCTTCGAGGCGGCGCACTCATTGTCGGGGACGACCTTTGGCGCCGCGAGCGAAGAGATCCACGGCCACTCCTTCCGCGCCGAGGTGACGTTGCGCGGCACTCCGGACCCTGCGACCGGCATGGTGGTCGATCTCGGCCTCGTCCAGCGCGCCATCGAGGACGTGCGGCTGACGCTGGACCACAAATACCTCAACAAGATCGAGGCGCTGGGCACACCGACGCTGGAAAACCTCTCGCGCTACGTCTGGGAGCGGCTCCAGCATATCGGCAAGCTCACCCGCGTCAGCATCCACCGCGACAGTTGCAACGAGAGCTGCACCTATTACGGTCCGCAGGGTTAGACTTCGTAGGGTGGGCAAAGCGAAGCGTGCCCACCAATCAGGACGACAGTGAATATGGTGGGCACGGCGCAAGAGCGCCTTTGCCCACCCTACGAGACCGGTTTTGGAATTGGACATGGACATCTCGACAATCGAAGACCGCAAGACGCGCGCCCGCGCCTGGTTCGAAGCTTTGCGCGACGACATCTGCGCGAGCTTCGAGCGGCTGGAGGATGACGCGCCGGGAAGCCTTTATCCGGGCGAGGCCGGGCGCTTCAAACGCACGCCCTGGCAGCGCACCGATCATACCGGCGCGCCCGGTGGCGGCGGCGTGATGTCGATGATGTCTGGCCGCCTGTTCGAGAAGGTCGGCGTGCATTGCTCGACGGTGCACGGCGAATTCGCGCCCGAGTTTCGCGCCCAGATCCCGGGCGCGGCGGACGACCCCAAGTTCTGGGCCTCCGGCATCTCGCTGATCGCGCATCTGCGCAATCCGCACGTGCCCGCCGTGCACATGAACACCCGCTTCGTCGTCACCACAAAAGCCTGGTTCGGCGGCGGCGCCGATCTCACGCCGGTGCTCGACCGCCGGCGCACGCAAGACGATCCCGACACGCTCGCCTTCCACGCCGCGATGAAGGAGGCCTGCACGGGCCCGAACGGCGTTGCCGACTACGACAAGTACAAGAAATGGTGTGACGACTATTTCTACCTGCCGCACCGCAAAGAGGCGCGCGGCATCGGCGGCATCTTCTACGACTGGCACGACAGCGGCGACTGGGACGCCGACCTCGCTTTCACGCAGGATGTCGGCCGCGCCTTCCAGAAAATCTACCCTGACATCGTCAGGCGCAATTTCGCGAGCGCATGGACGGCGGAGGATCGCGAGGAGCAATTGATCCGGCGCGGTCGCTATGTCGAATTCAACCTGCTCTACGACCGCGGCACCATCTTCGGGCTCAAGACCGGCGGCAACGTGGACTCCATCCTGTCGTCGCTGCCGCCGGAGGTGAAATGGCCATGAGCACCGCGATGCCTCCGCTGCCGCGCGCCATGCTGATCGACATGGACGACACCATCCTGTCGGCCTACGGCCGGCCCGAGATCGCCTGGAATACGATCGCAGAAGAATTTGCCGACGAGCTCGCGCCGCTGCCGCCGCAGCAGGTCGCGACAGCAGTTTTGGCCTTCGCACGAAACTTCTGGGCGAATGCGGAAGCCGCGTGGCGGATGAAGCTTGGCGAGGCACGGCGGCTCACGGTGCGGGGCGGCTTCGCCGCGCTCGCCGCCGACGGCCACCGCGCCCTCTCCGACGATCTCGCCGATCGCCTCGCCAACCGCTTCACGACCTATCGCGAAGAAGCGATCTTCGTGTTTCCCGGTGCGCATGATGCGATCGACGCGTTCAAGGCACGCGGCGTCAAACTCGCGCTGGTCACCAACGGCGCCGCCGACATGCAGCGCGCCAAGGTCGAGCGCTTCGAGCTGACGCATCGCTTCGATCACATCCAGATCGAGGGCGAGCACGGTTTCGGCAAGCCCGAGGAGCGCGCCTATCTGCACGCGATGGAGGCGCTCGGCGTCACCGCGAAAGACACCTGGATGATCGGCGACAATCTGGAATGGGAAGTCGTGACACCGCAGCGCCTCGGCATCTACTCGATCTGGATCGACGTGCATGGCGACGGCCTGCCCGAAGGCTCGCCCGTCAAGCCCGACCGCATCATCCGCTCGCTGACCGATCTCGTGCCGGACCAGCCGTAACCCAGGCGAAAACAAAACATCGAAAACAACCCCATGCACAGTAGCCGACTGCTGCAATTTCAACAGCTTGCCGCAAACGCAATGCATTGCTGATTTTACGAAATCATTTGACGCGTCGGGCAAAACAGGCGCATGATGCCATCATCGCCGCGCCTGGGACGGAATAGCCCCTGGTGACCTCGAGCGATCCCCCACTCGAACCTCTGCCATCGACGTTTCGGCAGTCTGTGCAAGCCGCAGCCAATTCACGGGTCCCATAGCCCGTGATCGGCCTGTCATGACGGCTTGCTAGCCTCCCCTCTCGTCGATCAACCCCGAAAGGACCATCCATGGAACTAAAAACCGGCGACGTCGTGATGCTGAAATCCGGCGGCCAGCCGCTGACCGTCGCAGAGGTGAAAGGCGACGACATCCTCTGCCTCTGGATGGGCTCGGAAGGCGATCTGTTCCGCGAGACACTGCCGCTGGCCGCGCTCGACCGCCTGGAAGTGGAAGATCACGACGAGGATGAGGACGAAGACGAGGATGACGAGTAGGCACGCCTAAGCGGCCTGCGATTGCGAGAAAGGGAGACCTGAAGTCTCCCTTTCTTCACGTCTTCAGATCCGCTGATCAGAAGCGATAGTTCACACCAACGCGGGCGATGTCGAAGCTCGGCTTGATATCGACGTGAGTCGCGATGACGCCCGTCAACCCGGCCGGCGATTGAAGCGAGCCGGTCAAGTTGTAGCCTTTCGTGCCGAAACCCATGTGCAGATACTCGCCCTTGACCGACCACCCTGCCCCCAGAGCATATTCGAAACCGCCGCCAACCGCGTAGCCGATCAGGACGGCGCTGTCAGAAGCGCTCATGGAGCCCAGCGGTCCCAGGGTTGGCGGGAAGAGGGCAGTGACGATACTGCCCGTAGCGTTCGCACTGACCTTGGTATCGGCCAACGCAATACCACCGGTCGCGTAGAGCAACGCCGGCCCAAACGCATAACCCACTCGGCCACGGAAGGTCGCATACCAATCGGTGCTGACGGACGTGCTGCCGCTGAAATTGCCGCCGATGAAGACCGGAACAGCAATAGCCGAGTTGCCGGTGCTGGCCTTTGAATTGAGATACTGCCAATCAGCCTCGATGCCGAGCACAGTCTGCTCGATCTGCCAGTTGTAGCCGGCCTGGATACCGGCGGTGACCCCATTGCCGTCGCCGGATACGGGGTTGAAGCCATAGATGCCCGAACCGCCATTCGAGTTCACGATTGTCCCGGTGGCGTTCGACGCACCGTAGCTGCCCCAGCCATAACCAACGTTGCCGCCGATATAGAATCCCGTCCAGTTGCCCACCTGAGCGGGAGCCTTCGACGACATACGGACCGGCGCCAGATCCGCAGCCTGGGCCGTGATCGGGCCGAGAGCGACTGTCGACAGAAATGCAAGTGCAAACTTCCTCATTTCAAAACCCCCTTATTGAGCTGCCCTGGCGGCCTGCCAATCATATGAAGCAAAACCAAAGCAGCATCAAAGCGCGATTGAATGCGCGAATTAGATCGCCCAATCGTTGCGCTCGGAGCCGGCGACGCCCTTCGCTGCTCGCGGCGGACAATGCGACGCGGTGCCTGCTCTGTTTGGTGAAGCGGACCTCGAGGGACTGCCTCTCGCTGGTCGGCTATGGGCCAATTCCAGACGTAAGAAGGCTGTCGCTTGTCATCCTCAAACGATGGCCGCTTTGTTCTTTTCCCTCCGCCTAAGGAAACGTCATTGCTCTGGCTGCGCTCGCGATCTCCGAGGGACTACCTTTCATAACCTCGTACCTTGCAATAAAAGGTACCTTGTAATATATTGTCTTCCAACCAGGCCAACCGCGCGGCTGCCATGACCGAACAGAACCAGGTCCAGCTCAAGAAAGGCGCGCTCGAATTGTGCGTGCTGGCGCTGCTGGCGCGCGGCGAGAGCTATGCCTACGAGATCGCCAGCGCACTCGCGGCCGGCGTCGGCATGGGAGAGGGAACGATCTATCCCCTGATGCGGCGCATGCAGGATGACCGACTGGTCGAAACCCGCCTCGCCGAATCGAACAGCGGCCCGCCGCGCAAATACTATCGGCTGACCCCGGCCGGCCGCGCTGCCTTCGCAGCGCAGAAGCGCGAGTGGCGGACGTTCACCGATGCCGTCAACCAGTTGCTGGGAGAACGCTGAATGAACCGCGTTGCCTTCTTGACCATTCTCAATGATGGGCTCGCCGGACTTCCGGCGCGGGAGATCGACGATATCCTCGCCGACTACATGTCCTATTTCGACGAAGCCGAGGCCTCCGGGCGAAGCGAGGCCGAGGTGGCTGCAGCGCTCGGCGATCCCCGGCGGTTAGCGCGCGAACTGCGCGCCGAAACCGGGCTGCGCCACTGGGAAAATCATCGCAGCCTGCGCAATTCTGGGGCCGCCCTGCTGGCGCTGGGCGGATTGGCAACGGTCGACATTTTGTTCCTGCTGCCGCTGCTGTTCGCGGCGATGCTGATCATGCTGGTGATGGGCCTCATCGTCGTCGTGCTCGGCATCGTCGGCATCGGGTTGCTGCTGAGCCTCGTCAAGCTCGGGCATTTCGCCTCAATCGCCGCGATGCTGCTGCGCGCGGTCGCCGGCATCGGGCTGATCGCCGGCAGCGTCGGGGGCGGCGCGCTGCTGCTGCTCGCGCTCAACAGCGTGGTGAAGATGCTCGGGAATTACGCCCGGCTGCACTACCGGCTGCTCAAGCCGGAACAGGACCTGGCTTAAGAAGGTAGGAGGCGCGTCATGAACAGACGTCTTGCGGGGATCGCGGTGGTGTCACTGAGCATTGCGGCAGCGTGCGCGATATTCACGGTTCTGATCTCGGCAACGGACTGGATCGACGGCGATTCCCGATCCTGGGCCGGCACGTTGCGGGGCTGCGCGACGCTGCCATGGGCGAAAAAGACCGGCTCAGGCGAGCGCCGCACCATCGATATGGGATGGCTCGGCAGCGATGCCGTCAACATCAAAATTCCGGCGCAGGTGCATTACCAGTCCTCACCCAAGCCACAGGCGAGCGTCAGCGGTGACGCCGACCTGATCAGCCATGTGCGCCTGCGCGATGGCACGCTGGAGTGGGACACGGTGGAGTGGGACCGCCTGGTCGACTGTTTTCCGGCGAACGATCTCGTCGTCCACTTCGCCGGCCCGGCGGTCACGGCATGGACATTGAACGGCTCGAGCCAACTCGACCTGTCCGACATCAAGCAGGATGTGCTGCGCATCACCATGCACGGCAGCGGCACTGTGACAGCAAGCGGCGAGGCCAAGGAGGTATCGCTCGATGCCGCAGGCTCCGGCCGCGCCGACCTCGGCCGGCTCGTCGCCCAAAAAACCAGCGTGAACATGAAGGGCAGCGCGGATCTGAAGCTCGCCGACATCAAACAGGACGTGCTGCGCATCACCATGCACGGCAGCGGCGTCGTCACCGCCAGCGGAGCGGCCCACGAGGTGTCGCTCGAGTCCGCAGGCTCCGGCCGCGCCGACCTCGGCCAGTTGATCACCGAACGAGCCAGCGCGCAAATCCACGGTAGCGCCGACGTCGATCTCGCGCCGCGCCAGGATGCCGATATCTCGGTCTCCGGCAGTGCCGTCGTGAAACTGCATGGCGCCGTGGCGCGGATCAGTTCGCACGTGTCAGGTTCAGGAAAGATCAAGCAGGTGCCGTAGGCTCGTTGCAATCAGGCAGCCCTGCGAAATACGGAGGAGATGTCGATGCACGCTTCCAGCCACGTCTGCAGGTTCCTTTCCGCCATCGCCTTCTGCCTCACGTCGACGCTGGCGCAGGCCGCCGGCCTGCGATTGATCGATATTGCCGCCGACGCCGATGGTCCGGCGATCCACGGCATGATCTGGTATCCCTGCGCCGAACCGCCGGGAGAGGTGAAGATCGGAAGGGTCATCCTGCCGGGGGTGCAGGACTGCCCGCTCGCAGGAGACCATCTGCCGCTGATCGCCGCTTCCCATGGACAGCGCGGCACATTTCTCGGCAATCACGACACCGCCGAAACCCTCGCCGACAACGGCTTTGTCGTTGCAGCCGTCAATCACCCCGGCGATACCGCGCAGGATCCAAGCCGTTCCGGCGACCTCTCGGTCTTCGTCGAGCGGCCCACCGACATCAAGCGCCTGATCGACTTCATGATCGGGGTGTCGCCGTTCGCCGCAAGAATCGATCAAGCCAGAATCGGCTTCTTCGGCTTCTCGCGCGGTGGCTATACCGGACTTGTGCTGCTCGGCGCCAATCCGGATTGGGCCGGAGCGGCCTCGAACTATTGTCGCCAAAGCCAGCTGCTGTTCTGCCAACAGATCCTCGGCAGGACATACCCGTCGCAGCCGCTCACGCACGATCCGCGGATCAAGGTCGCGGTGCTTGCCGATCCCCTGGCCATCTTCTTTTCCGCGGAGAGCCTGGCGCCTCTCAAGGCGCCGGTTCAACTCTGGGCATCGGAACGGGGTGGGGACGGCGTGCTGCTCCACGATGTCGCGGCTGTGGACGCAAACCTTCCGGCCCAACACGAATATCGCGTGGTTTCGAACGCCGGACATTTCGCCTTCTTCCTATGTCCGCCGGCGCTGGTCAAAGAGCGGCCCGAACTCTGCGCGGATGCGCCCGGCTTCGACCGGGGCGCGTTCCATGCAGAGTTCAACGCCGACGTGCTCGCATTCTTCCGGAAATGGCTGGTCCGGCCAGCGGAGTAAGACCAAGGGAGGTCGTTGAGATGCGCGGCCTCAAGGCGCCAGTAGCAATGGACCTCCCCATCCTTTCGTATCGTGGTGTGGCGCTCCACCTCGGATCATTGAAACTCAGCATCCGCTCGCTCTCCGCACCAACCGCATGCTCCGGCACTACGCCGCGATTTGCCAGAACCGACCTGGTGGCATGTCCGGAAGGGGTCAAAACCGCCACCTGATCGGTTGGATCGAGCCTGAACCACGTCTCGAACGATCTGAAAGCCGACGTTCTTTCAGGAGTTTACCGGCTCCAATATGGCGCACCTCACTAACTGAGGAAGCCATCATGCCTGACATCTCAAGTGTTACCGAAGTGGTTTCGAAGCGCATCCCCTGGAATAAGGGGAAGATCGTCGGAGCGAAGCCGCCACTCCGGCCCAAGCACGTGTGGTCCATTCGTACGAAGCTTCAAGTCGAGGGGCGCGTTCGGGACCTTGCTATGTTCAATCTCGCCATCGGCAGTAAGCTCCGCGGCTGCGACGTTGTGGCGCTTAAGGTCGGTGATATCGCCCCAGCTCGCTGGGTGGATCGCCAGCGTCGGCTTAGACCCCCACATCTTCGGGACACACTCACTGCGTCGAACAAAGGCAACCCTGATCTACAGGCGGACGGGCAACTTGAGAGCCGTCCAACTCCTGCTCGGTCATACCAAGATTGAAAGCACCGTCCGGTATCTGGGCATCGAAGTCGATGACGCCCTGGCAATAGCGGAACAGATTGACGTCTGAAGTGCCCGGGCAGAGCGGACATGCTCTGCCCGTCGTCTCTCCGCTGCTTCGGGCCACGAGCGGAAGCACTCCACTGAGTGAGACTTTCGCTTCCAGGTGTAGTCTTCAGCTTCGGGCCGAGGTTGCAGGCAATCAGGTTGAGGAGGAAG
>NZ_JADPIU010000070.1:0-140785 GCF_023073075.1 Bradyrhizobium sp. 61 | reverse complement strand
CCCCCAACCCCATGTAGCGCGATCAGAGGGTGATGCCCCTGGAAGGCCGCCGATCGATGCGCGCGATGTACGCGAAGTATGGTTAGGATTCCATTCCGTGTCACTACGGACACGAACGCGCTTGATGCTGCACACTGGTGCATTTGTCCGCATCTGCTGCGATCGCTGCTGCCTGAATTCGATGCAGGCGATCGGCGGGGATGTCCACATCAGCGCATCGCCGCGGCACCTGCATTTCACGGGCCTGTCACTTAACTGGTCTAGCGCTGCTCCCGTCATCGCTGACGGTCAAGGAGCAAACCATGTCGAAGCCGGTGCTGGGCGCAGCATTGTCCATCAAATCGATCCCTGCTCACCGCGACTGGCTTCTGGAACGGCAGCGCGATCTCGAGATCCAGGACTTTTTCCGCGCGGATTTGCTCGACGGCGATTGGCGGAGTGCGGCCAGCGAGATCAAGCAGATGCTCTCGGGCCATACCGGCCGGCTCGGCATTCACGGCCCGTTCTGGGGCTTCAAGATCGACAGCCATGATCCCTTGATCCGCAAGGCGGTGACGAAGCGCCTGCTTCAGGGCCTCGATGCCGCGGAATTCCTCGGCGCGACGCAGATGGTGATCCATTCGCCGTTCACGACCTGGGACCACAACAATCTCGACCTCTATCCCGATAACCGCGGCAATCTCGTCGAACGCGTCAAGACGACGCTCGCCGAGGTGATTGCGCGCGCCGAGACGATCGGCTGCGAGGTCGTCATCGAGAACATCGAGGACAAGGATCCGCGCGACCGCGTGCGCCTCGCCAAGGCGCTCGAAAGCAACAAGGTCCGCGTCTCCCTCGACACTGGCCACGCCAACTATGCCCACATTTCCACCGGCGCTCCGCCGGTCGATTACTACGTCGAAACCGCCGGCGACATGCTGACGCATGTGCACCTCCAGGACACCGACGGCTTTGCCGACCGGCACTGGGCGCCTGGCGAAGGCAACATCCCGTGGGTGGCCGTGTTCCGCGCGCTGGGCCGGCTGACCTCCAACCCGCGGCTGATTCTCGAACTCCGCAACCACGACGACGTTCGCGCCGGCGCAGCCCATCTGGCCGCGCTCGGTCTCGCTGAATAACCGGCATCACAAAGGTCAGGGCTTATCGTCATGAGCAAACTCACCCGTCGCACCATCCTGAAGTCCGGCGGCGCTGCCGCGGGCACGCTTCTCCTGCCGCGCTTTGCGATCGGGCAGGCCGACAACCGCCCGTCGGTGACGATTGCCGTTCAAAAGGTGACGAATTCGAACGTGCTCGACGTGCTGCGCGAGCAATCGAACGTCGGCGAGCGCGTGTTCTTCTCCTCGATCTGGGAGGGCCTGATCTCCAAGAACTGGCGCGGCAGCCTGGAGGCCGTGCCGGGCCTCGCCACCGAGTGGCGCCGCATCGACGACCAGACCGTCGAGGTGAAGCTGCGCCAGGGCGTGAAGTTCCACAATGGCGACGAGCTGACGGCCGAAGACGTCGTCTTCACCTTCAGCCGCGAGCGCATGTTCGGCGAGACCGAGGCCAAGAGCCGCTCCACCATCCAGGCCTTCGAGAAGATCCCGACGCCGCGCCCGGGCAAGGAATTGCCGCCTGATGTGCCGGCGGTCGCCCGCCGCATCTGGCCGGACCTCGTGCGCGTCGATGCCGTCGACAAGTACACGGTGCGCTTCTACAACGCGACGCCCGACGTCACGATCGAGGGCCGGCTGTCGCGCTACGGCTCCGACATCATGAACCGCCGCGCCTGGGAGCAGTCCGCGAGCTATCTCGACTGGGCGCGCAAGCCGATCACGACGGGCCCGTACAAGGTCGTCGAGCTCAAGCCCGACGTGTCGCTGACCCTCGAAGCGCATGACGAATATTGGGGCGGCCGGCCGCCGCTGAAGCGCATCCGTTTCCTCGAAGTGCCCGAGGTCGCGAGCCGCATCAACGGGCTGCTGTCGGGCGAATACCAGTTCGCCTGCGACATCCCGCCGGACCAGATTGCCGGCATCGAGAAGAACTCTGCGTTCGAAGTGCAGGGCGGCACCATCCTCAATCACCGCCTGACCGTGTTCGACAAGAACCACGCCCAGCTCGCCAATCCCCTGGTGCGGCGCGCCTTCACCCACGCGATCGACCGCCAGGCGATCGTCGACAGCCTGTGGGCGGGCCGTACCCGCGTGCCGAAAGGCCTTCAGTGGGAATTCTACGGCGACATGTTCAACGCCGACTGGAGCGTGCCGGCTTACGATCCGAAGCTCGCGCAGGATCTGTTGAAGCAGGCCAACTACAAGGGCGATCCGATTCCCTATCGCCTGCTGAACAACTACTACACCAACCAGGTCGCGACCGCGCAGGTGCTGGTCGAGATGTGGAAGTCGGTCGGCCTCAACGTCCAGATCGAGACCAAGGAGAACTGGTCGCAGATCATGGAACGCGCGCCGACCCGCGCGGTGCGCGACTGGTCGAACTCGGCGGCCTTCAACGACCCCGTCTCGTCGCTGGTCGCCCAGCACGGCCCGAACGGCCAGCAGCAGCAGATCGGCGAGTGGACCAACGCCGAACTGAACAAGCTTTCGGAGTTCCTGGAGACCTCGACCGACCGGGCCGCCCGCAAGAAGGCGTTCCACCGCATGCTGGAGATCGCCGAGCGCGAGGATCCCGCCTATACGGTGCTGCACCAGAACGCGACCTTCACCGCAAAGCCAAAGTCGATCAAGTGGAAGGCGTCGCCGGCATTCGCGATGGATTTCCGCGCCGGCAATTTCGAGGCTTAAGTGGCGACGCCGCTGATCAGCATCCAGGGCCTCAGCGTCGCCTTCAACGGCGTAGCGGTCCTGCGCGGTGTCGATCTCGCTTTGCAGAAGGGCGAGGCCCTCGGCCTCGTCGGCGAGTCCGGCTCCGGCAAGTCAGTGACGTGGCTTGCTGCACTTGGCCTCTTGCCGCGGCATGCAAAAGTCTCGGGCTCCGTGCGGCTCGACGGACGCGAAATCCTCGGCGCACCCGCGGGTGAGCTTGACCGGGTGCGGGGCGGGCGGGTCGCCATGATTTTTCAGGACCCCGCAAGCGCACTCAATCCGGTGCTCACCATTCGCAAGCAGCTCTGCGAGGCTTTGGCGCTGCATCGCGCTCTCTCGGGCGAGGCGGTGAGAGCCGAAGCGCGGCGGCTGCTCGATCTCGTAGGCATTCCCGATGCGACGCGGCGGCTCGAAGCCTATCCGCACGAATTCTCGGGCGGCCAGGTCCAGCGCATCATGATCGCGATGGCGCTGGCCGGAAATCCCGATCTCCTCGTCGCGGACGAGCCGACCACGGCGCTCGACGCCACCATCCAGGCGCAGATCCTGGAGCTGCTCTCGACCATCCGCCGCGAGATGAGCATGGCGATGGTGCTGATCAGCCATGATCTCGGCGTCGTCGCGGAAAACTGCGACCGCGTCGCCGTGATGTATGCCGGCCGCATCGTCGAGCAGGCGCCCGCCAACCAGCTCTTTGCCGATCCGGTGCATCCCTACGCGCAGGGCCTGATCGGCGCACTGCCGCCGCTCGACGGACCGCGTCGGCGTCTCACGGCGATTCCGGGGACCGTTCCCGATCCCGCGCACATGCCAAGCGGCTGCGCCTTCGCGCCGCGCTGCGTGCTGGCGGCCGAGCCGTGCGGACTTGCCGTGCCGAGCCTGGCGCCGATCGCGAACGATCGCGTGGTTGCCTGCATCCGTGCCGAGGCCTCGCGCCGCGCGCTGCTCGGGATCGCCGCCGAATGAGCGCGCCGCTCGTCGAGGTGTCCTCGATCTCGCGCAGCTACGCGATGCGCTCCGGGATGTTCGGCCGCAGCACAGCGGTTCACGCGGTCGACGGCTTGTCACTTGCGATCCGCAAGGGCGAGACGCTCGGCCTCGTCGGCGAGTCCGGCTCGGGCAAGTCGACCACGGGTCGTATCGTGCTTGGCCTCGAGCCGCCCGATCGCGGCGAGGTGCGGTTCGACGGCAAGGCGATGGCCGCGCCAGGCACGAAGGCGTGGCGCGCGCAGCGGGCGCGCATGCAGATGATCTTCCAGGATCCGCTGGGGGCGCTGGACCGGCGGTTGCCGGTCGCAGCCCAAATCCGCGAACCCCTGGACATTCACGGTCTCGGCACGCAGGCCGAACGCGAGGAGCGTGTGCGCGAATTGCTGCGCGCGGTCGAGCTGACACCGGCGCATGGCGCGCGCTATCCGGGCGCGCTCTCCGGCGGCCAGCGTCAGCGTATCGTGCTGGCGCGGGCACTGGCGACAAAGCCGGATTTCCTCGTCTGCGACGAGCCGGTCAGCGCGCTCGACGTCTCGATCCAGGCGCAGGTGGTGAACCTGCTTTGCGACCTCCAGGCGCAGCTCGGGCTGACGCTGCTGTTCATCAGCCACGATCTACGCGTTGTCAGGCAGATCAGCAATGTCGTCGCCGTGATGTATCTCGGCCGCATCGTCGAGATCGGCAGCGCCGATGATCTCTTCGCGCGTCCCGAACACCCCTATACGCAGGCGCTGGTCTCAGCCTCGCCGGCACCGGGCCGCCGCAGCGCGGGCCGCATCGTGCTGGCAGGCGATCCGCCGAACCCGGCGGCCAGGCCCCAAGGCTGTGCCTTCCATCCGCGCTGCCCGCGCGCTATCGCGCGCTGCGCGAGCGAGGTGCCGGTGCTGTCGGCCGTCAGCGGTGACAGGCAAGTCGCCTGCCACCTCGTGACGGGGCCGCAGGCCGAGACGCGGGACGCGGCCTGATGGGACGCTACCTTGCCATTCGGATCGGACGCGCGGCGCTGACGATCGTGCTCGTCGTCACCTTCGCCTTCGTGGTGCTACGCCTCTCCGGCGACCCCGCGCTGATGATTTTGGGACCGGAGGCGCCGCCGGAAGTGCTCGCCGCCTTCCGCAAGGCCTGGGGGCTCGATGATCCCATCTGGTTCCAGTACCTCGACTACTTCGGCGCCATCGCCAAGGGCGAGCTCGGCCGCTCCATGCGCGACGGGCGACCGGCGATCGAGCTCGTGCTGGAGCGGATTCCGGCAACGCTGGCGCTGACGCTGCCGGCGTTCTTCTTCAAGGTCGCGCTCGGCATTCCCGCCGGCATCTACGCGGCGCTGCACCGGGGTTCGGGAATCGATCGCGCCGTGATGATGACGGCGGTCGCCGGCTTCACCGTGCCGAGTTTTGTTCTTGCGCTGCTGCTCGTGCTCGTCTTCGCCGTGCAGCTCGGCTGGCTGCCGTCGGGCGGGCAGGACAGCTGGCGTCACGCCATCCTGCCAATCGTGACACTCAGTCTCGGCGGCGCCGCGGTGCTGGCGCGCTTCACCCGCAGCGCCATGCTGGAGGTGCTGGGCCAGCCCTATATCCGCACCGCCTCGGCCAAGGGCGTGCCGTGGCGCAAGGTGGTGACGTCGCATGCGCTGCCGAACGCGGCGATCCCGACCGTCACCATCCTCGGCTTCATGGTGGGCACGCTGATCGCCGGCGCGGTCGTGGTCGAGAGCGTGTTTGCCTGGCCGGGAGTAGGGCGCCTGCTGGTCGTCGCCGTCGCCAACCGCGACCTTGCCGTCGTGCAATGCATCCTGTTGCTGGTCGCGATGACCATGGTCACGTCCAATCTGATTGTCGATTTCCTCTACGGCTTCCTCGATCCGCGCCTCCGCGCCAAGGGAGCCCACGCATGACCGATACGACGCTGAAGGACACGGCTGTCCGCCGCCGCATCAGCCTTCCCGCGATCCCTGTCTCTGTCGCACTCGCGATCAGCTGGATCGTCGCCATGCTGGTGATCGCGGCGTTCGCCGAGAAAATCGCGCCTTACAGCTTCACCCAGCTCGACCTGCGCAACCGGCTGGCTGCGCCCGGCAATGTTGCGCACTGGCTCGGCACCGACGAGCTCGGCCGCGACGTGCTGTCGCGGCTCCTCGTCTCGATCCGCATCTCGCTCCTGATCGCCTTCGGCGCGACCGCGATCTCGGCGATCGTCGGCACCACGCTCGGCTTCCTCGCCGCGCACTTTCGCGGAGCCGTCGAGCAGTTCGTGCTGATGCTGACCGACTTCCAGGCCAGCATGCCGTTCCTGATCATGGCGCTCGCAGTGCTCGCCTTCTTCGGCAATTCGCTGCCGCTGCTGATCGGCCTGATGGGTCTGTTCGGCTGGGAGCGCTACGCCCGCATCGCCCGCGGCCTCGCCATCTCCGCCAATGCGCAAGGCTATGCCGCGGCCGTTCGCCAATTAGGGGCCACGCCGTCGCGGATTTACCTTAGGCATATCCTGCCCAACATCGCCTCGACCCTGATCGTCTCGACCACGCTCGTCTTCCCCGAGGTGATCCTGATGGAATCCGGCCTGTCCTTCCTCGGCCTCGGCGTGCAGCCGCCGATGACCAGCCTCGGCAACATGGTCGGCTATGGCCGCGAGTACCTGACCCGGGCGCCCTGGATCATGCTGGCGCCGGCGACCACCATCGTGATCACCACGCTGGCCGTCTCCGTGATCGGCGACTGGCTGCGCGACCGGCTCGATCCAACCCTGCAATAGGGCGACGGGCCTGACGCGTGCGCCGATTTGCCGTCGGACACCCGCTTCTAGCCTTGGACCTCCGGCGTCCTGCCGCGCCCGAGCGCGAATTGACCGACCGGGCCCTCGATATGGAATTCCAACTCCGTCATTTTCGCGAACAGATCGATGTTGGTGCTGCCAATGGCGCAGCCGCCGAGGCCCATATCGGTTGCCGTCAGGTAAAGCGTCTGAATCAGGCTGCCGACATCCTTCAGGATCAGCGAATATGCGATTGAGCTGTATTTCCAGGAGACCCGCCCAAAACGCGCAGCGATCGTGATGAGGATTTGTGGCTGACCCGGCGCGTCCATGGCGAACCGGGCAGCCGCCAAATGCGCCTGGAGTTGTTGGGGGGAGGCGCTGATGGCGACTAGCGCGTGGCTCCCTGCATCGTAGTGGTAGAGTCCGCGCGCAAGCCCGTCGCAGTTCGCGACGGTAAGGTACAATTCCAGCTCGTACGCGCTGCCCGCCGACGGATAAGGCCTTGTGCTGTAGGTGACGTCGGAACCGCCTTCGAAATACGGCTCGCTCGTCCATTCGGACAAGACGCGCGCGCTGGTGTCGAGGAACTGCGCGAGTTCGCCGAGCGTGACCGGATTCTTGTCGTCGAAATCCCGTGTTGAATGGCGTTCGCGCAACAGCTTCGGGAAACGGGAGTTCGACTCCGGGGAGGAGAATTTGCGCAGGTCAATCTTGCTGCCGGCCCAGGGCGGACGCACCGCCGGCGACGGCGGAACGACGCCGGCATAGGTGAAGGCGGCGCCGACCGGATTGGCTTGCCGACCCTCTGTGCTCCGCGTGTGAAACACCAGATCGTGGAAATCCCAGAGTACGAGGTTGCCGTCGCCTTCGTTCACCCGCAGGCCTTCTCCGTCTTTCGCATCGAGCTTGAGCAAGATCTGGCTGTCCAGCAACAGTTCGAGCAGATGGAGGGTGGAGGAAGCCACCTTCTGGTTGAGCTTGCCGATCTTCCGAGGCTGCGACAGCGCCGCAAGGGTGGCGGCGATGGCGGGATCGCCAATCCGGAACAACGCGCCGGCGCGTGGCGATTCCAGCACCAGCTCGTTGCCGCGCCGGCGCAGAAAGGCAAAGCGCGATAGCACGATGGTGTCACGACTGCCCAGCTTCGCGCGCCGCGGCCAGTATTCGGGGACTTGGGGCTCGATGACCACGAAGTCCTGTGTGTTACGCGAAGAGGAGAGGCGGTATTCCAGAAGCCCCTGCCGGGCCAAGCGACGCACCAGGGCGTCGACGTCTCTCGCGAGGGCGCTCTTGCCCGCAAAGGACGCGAGCGGAAGGCCGGTGCTCAGATGTCGCGCGCAGTCCATCGCGGCCGCGCTGAATTGTCCGAGGTTAACGGAATAGTCGCCCAGAATGGCGGTGATGTTTCCGTCCGGCTGCATCTGGAGGGAGAAATTATGGCTCAACCGGGCGGCAATGTCTGGCGCGATCTTCCTGGTCGGCTTTTTCCGGGGAGCGCGCACGAAAGAGCAGCCCTTCAGGTGTGTGGAAGGAATGAAGTCAGATCGCTTTCCGGTCGCGGCCGGTCCAACAATCCGAGCTTCACCGGCACATCGTAAAGGCGACCCGGTGCGAAACGGCGATAGAAGTGACGCAGGCCGGGAACGAGGACTCTGACGACCGGAACCTCGACGTCGGGACGTGTCTGGTCGAGGACGAGGAAATCGTAGCCTGCACGGGCGGCGATCTCGACGCAGGCGACGACCTGGTCACGCGTATTGTCGTGAAGCTTGAGGCTCGGCGCCGGGGGGACGATCGGGTGGTCGCTCGGTGTCAGGAACGGGTAGTCTTCCAGGCGTAGCGGCGTGACACCGTCGAGGGTCGGCTTCTCGCCGCTTGCGCCGCCCATCATGCCGACGGACATAAATTGGGTCAGTTCGGTGAGGGATCGCAGCAGCGCTATATGGCGGTCGAAATGCGCGCCGGAACCGAACTCGATATTCTCGTGTCCATTCTGCATCCAGTGCATGATCGCCACGTAAGTCGGAATGCCGAGGTCCGTGGTGATGTCGAGCACCCACAGCTTGCGCCCAGCTTCCGCAAATTGAGCCTGGAGATCCCGAACATAGAAATCGTCGAATTGCCCGAGATCGACCTCGGCGCGTTGCACCCGGTTATACCACCAGATCGCGTAGGCATCGCGCTCGATCAGTTCGAGGAAGCCCTGAACGATGGCTTCGTCGCGGGTGTTGCCGGCCGCGCAGCCGTTGGAATCCGTATGAAAGCCGCCATAGAAGAAGTATAGGAGGCCGGTCGGCAGATATTTGAAGCGTTTGTCGCGCAACGACGAGACCGGCGACCACTCGGTCCTCGTCGAGGGATCGAACGGCTCGGGCACCGGATGGGGATCGTCCGGCTGCTGCAGAAACCTGGTCTTGAACTGCGTTTCGCTGAAGAGCTGGACGTCGTTGGGAAGAAGCGCGTCGCCAGGCGCGAAATCGACAAAGCGGCGCGTCGTCCTGATCTCATCGCCCTGGAAAATGCCAGAATAGCGTTCGATCGATTCCATCAGCGCGCTTGCCTCGCCCTGTTCAGCCGTCGAGCCCTTGCCAAAACTGCCCCCGCTCAATCCGGACCTGAGCTGGTCGATGCTGTGGGCCGGCGCGGAGAAATTGTGCTGGGCGAAGTAATTGGTGTTCATCGGCAGGTCGACGTCGATCCGCTCGAGCCGGGTGACCACGCCGGTCAGCGGGCTCACATGCTTGCGGAAGCGCGACACCGTCGACCGCGACGTCACGGTGCGATATCCACCGCTGGTCATGACGAGTCTCTTGCCCTCGGCAATCTCGACCAGGGCCGGAGATCGGCGCGGGTTGTTCAGCTTCCTGCTGCCGCAGGTCGGACATTGCGGACGTCGCGTCACGTAGTGCTTGGCGATGGCGGCGCCGGTCAGGTCGAAGCTTGCGATGTGATCGCACAAATCGGTGCGAAAATCCGAGGCAATTGCCTTGGCGATCTCGACTGCCGCAAAATGGATTCCAGTCTTGCCGACGCTTTCTCTGACGAGAGGCGACATGGCAACCGCACGCGCCGGTCCCCGGTCAAGAAACCCCTTGATCTCCCGGTTGCGGATCATGCGATCGAACAGGCAGGTCCAGCAGGCGCTCTCGCCCGGTTTGAACATGGGCCCGACCAGCGGAAACGCGCCGGATGGCTGTACCAGCAACCAGGACGTCTTGCCGGCCACACGTTCCTGGTTCAGTTCAGCAAGTCGCCTGTCAAGATAATCGTTCACCAGCGTGATCGTGAGCTTCGGCGAGCGCTTGGCGATTTGAACGCCGAGCTTACCCAAGGCCGCGGTCAGCTCCTTGGCGCCTTTGACGTCAATCGACTCGACCTGAACGGGGCAATTGCGAAGATTTTGTTCCGCGATCTCCAGGGGCATGCCGAGGCTTGCCAGGAAACCGCCGACGGCGTCGTCGAACGCTTTCGGGGTCCGCGCAACGACATATCGGCGATCGAGCAGCCGCTTGATTGCTTCCTCGATCTTGTCGGCCGGGAAGCGCTTCGAAAGCTGGCGAATGATCTCCGACCCGGCCTTGCCGTGTTGCCCGATCGCAGTGGCGAGGGCGCAGTAGAGCTCGCCGTGCAGGAAGAATTTGCGGTTCTCGGAATAGAGACAAACCGCATCGGGAGGCAGTACGTAAGCGGTGAAGTTCGGTGCAAATCGGAGAATGTCTTTGCGGGTCTGCCGCGCAACGCGGGTCTTGCGAGTTGCAGTCATTGAGTCAGCACGCTGATCCTGTTGCCGTCACGCTAGATCCCCGGCGCAAGATGGATCGTCGTGACCGCGCGCCGGCATTTTCCCAGAGAATTGAAGCGAATTCAGCTGTCACCCGCAAGCCGCCGATGCAGGCGTCGTAGCGAAATCAAGCAATTGGCCGGACCCTTTCTTGAGGCCGGCCAATGACCTATCAACCCGTGAATTTGACATTCGGAATGCGCCGGGGTCTAGCACACGCGGCAGCGGCCCCACGATGCGCAGCAACCCGCGCATGATACGGCGCATCCCACCACACCAACGCCACAGCCGACAGCACAGCCAACTGCACAACCCGCACATCGGCAACCGACGCCACATCGGCAACCACGGCAAGCCCGACAGCCTCCGCAGCCGCGGCAACCGCCGCATCCGCGCCATGCCAGCTGCACGCGGCTACCGGCGTTTTCCTTGTCGAAGAGATGGAAGGTGGCCAGGCTGACGTCAGCCATTTCCTCTTCATCGAGCGTGATTGCCTGGCCCGTTCCAAGGTGCGGCAATTGTTGTATGTCGGGTGTCGGCACGGCGGACGCCGATGCGCCTCCCGCCAGCGAGAACGTCAACCCTGCGGCTCCGAACGCCGGCACGGCGACTTTGGTTACTCGCTTCTTCCCTTTAGAAGTCTTCTTCGCCTGCCGCATGGTCGAACCTCCGAGCATTGCAAGAAGTATCCCAGCCGCGGTAAGTCTACGCCCAGGAAATAACGCGGGCAACAATTACGCGCACAAAAGCGCGGCGCTGCACGTTCGGGATGTATTCATCTTTATGAACGGCAATCGGCACGGCCGCGTCAACGATCCGCGCTCTCGGTGCGCGTGCAACTTGGTGCAGTGCCGCAATCGCTTCCAGGTTTGAACGGAGAGATCGGCGTGGCGGATCAACTCGGACGTTTCGCTTGGTACGAACTGCTGACCACGGACGTCGCGGCGGCGGGCGCATTCTATCGCAAGGTCGTCGGCTGGGGCGTGACGGATGAATCGACTCCGGAACTGCCTTACACGGTGCTTCGTAGCGGCGGCACCCCGCTGGGCGGCCTTATGGATATCCCGGAAGAGGGGCGGAGATCAGGGGCAACGCCGAGATGGATGGGTTACGTCGCTGTCGACGACCTGGACGGGGCTGCCGCGCAGATCAGGCGTCTCGAAGGCACGATCTTTGTGCCGCCGACCGACACCAATATTGGCCGAATAGCAGTCGCTGCCGATCCGCAGAAAGCGACGTTCGGGCTGATCGAGAAACCGACATATGGCCGATGGAAACCGGGCCGGCTGGACGAGCCGGGGCGCGTAGGCTGGCATGAGCTATTGGCCGCCGACCGGACCGTGATCTTCGATTTCTACAGAGAACTATTTGGTTGGCAGAAGGCTGACGCTCAAACCGATCCAGCGGACTGGTATCAATTGTTTTCGGCCGGCGGGCAAACGGCCGGCGGCATGCTGACCAAACTTTCGAGCGTAGCGCAGCCATGTTGGCTGCATTACTTCAATGTCGACGACATCGGCGCTGCGACGAAGCATGTGAATGCTGGTGGAGGCCGGATCCTCCAGGGTCCGATCGAATTGCCTGATGGCTGCTGGATCGCACGATGTGTGGATCCCCAGGGCGCCCTGTTTGCACTGCAGGGTGCCGGGGGTCATGCAGGCATCGAGCCATTCTCGGCCTCGGAAGTCGGGTGGTCCGCCAAGTGGGGCGGCATTGCCTCCCAGGGGAGAATTGTGCTGCCCAAGCCGAAGCGCTAGCTGCTGCAGCGTCCGTCCGGCGCTGCCGCGACCCTGCAATAACCCGCGCCGGGAGCAGGGGAGGCCTGCGCTTGGCCGATCCGGGCCGTTTCGGGGCAAGTTCCCGTTGCGCGCGCCCAGCCCGTGCGCTATCCGGCCGGAAAGGCCTGAGGCGGCTTCCATTTTTCCGCCCGGCTGACCCAACCGAGGACGGAAACCGCCATGCCAGCCTATCGCTCCCGCACCACCACCCACGGCCGCAACATGGCGGGCGCCCGCGGCCTCTGGCGCGCGACGGGCATGAAGGATGCCGATTTCGGCAAGCCGATCATCGCGGTCGTGAACTCCTTCACCCAGTTCGTGCCCGGCCACGTCCACCTCAAGGACCTCGGCCAGCTCGTGGCGCGCGAGATCGAGCAGGCCGGCGGCGTCGCCAAGGAATTCAACACCATCGCGGTCGATGACGGCATCGCCATGGGCCATGACGGCATGCTCTACAGCCTGCCGTCGCGCGAGCTGATCGCCGACAGCGTCGAGTACATGGCCAACGCGCACTGCGCCGACGGCCTCGTCTGCATCTCCAACTGCGACAAGATCACGCCCGGCATGCTGATGGCCGCGCTGCGGCTCAACATCCCCGCCGTGTTCGTCTCGGGCGGCCCGATGGAGGCCGGCAAGGTCACGCTGCAGGGCAAGACCAAGGCCGTCGACCTCATCGACGCCATGGTGGCGGCCGCCGACTCCAAGGTCAGCGACGAGGACGTCAAGGTGATCGAGCGCTCGGCGTGTCCGACCTGCGGCTCCTGCTCGGGCATGTTCACGGCCAATTCGATGAATTGCCTGACCGAAGCGCTTGGCCTCGCATTGCCCGGCAACGGCACGGTGGTGGCGACCCATGCAGACCGCAAGCGCCTGTTCGTCGAGGCCGGCCACACCATCGTCGATATCGTGCGCCGCTATTACGAGCAGGACGATGCCTCCGTGCTGCCGCGCAACGTCGCCAACTTCAAGGCGTTCGAGAACGCGATGACGCTGGATATCGCCATGGGCGGCTCGACCAACACCGTGCTGCATCTGCTGGCGGCGGCCCATGAAGGGCAGGTGGAGTTCACCATGCAGGACATCGACCGGCTGTCGCGCCGCGTGCCCGTGCTGTGCAAGGTCGCGCCATCGGTCGCCGACGTCCATGTCGAGGACGTGCATCGCGCCGGCGGCATCATGGGCATTCTGGGCGAGCTCGACCGCGCCGGCCTGATCGACACCTCGGTCTCGACCGTGCACGCGCCGACCATGAACGACGCGCTGGAGCGCTGGGACATCAAGCGCTCCAAGAGCGAGTCTGTCCGCACGTTCTTCCGCGCGTCGCCCGGCGGCATTCCGACGCAGGTCGCCTTCAGCCAGGAGCGCCGTTACGACGAGCTCGATAGCGATCGCGAGAAGGGGGTGGTCCGCAATCTCGAGCATGCCTTCAGCAAGGATGGCGGTCTCGCCGTGCTCTACGGCAACCTCGCGCAGGACGGCTGCATCGTGAAGACCGCGGGCGTGGACGCCTCGATCCTGAAGTTCTCCGGCCCGGCACGCGTGTTCGAAAGCCAGGACGCCGCTGTGGAAGGCATTCTGGGCGGCAAGGTCGTTGCCGGCGAGATCGTGGTCATCATCTACGAAGGCCCGCGCGGCGGCCCCGGCATGCAGGAGATGCTGTATCCGACGAGCTATCTGAAATCGATGGGCCTCGGCAAAGCCTGCGCGCTCGTCACTGATGGCCGCTTCTCCGGCGGCTCATCCGGCCTGTCGATCGGTCATCTGTCGCCGGAAGCGGCCGAAGGCGGCAACATCGGTCTCGTCCGCACCGGCGACCGCATCGCCATCGACATCCCGAACCGCAGCATCAGCCTGGAGGTCTCCGACGAGGAACTCGCCAAGCGCCGCGCGGCAGAAGAGGCGAAGGGCGATGCCGCCTGGCAGGCGACGGGCCGCAAGCGCAACGTCTCGACCGCGCTTCAGGCTTACGCAGCACTCACCACCAGCGCCGCACGCGGTGCGGTGCGTGAGGTGAAGCGGCGTACGGAATAAGCGCTGCACCGTCCGCGCCTCGCGCGATGGTCAACAAGTTCTGAACGGCCGGCGCAAGCCGGCCGTTCGCATTAAGGATGCCTCGACGAAGTTCGGCAGCTCAAGATGTTGCAGCGTATACTGCTCGCGACCTTCGCAAATCCATTTTGGGCAACTGGGGCACCACCACAATGTCTCGTACTCTCGCTGTCGTTTTCTCAACAGTCGTCGCCGCGATTTCCATGACGAGCGCGGCCTCCGCCGGCTGCTATAATTGCTACGCGCCGCCGCCGTGCCAGACCTGCTACCAGCAGCAATACGTGCAACCGCAATACCGCACCGTCGACGAGACCGTGATGGTGTCGCCCGGCGCGACCGTCGCGCACCGCTCGCCGGCGCAGTACCGCACCGTGATGGTGCCGCAGACCGTGATGGTGGCACCGCCGAGCGTCCAGTACGAACGCATCCCGCCGCAATACGCCACGCGCCAGCGCGTCGAGATGGTTTCGCCGGGGTATTCCTATTACGCGCCGGTGCAGATGGGCTGCGCGTCCTGCGGCTACTGAGCCAACGCAGCGACGAAGAGTTTCGGGCGGCGCTCCTTTGGGGGCGCCGTTTTCTTTTGAGGCAGCAAACGAGGCCCGGAAATGGACGCGAATCCAACCGGGCCTCGCAACCAGCGACGCCCTGGGCGGTGTCGCCAGTGTCCGGGATTGCTGAGGGGCGGCGTGTGTCGGCGGCCGACATGTTGCGAAGCTAGACGAACAGGCTGACGCTCGCCTGACAGATCGCGCGCGGCGGAAAATTCAGGCTTGGGATGAGGGCGCGCGTTTGGAGGTGCCGGTACCAACGGACGGTGGCGCGACGCGCCGCCGCCATTTCTCTCGATGCTGGAGCTCTCGTGCCGGCCGCGTATTAGGACAGCTTCAATGCCATGTGAATTACACCGGGTTCGCGGATCGTTGCGGGCTTGAAGCCAAACTTGTCGAAGACGCGGAGCATCGCTGCGTTCTCCGGTAGCACTTCCGCGGTCAACTCCGTCAAACCGGCCTCGCGGGCGATAGCGATCAGATGGTGCGTCAGCAGCCCGCCAACGCCGCGTCCCTGCCAGGCATCGATCACGACGAAAGCTGCTTCGGCCCGTCCAGGCTCGAATATGACATAGCGACCACCGCCGATGATCATGCTGCGGCTGGCCTCTTCCGTGCACGCAACCAGTGCCACGTGGTTTCTGAAATCGGGTTCCATGAAAAAAGCGCGCTCCCGTTCGGAAAAATGACGCTTCGTCACAAAGAAGCGGCGTCGGAGCGATTGAGCGCTTGTCTCCTCGAGCGCGGCAAGCATGTCGGGCTCGTCCTCGGGACGAAGCGCCCGGATATCGACCAATTGTCCGTCGCGTAGTCTCTCCTGGCGGCTGTAATTTGCGGCATCCGGCACTTAAGTTCTCCCGCGGCCCGATTGCGGCGCCCCCCGCGGGGCGGTTGGTCGATCCCGATTGACGCGAACACCGTCGCCAACCGTTGACCTAAATCAACGTCAGCGACCGCCGACCTTTTTGAATGACCTCGCGCGACGACGAGGTCGAACATGGCGATCAAAGACTTAAAGCTGCCTGATGGCCCAATGTCGGGGCTGGTCGCCTCGGCCGTGGAATACATGGTCGATGCGGGACAGCGCAGCGTCCTGTTCCTGGACATCATGCGCCAGCGTGGCGACCAGTATCGCGAGCACGTCGCCCAGACCGCGCCGCATGTGCTGCAATATGCTGCTGAATTGATCACGGACGGCCGGAAGCTGGACGAACCGGTCAACTACGCGCTGGTGCGCATCGTTCCGCCGAAGGATGTTGAGATCGACATGAGCCGGCGTCCGTTCGTCGTGGTCGATCCGCGCGCCGGCCATGGACCCGGCATCGGCGGCTTCAAGGCCGATAGCGAGATCGGCGTCGCCATGAAGGCGGGGCATCCCTGCTACTTCATCGGCTTCCTTCCGGAGCCGATGCCCGGGCAGACCATCGAACGCATCGCGCGCGCGGAAGCCATCTTCATCGAGACCGTCATCAGCCGTCATCCGGACGCCGACGGAAAGCCCTGCGTGATTGGCAATTGTCAGGCCGGCTGGGCCGTCATGATCCTGGCGTCACTGCGGCCGGAATTATTCGGGCCGCTGATCATCGCCGGTGCGCCGCTGGCCTACTGGGCAGGCGTGCATGGCAAATACCCCATGCGCTATTCCGGCGGCCTGCTGGGCGGAAGCTGGCTCACGGCGCTCACGAGCGATCTCGGTGCCGGCAAGTTTGACGGCGCCTGGCTGGTGCAGAATTTCGAGAACCAGAACCCGTCGAATACGCTCTGGACCAAGCAGTACAACGTCTACTCCAAAGTCGATACCGAGGCGGAACGCTATCTGGATTTCGAGCGCTGGTGGGGCGGACACGTCAATCTCAATGCCGAGGAAATCCAGTTCATCGTCGACGAGCTCTTCATCGGCAACAATCTCGCAGCCGGCAAGATCGAGATGTCCGACGGCCGCAAGGTCGATTTGCGCAACATTCGTTCGCCGATCGTTGTGTTCTGCTCCAAGGGCGACAACGTCACCCCGCCGCAGCAGGCGTTGGACTGGATCCTGGACTGCTACGCCGACGTCGACGAGATCAGAGCTTATGGCCAGACCATCGTCTATACCGTTCACGAGAGTATCGGCCATCTCGGCATCTTCGTATCCGGCGGTGTGGCCAAGAAGGAGCACGCTGAGTTCTCAAGCAACATCGACCTGATCGACGTGCTGCCGCCAGGGCTCTACGAAGCCACGTTCGAGGCCCGTGGCAACGAGACACTCAATGCGGATCTTGCGGCAGGCCAGTGGGTGATGCGCTGCGAGGCCCGCACGCTGGATGATATCCGCGCGATGGGCGGAAATTCGCCCGAGGACGAGCGGCGCTTCGCTGCGGCCAAGCGTGTCTCGGAGCTCAATCTCGCGGCCTATCAAAAATTCTTGCGGCCGTGGGTGAAGGGCATGGTGACGCCCCAACTCGCGGAATGGGCCCGCAACATGCATCCGCTGCGGCTGCAATACGAGGCGTTCAGCAGCCAGAACCCTTGGATGTCCACGGTCAAATCGGCTTCAGATCGTGTCGAGACAGACCGCAAGCCGGTTTCAAAGGACAATCCATTCCTGGCATTCCAGGAACAAATGTCCAAGCAGATCGTGCACGCGCTGGATAGCTGGCGCGATGCGCAGGAGGCGCTGAGCGAGGCCGTCTTCCTCAACCTCTACGGCTCGCCGCTGCTCCAGGCCGCGGTCGGCGTCGACCCTAATTCCGTGCCCTCGCGCCACCGGGAGATGTCGCCGGAGCATCGCGCCATGCTCGCGGCACGGATCGCCGAGCTGAAATCGCACATCGCTGAGGGCGGGCTCCGCGAAGCGGTGCTCCGCGCGCTGCTTTATGTTGGCTCCGCACGCGGCATGGTGGATGAGCGGAGCATCGAGGCGTTGCGGCAGGTTCGGCGTGACCATGCCGGCGCCCGCATGACGCTGTCGGAATTCAAGAAGCTGGTGCGTGAGCAGTTCTTCATGCTGCTTCTCGATCGCGAAGGTGCTCTCGCTGCGATCCCGAAATTGTTGCCCGACGACACCAACCAGCGGCGTGCGGCCTTCGTGGCGATGCGCGAGGTGCTGTCGGCGAGTGAGGACATCACCGGCGAGCGGGCCAATCGCCTGAAGCGCATCGCCGCGCTCTTCGGTCTGGACGGAGAGGCGGAGTTGACATCGAACGTCGCCCCTTTCGATCCCAAGGCACGGGCGTCGTAACGCGGATTGGCAGGATCGGGAGTGACATCATGTCGGCCGACACGACGCAAACCCAGCCCGGCAGCAAGTATGATCGGTTAATTGCGGCGGCGAAGGGCGCGCCGCCAACGCCGACCATCGTGGTGCATCCCTGCGACGAGACCTCGCTGCGCGGCGCTATCGATAGCGCAAGCGCCGGCATTATCCGGCCAGTGCTCGTCGGGCCCGAGCGGAAGATCAAGGATACTGCCGCCCGGTTCGATCTCGATGTATCCGGTTTCGAGATCGTTGATGCCGCGCACAGCGACGAATCCGCGGCCAAGGGCGTCGAGCTCATCCATGCCGCCAAAGGCGAGCTGTTGATGAAGGGCAGCCTGCACACCGACGAATTGATGCGCGCCGTCACCGCCAAGACCGGTGGCTTGCGCACCGACCGACGTATCAGCCATGTCTTCGTGATGGATGTGCCTGCCTATGCAGAGACCATCTTCGTGACGGATGCGGCGATCAACATTTTCCCCGATCTCGACGCCAAACGCGACATCATTCAGAATGCGATCGACTTCTACAACCAGGCAGGGTTCGGCAAGACGCCGCGGGTGGCGATTCTATCTGCCGTCGAGACCGTGACCTCGAAAATCCCCTCGACCATCGAAGCCGCTGCCCTATGCAAGATGGCCGATCGCGGCCAGATCACCGGCGGCATCCTCGACGGCCCGCTGGCTTTCGACAATGCCATCGATCTGGAAGCCGCGCGGATCAAGGACATCACATCCGAGGTCGCCGGCCGCGCCCAGATCCTGATGGTTCCGGACCTGGAGTCCGGCAACATGCTGGCCAAAAATCTCGCCTATTTCGCCAAGGCCGACGGCGCCGGCATCGTGCTCGGTGCGCGCGTGCCCGTCGTGCTGACCTCGCGCGCGGATTCCCCACGTGCGCGGATGGCGTCCTGTGCGGTCGCCGCGCTTTATGCTCATGCCCGGCGTCAGAAGGCGCCGACGGTTGCCGCGTGATCGCCATGGATACGATCCTCGTCGTCAATGCCGGCTCGTCCAGTGTGAAGTTTCAGGTCTACGCGATCGAAGGCGACGGTGCGCTTCGTCGTCAGATCAAGGGACAGATGGACGGTATCGGCAGCCGACCGCGTCTGCGGGCAAGTGGCCCGAGCGGCGATCCGATGGCCGATCGGGCTTATCCGATCGAGGCTGTGCCTGATGTTCCGGCGGCGATGGCCGTTGCCGGCGACTGGCTGCGGGACGAACTTCGCGTCACGCCGATCGCGGTCGGTCACCGGGTCGTGCATGGTGGGCCGGACTATTCGCGGCCGGTACTGATCGACCACGGCGTCGTGTCCCGTCTCGAACGATTTGTGACCCTGGCGCCGCTGCACCAGCCCACAATCTGGCGCCGATCCGTTCGCTGCTGGCGAATTTCCCGACGCTGCCACAGGTTGCCTGCTTCGACACCGCATTTCACCGCACGCATGATGCCGTCGCCGACCATTATGCTATTCCGCACCAACTTCATGCCGAGGGTGTCAGGCGCTATGGCTTTCATGGGCTGTCCTACGAGTATATCGCCCGGACGCTGCCGGGCGTGGCGCCCGATATCGCGAAGCGGCGCGTGATCGTTGCCCATCTCGGCAGCGGCGCGTCGATGTGCGCGCTCAAGGACGGGCGCAGCGTCGAGAGCACCATGGGTTTCACAGCGCTCGATGGCCTCCCGATGGGAACGCGTCCAGGGCAGATTGATCCCGGGGTGGTGATCTATCTTATCTCCGAGAAAGGGATGTCGGCCTCAAACGTGCAGAACTTCCTTTATCGCGACTGCGGATTGAAGGGGCTCTCCGGCGTCAGCAATGACATGCGCGAGCTGGAGGCGAGCGCCGACCCCAAGGCGAAGCTCGCGGTCGACTATTTCGTCTACCGGATCGGTCTCAGTGCCGGCATGCTCGCTGCCGCCCTGCAGGGCCTCGACGCCTTCGTCTTCACGGCCGGGATCGGCGAGAATTCGGCGAACATTCGCGCGCGCGTGGTCGAGCAGCTTGGATGGCTCGGCGGCACGCTCGATCCCGTCGAGAACGCGCGCAATTCCAGGCTGATCTCGCGTTCCGACAGCCGCATCCCCGTCTACGTCGTGCCGACCGACGAAGAACTGATGATCGCACAGCATACGCTGTCGCTGCTGATGAACGGACAATCGACCAATCCAAGGCAAGAGAGGGTGTCATGATCCCCGTGTTCCCGGATACAAAGGTTGCCCTGAAGGGCAAGAAGGGTCTCGTCGTCGGCATCGCGAACGACCAGTCCATCGCCTGGGGATGCGCGAGGGCATTTCGTGCGCTTGGGGCCGATCTGGCCGTCACCTACCTCAACGATCGCGCCAAGAAACACGTCGAACCGCTGGCGCAGGCGCTGGAAGCGCCGATCTTCATGCCGCTGGACGTGATGACGGAGGGGCAGACCGAGGCGGTGTTCGAGCGGATTACGAAGGAATGGGGACAGCTCGATTTCCTGCTGCATTCGATCGCCTTCTCGCCGAAGGAGGCGCTCCATGGCCGCGTGGTGGACGTCGGCCGCGATGGCTTCCTTAAGACGATGGACGTCTCTTGCTGGTCATTCCTGCGCATGGCGCATCTCGCCGAGCCGCTGATGAAGAACGGCGGCACGATGTTCACCATGACCTATTATGGCAGCCAGATGGTGGTGGAGAACTACAACATCATGGGCGTGGCGAAAGCGGCGCTTGAAGCGGCCGTCCGCTACGCGGCCGCTGAACTTGGTCCAAAGGGGATCCGCGTGCACGCGATCTCGCCCGGCCCGCTCGCCACGCGTGCAGCGTCAGGTATCCCGGAGTTCGACGAGCTCATGGACAAGGCGCAGTCCAAAGCGCCGGCGCGCAGCCTGGTCAGCATCGACGACGTCGGCAATGCCACCGCGTTCCTGGCGCTTGATGGCGCCAAGCTGATCACCGGGGGCGTTCTCTATATCGATGGCGGGTATCACATCATCGACTGACCGCCCTCAGCGATAGTGCAGGGCGATCAGCTCGGCGACACAAGCGGGCTTCTTGCCGCCCTCGATCTCGATCACGAGATGATAGTTGACGCGCAAGCCATCCGGCGGCACGTCCTCGGTTTCAGCGACGGTGACCCGGCCGCGGAGCTTTGAGCCGGCCGGCACTGGCGCCAGATACCGGATGCGATCCGCGCCATAGTTCAGCGTATTGCGCAGCCCTTTCAAACCCATCACGGATCGAATGAACAGTGGAGCAAGCGAGAGCGACAGCAGGCCGTGAGCGATGGTGGTGCCGCCGGGCGCTTCCTTCCTGGCGCGGTCCTGGTCGACATGGATCCATTGTTCGTCACAGGTTGCTTCGGCGAACTTATTGATCCGATCCTGGGTCACTTCGATCCAGTCGCTCGCGCCGATCTCGGTGCCGACCGCGGATTTGATCTCGTTGAAGTCGCTGAATATCCGCATGGTCGTGACCTCGTCAGATCGTCATTTCCGGGATGTTGTCAGGAATGACCAATTCGGCCTCTGTCACCGCCATAACCTCGCCAACGCTGACACCGGGGGCGGTCTCGAGCAGCGTCGCCTTGCCGTCCGCAAAACCGATAACCGCCATGTCGGTCACGACCAGATGGACCGGGCGCGCCGAGGTCAGAGGCAAGTTGCATGTCTTGACGATCTTCGACTTGCCCTTCGCGGCATGTTGCATGGCGACGATGACCCGCTTGGCGCCGCTGACGAGGTCCATCGCCCCGCCCATGCCCGGCACCATCTTGCCCGGGATCATCCAGTTGGCGAGAAGCCCATGCGCATCGACCTGGAGGCCGCCGAGGACGGTGACGTCGACATGGCCGCCGCGGATCAGTCCGAACGACATCGCGCTGTCGAAGGTCGCCGCACCCGGGAGCGCGCTGATGGGGCGGCCGCCGGCGTCTGTCAGTGTCGGATGCGCCATGCCTTGTTCGGGAATCGGCCCGGTGCCGATCAGTCCGTTCTCCGACTGAAAAAAGACTTTCAAATCGGCCGGAACGTAATTCGCAACCAAGGTCGGAATGCCGATGCCGAGATTGACGAGGTTTCCGCTCTTCAACTCCCTGGCGACGCGTCGGGCGATGATGATCTGCGGGTCCATGATCTCACCCGTTGGTAATGAGGTAATCGACGAGCGGCGCCGGGGTCACGACGTGATCGGGCGCGATGACACCGACTGGCACGATGTTCTCTGCAGTGACGATGACCGTGTCGGCAGCCATCGCCATGACCGGGTTGAAGTTGCGGGAGGTCAGTGCGTAAGCGAGATTGCCGAGATAGTCGGCGAGAAACGCGTGAACCAGCGCGTACTGCGCCCGCAATGCCGTCTCCAGCAGGAACGGCTTGCCATCCACCTCGATCTGACGCTTGCCTTCGGCAACCAGCGTTCCGACGCCAGTCGGCGTCAGCACCCCGCCGAGGCCACATCCACCCGCGCGGATGCGTTCGACGAAGGTGCCTTGCGGCACGAGATCGACGGCGATCTGGTTCGCGAGCATCTGCTGCTGCGCTTTCGGATTGAGGCCGATATGCGTTGCCGTCAGCCTTGAGACCAGCGCAGCGTCGAACAGCTTGCCGACGCCTTTGCCGGGAGTAGCGGCGTCATTGCAGATCAGAGACAGGCCGGTCTTGTTCTGCCGCACGAGTTCGTCAAGCAGGCGCTCCGGGGTTCCGACGCCCATAAAGCCGCCGACCATGACGCTCGCACCGGCCGGGATCATCGCAACGGCTTCTTCGACGGAAACGGCCTTCATGGGCGGAACTCCGGTCGGCAGGCGCAGGTGGATACTGGACCGATGTTGGGGGCGGGCAGACTCTCGGCTTTGATCTGCGTCAAGGTTGCAAGGTCATTCGCGCGGGCCAACGCCGACGCCTGCAAGGGTCTCGTGCCAGAGCCTGCGCACCTCGGCATGCCGCCGTTCGAGCGTCGCGTTGACGGCATCCCGGAAAGGTAGGAGGTCTGGGCCCTTCAGGAACAGAATCTGCGCCTGCAACAGCCGACCGCTCTCGAACTCGATGCGCCGCAGCGCCATCACGAAGGGATCGTTCGCGTTCGCTTCCGTCGGCAGCAGGGCCGCCGGCCGGATCCCGGCATGAACCGCATGCGCGAGCGTCGCGAGGTGAATGGTCTGCGCGCGGGTGTGATCGGCGATGCCTTCGACCGGGGTGGGGAGCCAGGCCATCTCCCAGGATGCCGCCATGGGGCCCAGCGCGAGGTCCGGGACCCAGGTGGTCGCCCGCATGAGAAGCGAGACGATCTCGCTCTCGCGATAGAACTGCGCGTTCAATTCGGTCTGCCAGGCGGCATCGAATCTCGCGGGCAGGGCGACCGCGAATTGCCGTGCCAGCGCACCATGCGCAGAAACCAGGAATGCGGCGACCCGCGTCTGCTGGCGCGGCGGCACGCGCCCGTCCGCTTGCAACGGTCCGAAGAACGCGCTCATGTCGCTGGCCTCTGCACCGGGATTGCGCGCAGATGGTCATAGCCGGCGGGAAACGGCGAAAAGTCTCCGCCGGCATCTTCCGGCGCGATCAAGACCTGTTTGTTGCCCTGCCAGCGGCCAGCCAACACGTCCTCGGCGAAGCGCGCCAGCAGGTCGGCTGTTAAGGCAGCCTTTTCGAGCGTGAAGGCGTGATAGGCCCTCGGAATGATGACGAGCGCACTGTCAGGAATTTCCACACGCAACGTCTCGTGCAGCGCCCGCGGCGTGAGGAAGTCGAACTCGCCGTTCAGGATCATGGTCGGGACGGATATTGAGGAGAGCTGCGGCGTCAGCGGCTTGAAGTCGAGGAAAGACTCCATCAGGTTCTGAAGGGCGTACACGTCGTTGACCAGCCAGCCCTGCCGCTTCACGCTGTCGAGCTTGTCCAGCAGCGGCTTCAGCCACTGGTCGGACAGGTTCATCGGCAGCAGCAGATCCTGGAGGTAGCCGGTGCCGCCCAGAATGAGGCCGGTGCGCAAGGCGTTGCCGATCAGAAGCAGTTGTGGCGAAAGCTCGGCAAAGCAGCTCATCGGCACAAGGCCCGACAGCCGCGCGCCATGCTCGATGGCATAGCGCAACGCGATCAGGCCACCGAAACTGATGCCACTGAGGAAGACCGGACCGTCGCCAAGCTCGCCGATCAGGCGATGCAGCACGGCGATGTGGTCGTCCTGATCGATGAACAGCGCGGGCTTGTCGGAGACGCCCTGGCCGAGCAGGTCGAAGGTAGCGACCCGGAACCGACGTGCGATCAGCGTGTCGCGATACGTGCCCCAAAGCTCGGAATACTGCGTGAGACCGTTGACGAGCACATAGGCAGGCGCATTTGCCGGTCCGTCGAGCTCATAGCGGACACGATATGAGCCATGACTGAGGAAGGGCATTGCGGGGACCGGCCAGCGTGACGATGACCGCGATCCTCAACGCAGGCTCAAGGATTCCATTGAGCTAAATCAAACCTCAGGAGGAGGTGCAGCCTAGCGTTCGCGCAAAATACCGCCAGGAGGGAGTTCGTCATGAACGGGAGAAGCGCACTCAAGCGTTGCTTCGTCAGCCTGATCCTGTTGCTGGTCGGCACCGCGCTCGCGGTCGCCCAGCCGTTCACGCGACGCTCGTCGCAGATGCAGCATGACGGGCTCAAAAGGACCTATGAGATCGCGAACTTCCGGCTTGGCGGCAAGTACGACCTGGCCAATCCCTCCAAATGGGAGAATGGCGGCGAGGGCGGCGTGACGCTGGAATCGCTCGGGGCAGGCAAGCTGCGTACCGGATACATCGCGATCGGCAACGCGCGGCGCAATGCCGCCGGTGAGATCACCAACGCGGTCGTGATCAATTCCTATTATTCCGGCGATTCCACCGATATGTACGAACAGTGGGTCAAGGGCGCGGCCCTGTCGGGCGGCGTCCCGATCATCGGCCCCGGACGGCCGATCGACACCGACCGCTACTACGTCATCATGGTCGACCCGCTGGGCACGTGGGGCGCAAGCAAACCGTCCGACGGCCTCGGCATCAAGTTTCCGCAGTACAGCTACTACGACATGGTGCAGGCGAACTACCGCCTGCTGCGCGACGAGTTGAAGGTGGCGCGCGTCGCGCTTGTCACGGGCGTCTCCATGGGCGGCACCCAGACCTACGTGTGGGGGGTCATGCATCCCGAATATATCGGCGCCCTGATGCCGATCGGCGGCACCACGCAGTCGGATGGTGAAGACCCCGTCGGCAACTGGACCTTCCAGATGATGACGGCCGCGATCGAGGGCGATCCGGTCTGGCAGGCGACCAAGGGTGACTACTACAATCTGCCCAAGGAGAAGCACCCTATGCCGGGTGTGGCGTTCGGCTGGTCGATCCTGGGCATGACGGGCTACGACTTCGGCTTCCGCACGACCCAGAACTGGGCCGCGGTCCAGCCCGAGATATTCTACTGGGATCCGCCGAACGAGAAGGCCGGTCTGAGCGTCACCAACCGTGCCAAGCTCTATGACGCCGTCGATCTCGTCTGGCGCAACCGGGTCGGTGAGACCCACAATGTCAATCCCTATCTCGGCCGCATCCAGTCGCGCACACTGGTGATGCACATCACCAACGACCTCTGGCTGAACTTCAAGCTGGCCCAAAAAGCCGTAGATCGCGTGCCGGGCGCGGACCTGATCGCGCAGGAGAGCCCGGTCGCCCATTACGGCGTGTTCCCGATCATCAACCAGCGCAAGAACGATCCGAAGTTCGTCGCCTTCATGGACGACGTCGCGGCTCTCGATCGCGCGAGGATGTTCGTCGACAAGAATTATCGCGTACCGGGCGTCGCCGAAAACATCGATCCGAGCAAGTCCTTTTGGAAGGACTTCGTGACCTATCCCTATCCGGTCAAATACGCCAACGCCAAGGACAAGATCGGCAACACCTGGCAGATTGGTTACATGGATGAGTATGCCGGCACCGACAAGGATCCCAAGGTCCTCGTCATCATCCACGGCAAGGGCGCATTCGGCGGGCACTATGGCAACATCATGCAATATGCGCTGCGGAGTGGCTTGCGTGTGATCGTGCCGGACTTGCCGAACTACGGCATGTCCGGGCCCGGTAATCTCGATAAGAGCCCGGCGCGCACCATGCAGGATATGCGCGAGGTCATCTACGATCTCGTCGTAAACCAGCTTGGCGTCAAGAAAGCCTATTATCTCGGCCACTCGCTGGGCGGTCAGTTCGTCACGGGGTACGCCCTGACCTGGCCAGATGCGGTGCAGGGCCTCGCGCTCGAAGCACCGTCCGGACTCGAGGAATACCCGCGCGACATTACGATCGCGAAAGACAAGAAGGCACCTCTGTTCCAACCGGGACTCGGTCGCGACTTCGACAAGTGGAAGCAGATCTGGGACCAGACCGGCATCCTGGCGGCGGAGAAGGCCCGCGACGAGCAGAGCATTCGTGACTTCTTCTACTTCAAGAAGCGCAACCCCGACACCGGCGTGGTGTCGGCGGCGAAGAGCGGCTACTTCTTCAGCGACAGCGAATATGCGCGCTTCCATACCGAGCAGCGCGTCGGGCTTACCAAGGGCAACCCCAAGGAGCTCGAACAGTGGTGCAACGTCTTCATCTTCGACATCTACACGATCGGAGCCGAGCTCCAGCAGGATGACCCGAAGAACCTTTACGAGCGGGTCACCCAAATCAAGGCGCCGATCTTCCTCGCTTTCGGTGACAAGGAGCCGTTCATCCCGACGCCCGCCTTCAACGGGTTGACCGATCTCGGACGCGACGTCATCACGCCGTTCATGACGCGCATGACCAACGCCGGCAACCGGCCGATGCTCAAGATCTATCCGGAGACCGGGCACTTCATCCACACGGACAATCCGGTGGAATATTCAGCGGACGTCGTGGACTTCGTCACGAAGGGAACGGTCGACACCTCATCCCCCCTTGGCACAGATCGCATGATCAAGGGTTCCGTGGTATCCGCCCTGCCAGTGGCGCCAACACCTCCCGGCGCGGCGCCAACCGCCGGTCTCAACAAATAGGATCGGTCTATGCCACGGGTGCAGGCGGGTGAAATCGAGCTTGGCTGGCGGGAGTGGGGCCGAGGCGAAGTGACCGTCGTCTTCATCCATGGCAATCTCGCCAGCAAGGACTGGATCGAGCTGGCTGCGCCCTTGTTTCCAACGGGCCTGCGCGTCATCGCCATCGACTGGCGCGGCTGCGGGGACAGCGACCGGCCGAAGCCTGCCGCCGATTATTCGAACTACTCCATGCAGCAGCATGCCGACGACATGCTGGCGGCACTCGATATGCTCGACGTCGGTTATTGCCATCTCGCGACGCATTCGACCGGCGGCATCATCGCTGCCCGCATGCTCTTGATGCAGCCGCAGCGTTTCGGGCGCGTGTTCGCACTCGATCCGGTGACGCCGCTCGGCATGACTTTCAATGCCGACCAGATCGGCCTGTTTCGGGCGATGATGGCGAGCAAGGACCTGACACGAACGATCATGGCGACCGCGGCGTCCTCGCTGTTCGTGCCCGAGAGCATGGCGCCGAACGCCGTGCCTCGATTTCGGGAGGGATTGAAGGATATCCAGGCGTTGTTCGACCGCATCATCGAGCAGACCTTTGGCGTCTCCGAGGGCATCTGGATCGGAACGCCGGTCAACCTCACGAAGGAAAGAGAGAGCAGAGAGCTCGAGCGCCGCATGCCGGAGCTGAAGCATCCGCATCTGGTGCTATGGGGCGAATGGGACGGCTGGATTCTGCCAGCCGATCTTCACGTCATGGCCGATGCGATGCCGGATTGCCGTCTCGTGATCGTGCCTCGCGTCGGGCACTCGATGAATCTCGAAGTACCCGCGCTCTACGCCGGCTATTTCGGCGCCTGGTTCGGAGGACTTACCGTGTAACTGCTAACACCTGAAGGGAGAGACGTCATGGCAGAGATCAATCTATCCGCAGAGAACGTCCGTGCGGCGCTGACCGAGGCACTTGGCCGCCTGCGCAAGGCCAACGCGGACTATTTCGAGATGCTGGAGAAGGGGATCAGTTCGTCGCCTCTGCCGATCGCGAGCCAGGCGAAGGAGTTTTGCAGTTTCATGCAGCGCAATGTCACAGCGACCCTGGACCTCAGCGACAAGCTGATCCATGCCAGGGATGTCCAGGACGCGCTCAAGCTTCAAGCCGATTTCTTCCAGGAGCAGATGCGGGCCCTGACCGACCAGACCAAGACCATGGGTGAGGCGGCGATGAAGGCGGCCGGCGGCATGTTCAGTCCGAAGAGCTGAGACTGCAACCACGGTACTGACAGACGCGGTAGCGTCAGAAAGGTCTGGTATGGCCGAGACCAACAAGCTTTCTGTCGAAAAGGCACTCCAGAAGTTGCTTCGCGACGAACCCTTGGAAACGGCGAGCGCGCAGCGGGACGAAAAAGCCGAGGCGCTCAGGGAGGAGATCAAGCGCATGCGCGCGCAGAGATCGCGTCTTGAGCGATCACCCGGCAAGGACAAGTGAGATCCGGTATCATCGGATGATGCCCCGGTTTTTCGTCGGCATGCTGGCCCGTGTCGCCAACAGCTGGTCGGTGGCCGTGCTGTTCGAGGTTCTGCGCAAGACGCTCGACAATCTGGCCGATTTCAAAGCGCCCGGCTTCACATGCCCGTAAGCCGAAGAGTGGAGCGGGCGCAGCATGCGTGATATCGCCACATCGGGGTTCGTTGCCGATTTCCTGTTCGGCTTCGGCGCGCTGTTCGCGATCATCAATCCCTACGGACTGGCCTTCATCTTCCTCGACAAGACGAGAGGTCTTTCTGAAGACGAGCGCGCGAGCCTTGCGCTGCGGGTTGCTGGATATGCCTTCGTGGTCCTGCTGGTGTCGCTGTTTCTGGGCAGCCAGATCCTCAACTTCTTCGGCGTGACGATCCCGGCGCTTCGGATTGCCGGCGGCCTCGTAGTCGCAGCGACAGGCTGGTCCATGCTCCACGCGCCCTCGGGCCCGGCCGGACCTCACGAGGTCTCGTCCCCTGATCATGCGACCATGAAGCGCATGGCCTTCTTTCCCCTCACAATTCCGCTGACGACCGGGCCGGGAACGATCGCGACAGCCATCGCGATCGGGATTAGCCGGACCAGCAGCCTCGACGCGATGTTCCAGTCATCGATCGTTTCGCTTCTGGTGGCGTTCGCCGTGACTGCCGCGATCTATCACGCCTACCGGAAATCGAGCGCAATGGCGCGCCTGTTCGGGGAGGAGGGCACCAGCGTGGTGACGAAACTGTCAGCTTTCCTACTGGTCTGCATCGGCGTGCAGATCATCCTCACCGGCGTATCCGAGGTCGCTCGGTCCATATTGGACAGCGCTTCGCGCGCTATTCAATAGGTAGAAGCGCGCCGACCGCAATACCAATCGGCCAATGCGACTCCGATGTTGGTCCGGTGATGATCCGGTAGAGTCCGTCTCCATCGGCGTTTGGCGCTCTACGTCGAGCGGTTTGAGCCTTCCAGCCATTCCTCAGGAAAAACCGTCCTCCGAACCTACGGTCAAAAGCCGCGGTCAGTGATCTGTCACCGCTCCTCCAAACAACGCCAGCCAAGAAGTTGAACTCATTGCAAATTCTGACGATCCGCGCGGACCTCGCGTACAATGCTACGGTGACGAGCTACGAATGGACCCGCGCAAATTCGGCACTACGCCGATTGGGCGGGCAGGGGACTTCGTCAGGAACGCGGCTAAGCGTGCCGCTATGAGGCTGCCTGATGGGCGAGCTAGCCTGAGTCTTTCAGTCGATCGACGCTCAGATCGTCACCGATAGGCGCGTTGATTGTCGATGTTGCGTATCTCGCGATCGGAGGCAACTGATGGCTCGATCGTCGAGCGGATCAGCATTTGAGTGAGCGCTAGAATAATAGCCCGCTGTCTTGCGGGCCAAAATCGCTCTGTGCGAAACCCAATGGCGGTCGGGCGGTCGATTTTTCTGCAATCAGACCTGTGGTAATGGGACAGAACTAAGCCGAATGGCAAAAGTCATTTCTAACAAGAGCGCAGCGGCAGGAATGTCCCATGAGCGTCTCCCAACTCACGAAGCGCGTTCGACGCGAGCTGACTTATTTGGACTATCCGGCTCGGGAGTGGACCGTCCCGCGATTTATGGACGGAATGCCGGTTCTGGACGTGCTGGTTGTCGGCGCTGGACAGAGCGGACTGGGTATCGCGTTCGGCTTGAGGCTTGAGCGCATAGCAAACTTCAGGATCATCGATCGTTGCCAGCGCGGTTTCGAAGGACCTTGGCGCAGTTTCGCTCGGATGGAACGGTTGCGGACTCCGAAGGAGGTGACTGGGATTGATTTCGGCGTCCCGAGTCTAACGGTGCGGGCGTGGTACGAGGAAAAATTTGGGCGGCGAGCATGGGGTCGCATAGATACCGTCCCTCGGGAGGTGTGGCGCTCGTATCTGGATTGGTACCGAGACGTCCTGGACCTCCCGGTTGAGAACGAGGTCGAACTAATGTTGATTGAGCCGGCGGATGGCATCTTCCTTGCCCATCTCCGTCGTTCCGAAGGAATTGAGCGGGTGTATGCAAGAAAGATCATTCTTGCGACAGGCTTTGAGGGAAGTGGCAGGTGGGGCGCTCCTAAGTCTCTGGTCGCCCATTTGTCGGCAGATCTTTACGCACATTCGGCCGATGATATCGATTTTCGCAAGCTTGCAGGAAAACGCATTGGTATCCTTGGTGCCGGGGCATCCGCCTTTGACAACGCAGCTCTCGCACTTGAGGCGGGCGCCGCGCGAGTAGACCTTTGCTTCCGCCGTTCGGAGATGCCGCGGGTCAACCCACTCACTTGGATGAATTTTGCCGGTATGTTGGGCCACTTCGGCGATCTGACGGACCTGGACCGCTGGCGGTTCATGCGTCACATTCTTGAGGAGCTTCCGGTCCCGCCTACACAGGACGCTTATTGGCGATGCCGCGAGTTTGAGAATTTCGCCTGGCACCCCGACTGCGGATGGAGTTTCATCGACGAAGCTTGCGGTATTGCAAGGGTTCAAAGCAGCAATCGTAGATTCGAATTCGACTTCATGATTTTTGCGAGCGGCGTTGAGGCGGATCTCTCGGCGCGTCCCGAGCTCGCCCTATTCTTTGAACAAATAGCCCTTTGGCGCGACCGCTTCACGCCTCCATCGGGCGAGGAAAGCGAGGCCCTCGCGCGCTATCCCTATTTGGGCCAAGCCTTTGAATTCACGGAGCGGCACCGCGGCACTGCTCCGTTTCTGCGAGGGCTACACAACTTTACGTTCGGAGCGATGCTGAGCCATGGAATATCAGGAGCGGCCATCACGGGGATAAAATATGGAGTGCGGCGGCTCGTAAATGGCATCGCGCGTGATCTGTTTTGCGAGGAGTCGGCAACTTATTACCGAGATCTGCTGTCATACCAGACGCCTGAGTTGCGCACCTTGGACAGTGCATTTTTCTGGTTGAGCCAGCTTGGCAGTGACGCCACTGATTTCGAGAGCTTCGCCAATCAGCTGGATCAACGCCAGTTTGCCACGCTCCGCGCCTTGTTGCAGCGATCAAGGCCCCACGAGAAATCTCCGACTGTAAGGTCTTCCCGACTCGGTCGCACGAAGCGCACCTCGCGACCGGCGCGGCTCAAGAACAAAAAGCGGAAGTGAAATAACGACGGCGTGGTAGCGCGATGTCAGTTGCTACCGCTTTCTCTCGCGCTCACCACGAGGGCCCGTGGGTCGGAAGGCCGATCGAGTATTTCTGGAAGAAATGCCGTTTGACTATAGGTCGATGATATTGGAGAATATTTGTTTCACTGCCTTGCACATATTGATCACGGCCTAACGACCACCACCATCGGGAGGTAAGCAATGGCCTTCATCGCGTTTACGAAGGTGATCGATTTTACGACATTGACCGCCGAGCAGCGAAGACAACTCAAGAGCATTCTTGGAAAGCGCGAGAAGCAGCTCAAGAAGGCAATCAAGGATGTCGAGAGCGCCCTTAGCAAACTTGAACGAACAGGTGGCAAGTCCGGAAAGCGGGCGAAGGGCAGGCGTTGATCGGACGCTGATCAATTTACGTCAGGCATGATGTTGAGCGGTGCTGGTCAACAGCTGCCACGCTTTGGCTCATCTTTCATTCCTGAAACCGATTTCATTCCTGAAACTGAGCGTAGTTCGTCCACGAGATTTCTCGCGTCTGTCAGATCGGGTGTATCCCGACCTTCGGTGAACCAAGTGTATATAGGCTCTAAGAGGGACCAAGCCTCGAAATATCTGCCTTCGTTACGCCAATGCCGCGCGAGACAGATCGAGGCACGCAACTCCCACCAGCGAGCTTGTTGTCGCCGCGCAATCGCCACGGCTCGCTGCAGTGCGGCCTCTGCCTGGTCACGCCTGCCGAGTTTTAGGTTGATGTTGCCCCGAAGACGATACAACTCGGCCTCAAAGAAACTCTCCCCTGTTGTTTCGGCCAGCTGAACGCCTTCGTCCAGCAGGCGCAGTCCAACTTCAAGCTCTCCGAGCTGGGCATGAGCGAAGGCGAGATGGCCCAAATAGAGAGTGCGGCGGCACCGTTCAGAGTTTTGGTAAGTTGCCGTCAAAGCGCCGCGCATCAGTTCGATCCCGACTTGAAGATCCCCTCCTTGGGCTAATAGCGCTCCGCGGAAAAAACGTGCTCTTCGTTCAATTGCCGCAAATTCATGCTCGATGCTGAGCGATATCGCTTCGTCGGCGTGAGCCAAAGCGCGCTTTGCGTCGCCGCCGATTGTGCCCAGAACGACTATGTTCCCCAGGGCCAGGGCCGTCGTAAAGCTTTGTTCCCTCGTTCGAGCAAGAGTTTCAGTACGCTCGACGATTGTTGTAGACTGTTTAGGATAGCCAAGGACCAATAGCGTCGTCGAGAGCCACGCCAGGCTGTTCACCGCGTCATCGACTCCGAAGCGGCGATAGGTCGATATCGTGGCTGGATTGGTTGAGCACAGTGCGAGGGCGCGATCGAGGTGTTCGCGTGCGTCGGCGAAGGCACCCGTGAGATGCAATGATTGTCCAATAAAGCGCGTGGCTAGGACGGCCACGCCGGGATGATCATGCTCTGCGGCCAACGCGAGGCCGTACCGGGCATCCTCCAGCGCTGAGCTATACTCCGCGCGCATACTGTGGGCTAGGTAGCTGCCCCACAGGATCGTCATCCGTTCTTCTAGGCTGACACTTTCGCCTAGCAGCGCGCGAGCCCGTGAGAAGACCCGCGACGTTTCAGCCGCGGCATCGCCCTCAGTTGCGGCGACTGCAGGACCAAGGGCCAGATAGAAATCCAGTTCTTTGCGATCGCGTTGCGGCGAGCTGAGCAGTTGCTGGGTCAGCTCCATTCCTCGCGTGAGATGTTTTACAGCCTCGGCATTGGAGGAGCGCCCGAGCGCGCGCTTTCCGGCCTTGAGCCAATAGTCCGTTGCCTTCTCAAGCATGCCGGCTTCGGTGAAATGGTGCGCAAGGATTTCAGGGTCGTTCACGACGGCATCCTGGAATCCTTCCTCTAGCACGCGCGCTATTTGCGCATGGAGTTGCCGCCGCCGTGTCTTCAGCAGGCTCTGATAAGCCGCATCCCTCACCAATGCGTGTTTGAAGCTATAAATGGCATCCGGCAGGTCACCTTCGCGGAAAATAAGCCCGGCCTCCTCGAGTTCGGAGAGGGAATGCTGCAACCGTGTTTCCTCTCGAGCGACCACAGCCCGCATCAAGGAATAGGAAAATTCGCGACCGATGGTGGCGCCAATCTGGGCGATCTCCTTCACCGAATGCAGGCGGTCGAGCCGCGCCATCAGAGAGTCGTGAAGGGTTTCCGGGATCGCAAAGGGCGGTAACGGTCCCCCGAGCTGATAGCGATCCTGGCATTCGATCAGAATGCCAGCTTCGAGGACAGCCTTGGTGAGTTCCTCCACGAAGAGCGGATTTCCGTCAGTCTTTGTTACGATCTGCTTCATCACGTCGATCGGAAGCGCTCGGCCATTGGCCACCTGCGTGGCAACACCTTTGACATCATCTGGGTTGAGCCGTCCGAGGACTAGGCTTCCGACATTTGCAAGACCGGTCCAGGGAGGCTCGAACTCTGGTCGAAAGGTAACCAGCGCAAGGATAGACAACTGTCGGGCTCGCTCTACGATGAGGTCGAGCAATTCGAGGGTGGTGTCGTCGGCCCACTGAACATCTTCGATAAGCAACAGGATGGGCTGTTTGCGAGAACGGCTCTCGAATTGATCGAGCAGCGCGGCAAGTGTGCGGCGACGCTGCTGGGCGGGGCTTAGCTGCGGTTTTGGATAACGGCTCGCGAATGGGATCGATAGCAGCTCAGCAAAAAGTGGTACTACCGTCTGAACTTGCGGTGCTCTCAACGAGAGGAGTGCCTCCAGCTTGTCAAGCCGCGTCTCGACGGGATCGTCCGCCTTAAATCCGGCACTCCTTTCCAACTGCTCGACCACGGGATGAAGTGCGCTGTTGGCGTGGTAAGGCGAGCACTGATAACGGAAATGCACGTGTGGTTGATGCTTAGCTGCACGTTCAGCCAGAGCCGCTGCTAAGCGCGATTTCCCGATACCCGGCTCGCCTGAGATGAGAACGATCTGGCCTTCGCCCGTGTGAGCCAAACGTTGACGTTCCAACAAGAACTCCAACTCGGAATCGCGGCCGATGACAGGGGCGAGTTCTGTCGGACGCACCGCCTCAAAGCGGCTCTCGGAAGCCGAGACGCCCTGGACGGCCCACGCGCTCACCGGCTCGCTAATGCCTTTGAGGTGGTGGGCGCCAAGGTCGCGAAGACTAAAGATATCGCCAAGGAGACGACGGGTGGAGTCTGCGACGACCACGGTGTTCGGCTCGACCAAGGCTTGCACGCGAGCCGCGATATTGGGAGCGCCCCCAACCACGGAGTGCTCCCGAAGTTTGCCTTCGCCGCCCAGGTCACCGACTACCACCATGCCGGTAGCGATACCGATACGCACCGCGAGCGGTTCTCCAGCGCGGGTTTCAAGCCGTGCGACAGCAGCAATGATATCGAGCGCAGCTCTTACAGTTCGTTCGGGATCGTCCTCGTGCGCAATGGGATAGCCGAAATACGCAAGAATGCCGTCTCCGCGAAAGTCGGCGAGAAAGCCGTCATAGGAGCGCGTGATACGAGCACAAGCAGCGTGATAGGCATCGATGACGGCGCCCATATCTTCCGGGTCAAGGCGTGCCGTCAGGGCGGTCGAATCGACCAAGTCACAGATCATTACCGTGAGGTGGCGCCGTTCCGCGTATTGCGCAATTGCAGCATTCACGACAGTGGAGGGAAGGCTGGAGGGAAGCGCACTGATCGCATTCACGAGGCGTTTCCGGTCGCCGAGTGGGATGCCAACCTTTTCGAAGTCAACTTCTGTCAATTGCGGCAACACATCGCAATCTATGGCGTTCGCGATGAACAGGGACTCATGTCGTCCTAGGCCCAAACTTTTCAGCCAAGTCCCGATTTCCATGGCAGGACCCTTGTGTGTACGAACAGCTTCAGCGCATCAGAGCCGAATATTTGCTCGTCCTACTTAATTCTATTGGAAGCCATTCAAACGAACAGTTCGGCATGACCGCACCGACAATAGCATGCTGTCGGGTCCGGACATGTGAACAGCCTCGCAATTCGCAGCATCCAAATACCTGCGGAAACGCGCGAGCGCTTCCGGTTCGCGATGATGGTTGCGACCTGGGCGGCCCGTGAAATTGAGCGGACGATACGTCCGTGAAGCCAGGCCCGCCGGCTCACGCGGGCGGCCTACTTCGCTATCCGATATTTCCTGGCCGCCTTGCGCCTTGGTGGTGTATCCGGCGTACGCTGCTTTCCAAGGTCTCAAACAGAGGCAGGAGATAATGTCGGCTACAGAAATCCTAAAGAGCGCGCTCGCGCTAGCCCTTTATACTGCGGCGACAACAACGACGCTCGCAACCGCCCAAGAAGCGACATTTTCAGAAGGCGAGCGACTTGGCCTTGCGGCGTGTTTGTCCAAATGCCCCGATAACGACAAGGCATGCAACAATCGATGTATCTCGAGTTCTCAAACCAAGGGCCGTGTGTGGGGCGACGATGTGCGCGCTTGCATTAGGGGTTGCCGGGTAGGCACCCAAATGAAAGATCAGATATTTGGTTGTATAACGGGCTGCCGTCTTGATCGGATCGTCCGATAGAAGCGCAGTGGTAGCGTCGACACAAGCCGTTAGGGATTGCGGTACCGAAACGCAGGCGGCCCAAGCAGCAACCCGCCGGTTCACGCTGGCGGGCTGAGCGTCTCTCGCAATGCCCTAGTAGGCGCGGCGGCCGTGCCGCCGATAAGCTGCGGGGTTTTCCACGCCCGCGAAGTATGGATTAATGGCGCACTCTGCGGCGCGGCCCGATGCCGAAGCATTGCACTGAGGCAGCGATGTGTAGCTGCAATCGTAATAGTTGGCCCCCGCGCGGTAAACGTGCAGGCAAACCGGAAAGGCCGGATTATACGTCTGAGCTGCCGCCGGCTCTGTTGATGCCATCCCGATTGCCAAAATCGCCAAGGCCGGAGTACGCATTGGAACCTCCATTCGGACATTGAGAACGCGCGCGAAGCTCCACGAGCCAGTACTTCGATCGTACCCCGCGGAGGTCGCGACTGCGCCTGACGATCGCTACCAGCCCGCTGGTCACGCTGGCGGGCCGTCCCTTCTAAACTTCATTGCGATCGGTTCCGTTCCCGATCTGGAACTATACTGCTTTGGGCACAAGTGGACAGAACTGATTGCCGGTTTTTCCTATGCTCATGACCACCTGGCGACCCCATTACCGCCAAGGTAGCCTCCAAACGGCCCCGGCAACTTAGTCTTTTGCTGGGGCCGCTTTTGCGCTGGTGTCGATCAGCCGGACATAGGTCCCGCTCTCGTGCAGCTCGAGCCAGCCCTTCTCAACTGCATGCTTGATGCCGGCGCCGAACTCCAACCCGGTGGCCTTGAGCGTGTAGAGAAACGGAGCATTGAGCTTTTCGATGTGAATGCGACCGTCCTGGACAGCTTCAATGGTCTTCGCGAGCTCGACCGGTTTGCGGGCGGCGGCTTCAGGAGCGGCAAAGGCACGTTCGGCGGCGAGTTTCATGCAGATCGACTACCCGATTCTTCGTCCCCAGGCCGTACTGCTTCACCCGCACTTGTGGTTTTTGGCGTGCAGCGCGGTTCGGTCGCCAGTCATCTCACCGACGTAGTCGTCAATGGCGCTCATCAGCTTCTCGCGGTCGGCACGGCGATCCTTCCTGCCAAAGATGAGGTAGTGGCGAAGCCGGCCGAGTTCGGCCAGGTCGGCTGCTACCGCCTCGGCCCGCACTTCTTCCGCGCGCTGACGCATGCGCTCTTGGTGCCAAGCTCTCGCCGCCGCTCTGTTCTCTGCCTTGGTCATGACGCCATCGAACCGCGGCGCAGGCGAGAGTCAAATTATCGATTCCTGGCGGCGCGGAATGCTCGCGAGCTACTGCCGGTCGTGGGTGTGGATAGATGCGGGACGCCATCGCTGTGATTCAAGGACCGTCTTGTCGCTCCTTCGATGCATCGCGTCGAAACACGACAGTCCATCGCGACGTCGGAAAGCTGATGAGATCGGCGGCGGCATCAGTGTTGGGATCGGGCGTCGCCTCGTCCGAACTGCGACAAATCGACTCGATCTCACCGCGACGCTTACGGCGCCACCAAGCGACGATTGTACGTTCGATTGTGCGCTGAAGCGAAAACCGCGAGCTAACTAATTGATTTTGTTGATGTTTTGGCGGAAGGGGTGGGATTCGAACCCACGGTACCCTTGCGGGCACGCCGGTTTTCAAGACCGGTGCCTTAAACCACTCGGCCACCCTTCCGGACAGAGAATGGTTGTCGCTTAACGCAGTCGACCGCGCAAGGCAACGCGAAGTTGGCGCTTGCGGGGGAAAACCAAGTCCGATGGGGAAACGGGCCGGGAAGGGCGAAGCTCGGCTTCATCCCACGACGACTGGAATGCACGCTACGCTCAATCCCGCAGCGTTTGATGACCGGACACGTCCGATGGCCGGCGCTGAGCTTGAGCAACGCACTCGTGCTCGCATCCGCCTCATCCACACGACGCATGGCCAGATCTGTCGTTTCGATAAAGGTTGTATGAAATAGATCACGCAACCCCGAAAAATATTCGCGCTTGCTTCGACGTTGAAGGTGCGTGTCTACGTGACATCACCCAAAAGTTGTGATTAGTCTCCGGCCGCCTTCTTCGTCTTGCTGTCCGGGGGCTGGAATGGACACCGAAGCATTGACCGTTGCTTATGCGCGCGTGAAGGCGATCCTGGATGAAGCTGCCGGCGATAGCACCGCTGATTATGGTGGCGCTGGACGGTTTTGGGATAAGGGCGCACAGGCGTTGGAGGCGGCCGAGATCTTCGGCATCAAGATGGTTGCTCCAGTGCCGGAGGGCCACGCCTGCTGCATCCCGCCGCATGCGCGCAGCGACGCGTCCGGATTGATCAAGGGATTGCGCGGTGAAGCACCGTTCGACGGTGGCCGGTTCCCGGCGCTGCCATGGGGCGGCAAGCGCGTCGCGCCCGCTGACGTCGACCGCATTGCCGACTGGATCGATGCCGGTTGCCCGGATGATGCGACCAGCGTCGCAGTCGAGCTTGCGCCTGGCAAGCCGGCGAAGACCGCGACGGTGAAGGTGAGCGAGATCGCCGAGTTTGCGGTCGCTGCCGACGGCTATTCGCCGGCCGCGGATGCCGGCGAGCCCCGGCGGCGCATGAACATCGACTGCATGAGCGAGCCGCAGCTCGAACGGCTGCGCCGCGGCTTCCGCCGGCTTTACGATCTCGACCACTGGCCGGAAGACCGGCGCAACTACAACAACCAGGCGCTGATCCACCAGAACCATTGCCAGCACGGCTGGGAGCGCTTCCTGCCCTGGCACCGTGCCTATCTCTACGAGTTCGAGCAGAACCTTCAGGACTTCGAGCCCGGGCTGATGCTCCCGTACTGGGACTTCACGATGCCGGAGTACCGGCCGGAGGAGCCGGACAAGGGCCGCATCATTCCGAATTCGATGAAGGCCTATCTCACCGAACAGGCGGCCGAGACGCTGTTGGCGGCGCTCGACCCGGCGCCGACGGCGGCGCAGAAGAAGGCGATCCTGGCGCTCGCGCATGACCGCGTCACCTTCACCTCACAGCACGGCTTCTTCTGCTACGTCATCAGCAAGATCGGCTATGCGGCCGTCACGCCGGATACTGAGAATGCCAACCGCCAGCGCTTCATCGACGCGCTGCTTCAGTCGAACTCGCTCTGGTATCCGCTGCGCTATCCGGCCGAATATCCCAAGGGACAGACTATCAACCAGGCGATCAACTATCATTACCCGTCGGCCGACGACATCGCCCAGATCCTGAGCCTCAACAATTTCCGCGACTTCGGCGGCGGCAGCATCTACGACGCGGCGTTCGGGTTCCTCGACCAGAATCCGCACAACACCATGCACATCTGGACCGGTGGCCAGAATCCGGATGCAGGGCAGGCGACCTATGTCTGCAAAGATGCCCCGACTGCGGCGGCTGCGTCGCAATCCGACGCCGAGACCACACGTCTGCGCGCGCTCGCCAAGCGCCGCAACGATGCCGTACAGGTCGGCGGGCGCCGTTTCCACGCCCGCCCGGATCTTTATTCGCAGCCGCGCTCCGGCGACATGTTCAGCAACCTGACGGCCTCCTACGACCCGGTGTTCTGGCCGATCCACGTCAATATCGATCGGATCTGGTGGGAGTGGCAGAAGCTCAATCCGAATGCGCTGCCGGCCGATCTCGATTCCGTGCTGTCGCCGTGGAACTACACCATCCGCGACACGCTCGACATCGCGCCGTTCGGCTACGAATACGTTCGCAGCTCGCATTTCATGCCGGTCGGACTCGAGGCGCCGGTCAGCCGCTTCGTGTCGCAGCCGATCAACGTGCCGCAGGCCGCGCGCAGCTTCAAACGCGCGGAGATCCGCCTGCATCAGGTGCCGCAACTGATGCGCTCCTGCTTCGTACGCGCCTTCCTGAACGAGCCCGGGGCCGATGCCTCGACGCCGATCAAGGGCAATCCGCACTACGCCGGCTACATCTCGATCTTCGGACATGGGGCCTGCTACGGCGGTCCCGGCCATTGCGATATCCCGCCGCCGCAGCCGCGGCGCTTCGACCAGCGCGGGCGCAGCCACAACACGCCACGCGTCCATCGCATCGACGTCACGGCCGCCGCCAGGCAGGCGCTCAAGAAGAAGGGCCCGCTGCAGATCACGCTGGTCGTGATCGGCGGCGACTACCAGGAGGAGAGGGAGCTTCTGAAGCTGGAAGGCGTGTCGATCAGTTTCCTGGATTGAGAAAGCGGCGGGGAAGTCATGGCGACGTATCGAATCCATCCGGGCATCGGCATCGCACGCCTGGGCAACAGCGACAGCGAATTCTACCTCGCTCCGGAGACGCCCGCGGCGATGCCGCTCGCCTGCGACAGTTTCGGCAATCCCCTGCACGGCCCCGACGGGGTCACACCTGTCCCGGTCAAGACCTTCAAGGATGCGCAGGGCCGCGTGAAGCGGCAAGCCGCGCGCTTCCAGATCTTCGTCTATGACGATGAGTCCCCGGAAGGCAGGCCGCTGGCGCTCGGCGATGCCGTGGAGGGCGGCGGCAATCATGGTGTGCTCGTCGACATCCAGTGGCGCGTCTATGTCGCCAACAAGAAGGCCTCCTGGTACCCGTTCACCGAGCTCAAGGGCGAGCATGGCTACGCCCCCGGCAGTGCGCGCCGTAACGCCGACATCACTGGCCAGGACCGCGACCTGCTCATCATCGATCCCGGCCCGCGCAGCGTGAACGCGACCACCAACCGGCGCGCGCATTTCGATCGCTCGGGCGGCCCCGGCGGCTATGCCACCACGTTCCCGCCCAGGGGCCTCCAGCCGTTCGACATCGACACGCTGGGCGAGATGATGACCGACAACAAGGGCCGCCTGGTCGTGCTCGGCGGTCACGGCAATTCGGGCATGGACGTCAACGGCAGCTTCGGTCCGAAGATCGAGGACTATGCCAACACCGACGGCTGGTACGACGACATCTCCGACGGGCCGGTGATGGCGCGGCTGATCATGTATTCGAAACAGGTTGGCCAGACCCGCTACATCGACGTCGAGTTTCCGGCCTGGGTCGTGGTCGGCTATCCGCGCTTCGTCCCTGAGATCCTCGACATGATCACGATGGACGAGGTGCTGTACGATCTCTATGTGCGCCAGTTCGCCACCGACACCGGCACCTACGGTACGCTCGGCACCTATGACGATCCGCAGCAGATCCCGTTTCGCGACGAGGCGGCGCTGCGCCACTGGCAGGCAGGCCGTCTTGCCTGGAATCGCAACTACCGGCCGTGGTTCTATCGCGACATCTGGCCGATCCTGTTCCGGCCGGATGAATTCAGATATCTGAACGATATCCTTCAGCAATCGAACTACCCGCACGATCAGGCGCAGCGCGGCACGTTCGATCCGGACAAATTATCAAAGACCCCGAAACGCGCGACGCGGCCGACGGCGCCGGCGACACCGTCGGATGCACCGTTGCGCGATGCCAGTCAGGGCGAAGCGGTCATGGCGGTGGCGGCGGTCGCAGGTCCGACCCACTATTCCAAGGCCGACGATCCCTACGGACCGATGCGCCGCTTCCTGTTCGATTTGTTGCGCCGTGCGGGCGAGGCCAATTCGTTCCAGGTGCAGGACCGGGCATCGTCGCGCGTCCATTCGCTGCCGCTGATGCCATTGTTGTGCGGCGACAATCCGCTGACCAACGAGACGCCGTCGAAGTTTCTTCATCTCACCCAGTACCAGCTCTTCATCCTCGGCCAGTGGGCGCGCGGCTGGTTCATCAACGAGAAGGAGGAGGGCTGGCTACCCGACGGCTATTCACCCTTCGCGCCTTATCCGAAGACACCGCCGAAGACCGGCCGCGAGCTCGACCGCGGCGTGCTCAGCAACGTGCTCGGCGGCGCCTTTTGTCCGGGCGCCGAGCTCGGCTGGGTGATGCGCAACCCTTCGATCTACTGGGCGCCGTATCGCATCAACGCCGATCGCAGCGTCTCGGATTTCCTGCAGAGCGCCGCCCAGGCCAATCAGGACCACGGCACCGTGATTGCCGACCCGACCTTCAACGTCAACTCGCCGCTCAGCCAGGACAACGATTTCGAGACCGGTCTTCAGCCGGGTGACCTCACCAAATATATGGGTCTGCCCTGGCAGTCCGATTTCAACGAGTGCACCACCCAGCCGATCAACATCACCTACGCCGACTGGAACAATCTCTGGCCCGACGGCGACAATGACGATCGCTTGCGACGCGACGAGAAGACCTGGACCACATTGTGGTGGCCGGCGCATCGGCCGTTGCAGTCGTTCGAGATCGCCTCGGTCTCGAACGGAAAGCCCAATTACGTCTGGACCACTTGGAGCCGCGGCGTCCCGCAAACGCCGGTCGGCGACCTCAAGATGGTCACCGAGTGGTCGCTGCTCGGCTTCATCGTGCGCAATCCCTACGAGCCGGCCGTCAAGCCCGCCGACAGTTATCAAGGGCCCAAATACATCAGCGTCGAGCGAACAACCGGGTCGCGGCCCGATCCCAAAAGCGAGGCATCATGAGCGACAATCCATTCGTCGGACATTGGACCTATCGCAGCCTGCTCAACGATCCCGACGTCAACACGGCCTTCAACAATCTCGAATTCGGCCGCGGCACGATCGAGATCGTGGACGGGCCGATGCAGCTGCTGACCGGAACGATCGGCGGCCCGGGCTGGTCGCTCGCGCTGAAGGGATCGCGCGCCTACGGATCGCCGATGCAGGTACGTTTCCAGGGCACCGGCGTCGTCGGCGGCGAGGAATGGATCTACGATTATTGGGGCTCGCTGGTGCCGGCCTGGCCCAATGGCGTCGACCAGCGTCCGGCCATCGTCGGCTCGGTGATCCGGACCATCCCGCACAGCGGCGGCTCGCCCGGCACGGTGGCGCCTGCCGGCGTGGTGGCGTCGTTCTACGCAGTCCGGGCCGACTGACCTTGGCCGCGTTCGACATCATCGTTGCAGGCGCAGGTCCAGCCGGCGCGGCCGCTTCCCGCGCGCTTGCAATGTGCGCGCCGGAGCTTCGGGTGGCCGTGATCGCGCCGTCCGAGCGGCGCGGGCGAGGCGAAGGACGGGGCCAGGGACGGGACCAAGGACGAGGCGAGGTCTTGTCACCGCTGGTCCAGCCGGTGCTGCGGCAGCTCGGTCTGTGGCCGACTTTCCTGGCGCAGGGCTTTGCGCCGTCGCACCGCACGCTCACCTCCTGGGACCAGGCCGGCCTGACGTCGAGCGAATTGCTGCTGGAAGCGCGCGGGCCGTCATGGCGCGTTGATCGAATGGCGTTCGATGGCTGGCTCACGGCGGCGGGGTGCCGCGCGGCCGAGCGCGTCGATGCGAAGGTCTGTCATCTCGCGCGCGAGGCGGACGGCTGGTCGGTCGTTTGCGACGACGGCGACAGCCATTCGGCCCGGCTGATCATCGATGCGACGGGCCGCGCCCGCGCACTCGCCGACCGCCAGGGTTCGCGGGCGAAAGCGCAGGACCGCCTGATTGCGGCCTATGCCGAGGCGACGACATCGGGACAGGCCACACCGGAACTGCTCGTCGAGGCCTTTGAAGACGGCTGGTGGTACACGATGGCACTCGACCAGGGCAGGCGCGCTTTTGCCTGCATGACCGATGCCGATCTCGCGCGTGGCCTCAGGCTGAACACGCCGGACGGCTGGCGCAGAGCTCTCGCCAGGACGCAATTCGTCTCGGCGCTCGCGAGCAAGATCATTCGGCTCGAACCACCCCGCTTGATCCCTGCGGGCAGTCGGTACGCCAAAACGACTGCCGGCTTCCATTTCCTCTGCGCAGGCGATGCCGCGAGCGCTTTTGATCCGATCTCGGGTCATGGCGTGGTCAAGGCCATGCGCTCGGGCGTGTTCGCCGCCTATGCCGCCAGCGATTGCCTCGCGCGCGGTGATGCGGCCGCTCTCGATCGCTACGGCGCGTGGATCGCGCGCGAAGCTGCGGCCTACGCGACGACGCTAAGCGAACACTACGGCAGTGTCTCGCGCTGGCCCGAGCGCCCGTTCTGGCGGCGCCGGCGTGCCGACGCGCCTTCACGCAATCCTTCGAGCAGTCTTCTGGAACAGTAGGGCGGACAACATGATGAAGAGCTTCGCGCGAATTGGTCTTGTCATCGCCGCGCTGGGACCGAGCCTTCCAGCATTCGCGGCGCCGGTTCCCCGTGCTTTCGAACCGCCGCCGACGCTGCCCGGACAGGGCAATGTCGTGGCCCTGGAGGCCGGCGTGGCGCCGGCCGTTGGCGGCTGCCGGCCGCAAGGATCGATCTCGCGCAGCGGCTCGATCGTCTCGGTGGTGCTCAACTTCGTGCGCGGCCGCTTCTTCATCAACAACCCGGATCCGACCGATCCGCAACCGGATGGCCTCGACCCCGTCGAGCTGCGCTCCTATGGCGGCTGCAAGTCGGGCCCGGCGATCTTCATCAAGCCCGGCGATACGCTGCGCGTCGACCTGATCAACCAGCTCGCGAAGGACGACCCGAGCTGTTTGCCCAATCCGCCGGAGGGGCTGGGCTTGCCGGCGTTGGTCGGGTGCTTCAACACCACCAACCTGCACACGCACGGCCTGCACGTTTCGCCTGCCGGCAACAGCGACAACGTGCTGCTCAACATCGCCCCGCAGACGAAGTTTCCGTATGAGATCAACATCCCCAACGACCATCCGGCGGGGACGTTCTGGTATCACGCCCACCGTCATGGCTCGACGGCAGTGCAGGTGGCGAGCGGCGCCTCGGGCGTGCTGGTCGTCAAGGGCGAGCGCCCCTATACGCCACCGTCGCCGCAGAACCCGAAGCCGATTGCCGATATCGACACGGTACTGCATGACGTCAACGGCGCCCCGTTCAAGGAGCAGCTCTTCCTGTTTCAGCAGATCGCCTATGCCTGCTTCGCCAACCAGCCGAACCAGCCCGGCGGCCCGTGGCAGCAGATCTACACCACGCAGGGGCTCTACAACGCCAGCAGTCCGGCAAATATCGCCAACGCGCCGTGGACGTGCCCGCTGGCGACGTCAGGCAATCCGGTAAGCCCCGGCGTCGTCGAGAACTTTGGCTTGCAACTGGACTCATCGTCGATCTGGGACACCAATGGCCGATTCACCAGCGTCAATGGCATCGTGCAGCCGACGCTCACCGTGCCGGCGGGCGAGATCCAGCGCTGGCGCTTCGTGCATGCCGGCATTCACGACACGATCAACATTCAGCTCGTGCGGGCTACGCCGGTCGGCACAACGAACCTGATCACGACCTCGGCGCTGAGCGGCAACCGCCAGCAGCAGAAGGCCGATCTCCTGGCCGCCTGCAACGCCTCGACGGGCACACTGATCCCGCAGTTCGAGATCGCATCCGACGGTCTGACCCGGACCAAATTGCGCACCGTGCACGCCTCGCAGGTCGGCGGCGTGCTTGAATCGAACTACATGCAGCCCGGCTATCGCAGCGACGTCCTCGTCGTATTCCCCTCGGACGGGGACTATTGCCTGCTCAACCAGGCGGCGCCGAAGGCTGAGCGCGTGTCCAACGGCAATGGCGGCGGGCAGGGGCCGACGACGCCGCAATTGCTGGCCTATGTCCATGTGCGCGGAGGGCAGCCCGTGACGGGGGACCTGCAGGCCTATGTCGGCAAGGCGCTGTACGATGCCAATCCGACGCTGCCGGACGCCGTTCGCACCGGGCTGCGTGACGGCGATCTGCAGCCGTGGGCGCCATTCGAAAACCTTGCGCCGCCGGCTGCCGGCAGCCAGCAGCAGCAGGCGGCCTTCGCGATCAACTTCCCGGCCTTCACGGTCAACAACGCCTCGTACGATCCCGACGTGGTGAACTTCACGCGCGAGGTCAACACCACGGACGACTGGATGCTGTCCGCGCAAGGCGAGCCGCACATCTTCCATATCCACGTCAATCCGTTCCAGGTGATCGACGTCACCACCACCAACACCAACGGTCAGCAGATCTCGATCTACAATCCCGACGGCACCTGCAAAGCTGACATCGTGTATGCCGACAAGCAGCAACTGGCCAACCAGTATTGCGGCATGTGGCACACATTCCGCGACACGATCATCGTCGAGAACAACTATCAGATCCGCGTCAGGACGCGGTACGACCGCTACATCGGCGAGTATGTCCTGCATTGCCACATCCTGGACCACGAGGACGCGGGCATGATGGCCAACATCGCGATCGTTCCCGACCTCAACGCGCCGGGCGGCGGCCTCGGGATGGCGGGGATGCGCCATGCCAAGCAGCCGACGGCAACACCCGCGGCGACGCCCGTAGGCCACAAACATTGATCGTCAATGGAAGCAGGGAGGATTACGCGCGATGAAGATCGGCATTCCCGTCTACGACGGCGTCGACATGCTCGACGTCGCCGGTCCCTTCGAAATGTTCGACTGGGCCGACTTCGACGTCGAGATCGTCGCGGCAAAGCCGGGAATGAAACGGTTTCGCAACCGGGGATTTCCGTTCCAGGTCGCAAAATCCTTTGCGGAGTGCACCCAATATGATGCCGTCTGGATTCCCGGCGGCGATCCAGTCGCGCTCACCGAGATCATCAACGATCCGCACCGGACCTACGTCCAGTTTCTGACCGGGCAGGCTGCTGGTGCGAAGTACATGTGCTCGGTCTGCGAGGGGGCGATGCTGTTCGCTGCATCGGGCCTTCTCGACGACCATTGGGCGACGACGCACTGGGCTTTCCTGGAATGCTTCCCGACGCTGTTCCCGAAGGTGAAGGTTGCCGACGGGCATCCGCGTTTCGTGCTGGATCGCAATCGCCTGACCGGAGGCGGAATATCCGCGGGCCTCGACGAGGCCCTGATGTTGATCACGCTGCTCGGAGGCACGGAGCTGGCGCGTGAGGTTCAGCAGAACACCCAATACTATCCGGACCCGCCCGTCCGCAGCGCGATTCCCGCGGCACCGCAGTGCCCGCTCACAGGCGTCAAGCCGCTGGGGTCGACGCAATAGGTCCGGCCGACCGAATGCATCATCTAACTATCTGATATGTTGATACTTCAATCGGCCGCGTCGACTGCCGGGTTCAACTCATGGAACCGTTTCGTTGCTTGCGCGTTGTCTCCGCATGACCGAAGACCTTTCCTTCCGACGCAAACCCTTGACCCCTGAGCAGCGCCAGGCTCGTGATGCCGCACGCCGGATCGAGGCCGAAAAGGCCATGCGCGATCACGAAGAGGCCCAGAAGGCGTTTTACGCCAATAAGGAACGGCTGAGGGCCGAGCGGCTCGCGCGCGAAGCGGCCGAGGCGAAGGGCTGACCGAACGCGGTCGTCGCCCGCAATCTTCTGAGGCGATCTCCCAACTGGAGACCGGCAGCTAATGGCGGTTGGACATCGCCTTTGCGCTCAAAGCCAGCTTGAGCGCCTGGACGGCGCCGGCGAACGCGCCGCGGGGCGCTTGCGCCTCGATCGCTTCGGCCGCGATGCGACAATCGTCGGCGACCTTGAGCAACCCGCTTCGCGCGAGGTCCATGGTGGAGAGGGCGGCCTGCTCGAGGCAGACCCGCTCAAGCCGTCGAAACTCCCGCAGCTCTTTGTTCATGCGTCAGCTCTCGATGTCCCCCGGCCCATCCGGCGCCGAGTCTGCTTAACGGACGGTAAACATCTCTGCCTAGCCGATTTGGCTGGTGCGGCGCTGGTGCGTGCCGTGCCCACGCCCGGGCTGCAGCGCACCACCGCGCAGGCTTGACGGCCTCTGCCTTCCGGGAGGAAGATTCAAATGATCCTAAACTGACGAGAACCACGGAGACGTTCGCTCCCAGCCAGTCCGATTCTCCTCAGCGAAAACGCATTGGAGCTGACCATGACCACGTTCGACAAGCGCGAGCAGGGCTTTGAGGCCAAATTCGCCCACGACGAGGAATTCATGTTCAAGGCCACGGCCCGGTCCAACAAGCTGCTCGGGCTCTGGGCCGCGGGCCAGCTCGGGCTCAGCGGCGACGCCGCGGCAAGCTACGCAACGGCGCTGGTGACAGACAATCTGGAGAGCCAGAGCATCGACGATGTCGTGGGCAAGGTGTCCGGCGATCTTGCCGCCAAGGGCGTGGCGCGCGAGCAGGTCGCGCAGAAGCTTCAGGAGTGCCTGCACCAGGCGCTCGCGCAGCTCGAAGCAAGCAAACAATAAGAAGGCCGGCCGTTGCCCTCACTCGGCGTGCTTGCGCATTCCGGAGTCGCTGAGCCTGTCGACGTAGGCAATGCCGATCGCCGAGGCGATGAAGGTGATGTGGATCAGGACCTGCCACATCACGCCGGTCTCGGTGAAGCCGGCGCGGTTCGAGCCGAGATTGCCGGCCTCGATGAAGGTGCGCAGCAGCGCGATCGAGGAGATGCCGATGATGGCCATGGCGAGCTTGATCTTCAGGACGCTCGCATTGACGTGGCCGAGCCATTCCGGCTCGTCGGGATGACCCTGGAGGTCGAGCCGCGAGACGAAGGTCTCGTAGCCGCCGACGATCACCATCACGAGCAGATTGGAGATCATCACGACGTCAATCAGCGCCAGCACGCTCATCATGATCTGCTGCTCGGTGAGATCGATCGCGTGCCAGGACAGATGCCAGAGCTCCTTGAGGAACAGCACGATGTAGACGCATTGCGCCACGATCAGTCCGAGATAGAGCGGCAGTTGCAGCCAGCGCGAGCCGAAGATGATCATCGGCAGCAGGCCCAAACGCGGCAACGGCGGGCGGGGTTCGGTGCGCAGTTCGGACTCGGGTCCAGGCTCAACCGACATTCAGGCAGCATCCTCGCGAGCTGAGATGATCTCGCTTCCATGTAACCCGACAAGATGGCCGGTGGAAGACGGCCGAGCCGCCGGCTGCGGCCGACAGATCGCGCAGTCTCGTGCTACCGTGCCGAACGGCCAAAGAGTCAGGGCTTGAATCGGGAGGCGGGGGTGTCTTGGAGCGGCTTCGGCAAAGGGCTCGGCGGCATCGCGGTCGCCGTCGCAATCGTGGTTGGCGCCGGTGGCGCGGAGGTCTCGGCGACGCCGCTGACGCCGTTTCGCTACGAGGCGCAGGCGCAACGTCATTGCCCGCACGACCAGGTGGTCTGGCTCGATTTCAGGAAAGGCATCTACTACGGCAAGGGCCAGAAGCGGTATGGCCAGGGTTTCGACGGCAGCTTCGTCTGCCTGAGCGAGGCCCGCGACAGCCTTTATCGCCGCTCGCTATTGGGCCTGCGCTGAGCAGCGCGTGATTCGGAAGTTTGGGGGACGGCTATTTCCGGTTCGGCAGCTTCATCGGCACGTGCGAGGAGGTGCTGATCACCCGGGGGCTTCCGTCGGGATAGGTGCGGTCGCCGCGGATCAGCGATTCCAGAACCAGAAAAAATTTCTCAGCAAGCATTTGCGTCACCCTCGTTGGTGATGGCCTCTTGAAATGAGTCGAGGCGCCGAACGCAGAAATTCAATCAACTAAACGGGAGCAGGGCAATACCGGACAGCGCTGTATGCTGCATCGCGGTGTAGTTGTGGTTACAAAGAAGGAGACTGGTGGTGGTGCTCAGGCGAAGGCCAGTGCCACCAGGCTCGAGCAGAGAAGAAACAAGCCGCCGGCGGTCAGTGCCAGGAAGCCATCGGATACGAAGTCATGATTGCGCATGGGACACCTGCCGCTCTCGTGTTCGATGCTCGGTCGGATCGATTAAGATTGTCCGAACGTGCCGTCTTGAAAGAGGTGATCCTTGCCGTCCGCGCGAATGCCCTCAGGCCCTCGTGCGGTAACCTTCAAACGCATGGGCCAGGAAGATCCCCGCGCTTACCAGACCCATCAGTGCCGAAACCGTCTCGATCATCGTCAAATTCCAGTTCGCCCCTGCAACCGAGAAAACGCGTGCGGCCTTGCACAGTCAAAAGAATTCCAGTGAGCCACAAGACAATGGGGGTGGAGTGAGGATTTGGCGCAACAGAATGTCCAGGAGTGGCACAGAGCAGGGGGCCTGCGCTCCGTAGATCAACGGGGAGAAGCGAACGCCCCGTTTACCATCCCGGCGTGAACGCTGTGGGCTCCCCATTTCCGCCGTGTTCGGGTTGCGTTATCCTTACTGCTTCCGACGCGGTGGTGGGCCGCCTCGGATTTTGGGACCGGACAGCGCTCCCCCGTAGCCAAAGCGGGTTGGGTACGCCTCCGGCGAAGTGGTATTTGGGGCGCATGGGGATCCGACGGTCAGATTCGGTTTTGCGGGCCGCACGCGGTGTTGCCGCGGTCGCGACCTGCCTCGCGCTCGCCAATTGCGCCTCCTCGAACAAGTTCGCCAGCCGGGTCGATCCGAAATACGGCGTCTCCTCGAGCCCGCGGGTCGTGGCGTTTGGGGATCCGGTTCCGAAAGGCGGCGGCACCTACCGCGTCGGCAAGCCCTATGTTGTGGGCGGTCGGACCTACGTGCCGGAGGAGGACGTCAACTACCGCGCCGAGGGTATGGCGTCCTGGTACGGCGACGATTTCCACGGCCGCCTGACCGCCAATGGCGAAGTGTTCGACATGACTTCGCTGACAGCGGCGCATCCGACCCTGCCGATGCCGTCCTATGCGCGGGTGACCAATGTCTCGAACGGCAAATCGCTGATCGTGCGCGTCAACGACCGCGGGCCCTATCACGGCAACCGGCTGATCGACGTCTCGAACAAAGCCGCTGAACTCCTTGAATTCAAAGGCAATGGCATCGCCAAGGTCCGTGTCGAATACGTTGGCCGGGCGCCGCTGGAAGGCTCCGACGATCGCCAGCTGATGGCGACCCTGCGCACCGGGATCCCGGCGCCGTCGCCCTCGATGGTGCGGGTTGCCTCGGCAAGGCCCTTCGTGCCGGAGCTTCCGTCCTCGAACCGCGGCGCCATTCGCGGCGAGGTTCCGACGCCGGAGGGGCGGCCCTACAATCTCGGCAACACCTCCGCCGACATGGCGTCGCTCAACGCGACCTCGGAGATGTCGGCCTCGAGCCGCAGCCGCAGCCGGGGCCGGGCGCTCCAGAACGCGCGCGCCGTGTCCTATGACGAGGATGGCCGCTACGCGACCGAGAACGCGCCGTCATCGGCCGACGGCGCCGCCGAGGCCCGCAGCATCCTGAGCGGCCGCGGCCTCTACTAAGCAGGTACCAAGCCGGCAAATCCGGCGAGCGGCGTAGCGCCGCTGGCCCGTCGTCGCGCCCAGGGATCAGAATGGGATGCGCGCGCGTCCCGTGAACGTCCAGATCTGCGTGTTGCTGCCGATGCCGCCGAGTTCGGCGCCGAAGCCGACCGTGGTGCCGCCCGCCAGCCTTGCGCCGATGCCGCCCGTGATGCGGGCTGACCAGCCCTGGAGCAATGGTGTCGAAGCGAGCGGGATGCCGCCCGCAGCAACGATCGCGGCCGCATCGTCCTGCGTGAAGTAATAGTCGGCAAAGACGCCGGCATAGGGCGCCAGCAGCACGCTATCGAGCCACGGTATAGGGTAGGAGACCCTGTTGCCGGCAGACGCGCGGCCGCTCGAGAAGGTGCGGGCCGCCTGCTGGGTGCCGAGCGAGTCGACATAGGCGTTTTCCCGCTCCCAGATCGCGTAGACCTTGGCCGATGGTTCGATATTGAAATTGGCCCAGCTGTAGCTGCCGGTGAAGCCGGTCGCGAATATCCAGCGATTGCCGTTGAAATTGCCTTGGGCCGTGCCGGCGGTGCCGTCATAGCCGATGCCGGAATAGGTCACGGCCACGTCGTAACGCAGCGTCGGGATGATCTTCCAGCCGAGATAGGCGCCGACGGTCCAGCCGTCGCCCTTCAGCTTTCCGTTGATGTCGGTCTGGGTGTAGCTGAAGTTCTCGTAGCCGCCGGTCACACCGACCAGCAAATTGGGCCGCGCCCGGTAGGTCAGTCCGGACAGCAGGTTGATCTGCTGGCCGAAGAGCGTGGCCTGGGTTGCACCCTGACCGATGTTGCCGGACGAGCCCCATTGATCGATGCCGCTGCCGCGCGCGTCGATCCAGAACAGCCAGTCCTTCTGCTCCCTGAAGCGCGCAGCCGGTGCCTTGGTCGGAGCCGCCCGATCGATCGCGGCGAAGGCGTCATCGATCCGCGAGGAGCCGCGCCCGCGGCCGCCGGTCCGGCCGGGGCCGCCGTCGCCCGAATAGGCGTTCAAACTTTGAGAACCGGGCTGCTGACCGGATTTGGGCTTGTCGTCCTCATCGCCGTCGGGCGCGGCGGCGAAATTGACGCGCAGTCCGCCCGCGCCTGGCGTGATGTATTGCCCGCCGTCGTTGAACCCTTCGGAAATCGCGGTGTCAATCGAACCGGAGATCGCCTGTCCCGAACTCTGCGCCACGATCTTGGTGACGTTGAGCTGGAGGGCGCGCAGCTTGGCGCTGTCGGCGGGAATGTCGACCGACTGGTTCAGAGCCGGCGAGGTCGAGGCGTTGAAGGCCACACTGCCGTTGTAGGTTGCCGTGATGCTGTGATTGCCGACGGCGAGCGTGGTCGTGGCAAAGGTGGCGACACCGGCCGACAGGGTAGACGTGCCGATCGGCGTGCCGCCGTCGTTGAAAGTGACCGTTCCCGTCGGCGTTCCGCCCGAGCTGTTCACCTTGGCCGAGAACGTTACAGACTCGCCGTAACTGCTCGGATTCTTCGACGAGGTGAGCGTCGTGGCGGTCGTTGCGGACAGATAGGTGAACCTGTCTGCCGCCGAGGTGGACGACGTCCCTCCGGCCGTCGTCACGGTGACATCGACCGTGCCGGCGCCGGGCGGCGAGGTTGCCGTGATCGACGTTGCGGAGTTCACCGTGAAGCTGGTCGCGTTGTTGGCGCCGAACTTCACTGCGGTGGCGCCGGTGAATCCGGTCCCCGTGACCGCCACGGAGGTGCTGCCGATCGCGGATCCGGAACTCGGTGAGATCGAGCCGACCGTTGGTGCCGGCGTGTAGCTGAATTGGTCCGATGCCGATGTGGCGGACGTTCCGCCTGGTGTCGTCACGGTGATATCGACGGTGCCGGCGCCGGCCGGCGAGACCGTGGTGATCGAGGTTGCCGAATTGACAGTGAAGCTGGTCGCATTGGTTGCGCCGAACTTCACCGCGGTGGCTCCGGACAACGCGGTGCCCGTGATGGTGACCGACGTGCCGCCGGCGAGCAGGCCCGCATTCGGCGCAACCGACGTCACCGCCGGCGTCGCGGCGTAGCTGAACTGATCCGCCGCGGACATTGCCGACGTTCCGCCTACCGTCGTTACCCTGATGTCCACGGTGCCGGCCCCGGCAGGCGATGTCGCGGTGATCTGGGTTGCCGAATTGACGGTGAAGCCGGCCGCCGCCGTGGCGCCGAATGTCACCGCCGTTGCACCTGACAGATTGGCGCCGGTGATCGTGACAATGGTGCCGCCGCCCAGGGGGCCGCCTGTCGGCGAAATCGACGTGATCGAGGGAGGGCCGGCATAGGTGAACTGATCAGCCGCCGAGATCGCGGACGTCCCGCCCGGCGTCGTGACCCTGACGTCAACAGCACCGGCGGCCCCCGCCGGAGAGGTTGCGGTGATCGAGGTCGCTGAATTGAACGTGAAGCCGGCCGCGGCCGTCCCGCCGAATGACACGGCCGTGACGCCGGTGAAATTGGTGCCCGTGATCGTCACCACCGTGCCGCCGGCCGCCGGCCCCGACGTCGGCGAAAGCGACGTGACGGCTGGCGTGGCGACATAGGTGAACTGGTCGGCGGCGGAGGTGGCCGACGTGCCGCCGGCTGTCGTCACTCGGACATCCACGGTGCCAGTCCCGGCCGGAGATGTCGCAGTGATCTGGGTCGCCGAATTGACCGTGAAGCCGGCCGCGGCCGTTGCCCCGAACGTCACGGCCGTCGCACCTGTGAAATTGGTGCCAGTGATGATCACGTTGGTGCCACCTCCACCTGGGCCTGAAGTCGGCGTAATCGAAGTGATGGTCGGCGCGGGGACGGGCAGATTGATCGTGAACGTGTAAGCGGTGTTTGCTATCGAACTGCCGGAGCAGCCCACGTTGAAATCGCTGCAGCCCGGCGCGTAATACAGGATGATCGAGTCCTGTCCGTTACCTGTCTTGCTGTTCAGCGTGATATCGATCTCGGCCTGGCCGGCCTTCGCGGATTGACCGTTTTGGTTCGGGTTCGTTGGGTGAAATGTGTAAGTTGCCTTTGACGTGGTCGGATTATAATCGGCCGCTGTGAGCAGTGGGCTGCCCGAATGGCCGCTCGAATTTGCGATCGGTGCATTGTAAAAGGCGTCTGTGCCCGCGACGGAATAGACGCCGTATACAACCGAGTCGTCGGCCGCGGCTGCGCCGACGGTCAGACACAGGCGATAGATCTGACCGACCGACGTGAAGTTGATGGTCACGCCCGACGTCGAATCCGTCGTTTGATCGCAAGCCGCGTTCGCCGCTGCCATCGCGCCGAGCATCACGACGGCCGCGATGCAGATGCGTTGAGCCGCCCGCCAGAGAGAGCGCAATATCCGCGAAGGCTTAGCTTCACCATCGCGTGTCGGGACCGCCAGTTTCCCGATTATCTCTGGAATGGCCACCGCAATTGCGTGACTCACCGGCCCCCCTTAGCGGCAGCTCTCGATAGAGCATCCGCCTAAAATCCCTGATTGTGAAATTATTCGCCTATATCGTTGCGTGCATTTGACGGGACGCGGTGCGCAACGCAAGCGAGCGAGCCAGCCAAACTGCCGAAACCAAGTCGCGGGCACTACTTTGCGGCGAACCGTTGCATAGCGGCAACAAAAGCGTGCTTTGATGGCAATCGACGGAAACGCTTGGCGTATCAATTTATGGTTGCGCTGGCGCTTGACTGTCAACGCTGACTGTTCAACAATCTCGGCGAGTGGGCCGCAATAAATTCATTCTTTAATTTAAGTGCCGCCGTCGTGGTCTGCATCATCACGCGACGGGTCGTTTGATTTTTGGGGGAGGGGTCATGCCGTTACAGCCGGTTCTCGGACAGATCATGCCTTTTGCGGGCGCAGTGATTCCCAGAGGTTGGGCGCTGTGTAACGGTGCGCTGCTGGCCATCCAGCAAAATTCCGCGCTGTTCTCGTTGCTCGGCACCTATTATGGCGGCAACGGAGTGACGACGTTTGCACTCCCGGATCTGCGCGGTCGCGCGATCCTCGGCTCGAGTGGCGCCGGCCAATATCCCGTGGGCATGACCGGCGGATCGTATATGGCCAGCCTCAATGTGCAGCAGCTCCCGGCCCACAATCATCTCATTCAAGTGTCCGCAGCGGTCGGAGGAGGCGGACGCGGGAGCGTCCCTCCCACAGGCAACGTCTTCGCGACAAACTCACTGCCGGCGACCAATCCGACGAAGATTTTTGCCGCAGCCGGGAGCGGCGACACGCCATTGGCGACCGCCACCAATCTGGTGAACGAAGGCGGCAACCAGCAGCACAACAACATGCAGCCCTATCTCACGATCAGCTATCTGATCGCGACGCAGGGGATTTTTCCGTCGCGAAGCTGAGCGGCTGCACGGCCGCATTTTCGCAAACGTAATCCGTCCACTTCAATTTTCCCATATTCGCGCATTCGCCGATCGGATCGGAACGGGCGCACACCAAGGATCATATGCGATGGCAGATCCGTTTATCGGCGAGATCAGGTTGTTTGGCTTTCCGCGGGTGCCGGACGGCTGGTTCGCCTGCAATGGACAGTCGGTCTCGATTGCCCAGTTTGAGACGCTTTACGCCGTGATCGGCACCACCTATGGCGGCGATGGCGTCAACACGTTCAACCTTCCCGATCTACGCGGCCGTGTGCCGATCGGACAGGGACAGGGGACAGGCCTTCCGAACTATACGCTGGGCCAGCCCGGGGGTGAGGAGAACCACACCCTGATCGAAGCCGAAATGCCGACCCACAGTCATGCGCTGATGTCCTCGACCGTGACGGCAACGGATGTAACGCCCGGGCCGACCCTTCATCTTGCCACGGCGTCAGCAGGTGAACTCTACGCACCGATTGCGAACGCCGGGACGTACTCCACGATGGCCCCCTGCGTCGCCACTTCGGGCAACAGCATCGGGCACAACAACATGATGCCGAGCGTGGTTGCCAATTACTGCATTTGCTACGCGGGCGTCTTCCCTTCGTCCGGTTAGGCTGCGCACGCATCCGTATTCAGTCTCAAGGAAAGACAACATGTCAGATCCGTTCGTCGGAGAAATCCAGGCTTTTACGTTTCCTTTTGCAGTCGGCGGCTTCAACAGCGCCTGGCTGCCGTGCGGCGGCCAGCTCCTGCCAATTCAGGGTCACAGTGCGTTATTTGCACTCATCGGTACCTATTACGGCGGCAATGGCACGACCAATTTCGCCTTGCCGAACCTGAACGGTTCGGTCGCGATCGGTCAGGGGCAAGGCCCGGGATTGCAAAATTATGTCGTCGGCGAGACCGTCGGCAGTTCGACGGTGACGCTGGTCGGCGACAACATGGCGAGGCACACGCACGCCCTGCAGCTCGGCGACAAAAGCGCGACAGGCGCTACGGCAGGTCCCGGCGCGGCGGGGACCACGGTTGCGATCGACCCGAACTTCACCGGCTTTACGGCGCCACCCGGCAGTCTCACCTTGGTGCCAAGCGCCGTCACGCTCACCGGGCAGAACCTGCCGCACGACAACATGCAGCCGACCCAGGCGATCGTCTGGTGTATCGCCTATGCGGGAATCTTTCCGGCTTTCGGCAGCTCCTGAACAATCTTGAGTGCGCGACGGCATGATTGACGGCGCGCCGCTCGACATCGTCCCGGACGATCCGGCTCTTCGGCTTCGGCCCGCAGGCCCGAATGACGAGCCGTTCATCCGACGTCTCTTCGAGGAGGTGCGGACAGGGCAATTCACCGCGACCGGGTTGTCCGGGCCGATCGTCGGCCAGATCATCGCGCAACAGTTCCGCAGCCAGGCGGCCGGCTATGCCGCGCAGTTTCCGGGGGCGATCTCGCTGATCGTCACACAGGACGCGGCCGCGATCGGCCGGCTGCTGCTTCATTGCGAAAGCGAGCACTGGCACATCATCGACATCGCGCTGCTGCCGGCCGATTGCGGTCGCGGCGCCGGCACGAAGATCCTCGACGCGCTCGAAGCGAGCGCACGGCAGCAAGGTCTCGGCGCGCTGACCCTCTCGGTGCTCGCGGACAATTCGGCCGCGCATAGGCTTTACCTGCGGCGAGGATTTGCCGAGACCGGGCAGGCGGGCGCCGCCCATATAGCGATGAAAAAGGGTCTCGCCTAACGCACAGTCACCTCGCGCAGGAACTTCAGCAGCGCAGCATTGACCTCGTCGGACCGTTCCTGCTGGACCCAATGGCCGGCGCCCTCGATGATCAGCTTCCGCGTCAGATTGGGCAGCACGCGCTCGAGCTCGTTGACGCGCTTGGCGCCGATCAGGCCGGTGATGACGGCGTCTTTGGAGCCGGCAATGAAGAGCGACGGCTGATGGATCTGCGCGTCCTGCCAGGGCGCCGTCAGCTCCCAGTTGCGGTCGAGGTTACGGTACCAGTTCAGCCCGCCGCGGAAGCCGGACTTGCGGAAGCTTTCGGTGAAATAGGCGAGGTCAGCCTCGCTGAGCCAGTTGGGCAGCGGCTCCTCGGCGAGCGCGTGACCGAGAAAGCCCTTGCCCTCCTGGACGAACATCGCGGCGCTGGGATCGGCAAGGCCGCGCCCGCCGAGTACGATGCGCATGGTGCGGGCGATGTCACGCTCGAACTCGGCCTCGGCGACGCCGGGCGTCTGGAAATACTGCCAGTAGAAATTGGTGACGCCGCCCTGGCGCAGCAGATCGAGCGGCTTGCCGCGGCCGCGGAATGGCGGCGGCACGCTCAGGCCCGCCACCGCCGTGAAGATGTCGGGCCGGAACAACGCCGCGTGCCAGGCGACCGGCGCGCCCCAGTCGTGGCCGACCACCATCGCCTTGCTCTCGCCGAGCGCGTGCACGAGGCCAACGATGTCGCCGACCGTGTCGAAGATCGAGTAGGCGGCGACGTCCGCCGGCGCCGCGCTCTGGCCGTAGCCGCGCATGTCGGGGGCGACGACGTGGAAACCGGCGTCCGCCAGCGCCGGGATCTGGTGGCGCCAGGAGTAGGATAGCTCGGGCCAGCCGTGGCACAGCACCACCAGCGGACCCTGGCCGGCCTCGCGGATGAACAGGTCGATCCCGTTGGCCTTGATCACGCGGGTGGACAACATCGCTTTTCCGCCTTGTTTCAGGGGTTTGGTCGGGAAATATCAGGTGCCACGATAGGGGCGCGCCGAGAATCGTGCAATCTCGGGTTCGGCGGCCAGCCCCGTGTTGTTCGCACCGGTTCCTGCTGTTAGAACGCCGCTCTCAGGGCTTCGCCATGGCATTTCGTCTTTTTCCGCTCCGTCGCACCCGGTTTTCTGCCGGTGCGCTGGCGCGCGGGCTGATCGCGGCGGTTCTGGTGGCGGGCATCGGCTGGGGCGGGGCACTCTACGCCGCCAATCAGAGCATCCAGGGTGCCAAGAAAACCGAGGATTCCGGCTTCGATGGCGACGCCCCCACCGCGATCCTGATCGAGGCTTCCAGCGGCAGCGTGCTGTTCGAGAAGAACGCCGACGAGCTGCGTGCGCCCTCCAGCATGATGAAGCTGATGACGGCCGAAGTCGTCTTCAACGCCATCAAGAAGGGCGACATCAAGCCGACCGACGAGTACCGGATCAGCGAGAACGCCTGGCGCAAGGGCGGGGCGCCCTCGGGCGGCTCGACCATGTTCGCCGCCATCAACAGCAAGGTTTCGGTCGACGACCTCCTGCATGGCGCGATCATCCAGAGCGGCAATGACGCCTGCATCGCGCTGGCCGAGGGCATTGCCGGCAATGAGAAGATCTTTGCCGCCGACTTCATGACCAAGCGTGCCCGCGAGCTCGGCATGACGAAGTCGACCTTCGGCAATTCCAACGGCCTGCCCGATCCCGGCAACAAGATGACGGTGCGCGAGCTCGGCGTCCTCGCGCGCCACATCATTCTCGACTTCCCCGAATTCTACAAACTGTTCGGCGAGAAGGAGTACACCTGGAACAAGATCCGCCAGCCCAACCGCAATCCTCTGCTCAATTCGATGGAAGGCGCTGACGGTCTGAAAACCGGCTACACCAAGGAGGGCGGCTACGGCATGGTCGGCTCGGCCGTGCAGAACGGCACGCGGTTGATCGTGGTTGTCAATGGCCTGGAAGATCCTGAGGATCGGGCCACCGAAGCCAAGAAGATGCTGGAATGGGGCTTTCGCAATTTCGAGACCCGCACACTGATCGCGGCCGACCAACAGGTGGGCTACGCAAAAGTGTTTGGCGGCGAGAGCCGCTCGGTCAAGCTCGTCGCCAAGACGCCCGTCAAGGTGATGGTGCACAAGAACGGCAGCGACAAGCTGATTGCGCGCATCGTCTATAGCGGACCGGTGCGCGCGCCGATCGAAGCCGGCCAGAAGGTCGGCGTGGTCAAGGTCTGGCGCAGCGGCAATATCGCGGTGGAGACGCCCGTCTATGCCGCCGAAGCGATCGGCACCGGCTCGACCATGCGCCGCGCCATCGACGGTGCCAGCGAGCTCGTGATCGGCATGTTCCGCGCGGGCGCCGAGAAGCTCTGATCATGAGTGAGAGCGCAGCACAGCGACCGTCCGGACGCGGACGCTTCATCACCTTTGAAGGCGGCGAGGGCACCGGCAAGTCGACCCAGATCAAGAAGCTCGCCGACCGCCTCACTGCGGCCAGGATGCGGACCCTCGTCACGCGCGAGCCCGGCGGCTCGCCGGGTGCCGAGATCATGCGCCACCTGGTGCTGTCGGGGATGGGCAAGCTGCTCGGGCCCGAAGCCGAGACGCTGCTGTTCGCGGCTGCCCGCGACGACCATGTCCGCACCGTGATCCAGCCTGCGCTCAATCGGGGCGCCTGGGTGCTGTGCGACCGCTTCGCCGACTCGACGCGGGCCTATCAGGGCAGCCTCGGCCGCGTGCCGATGGGCCTGATCAACGCGATGCAGCGGGTCACGATCGGCGATCTCAAGCCGGACCTCACCCTCATCCTCGATTTGCCGGTCGAGATTGGATTGCAGCGCGCCGCCGCGCGCCGTGGTAGCGGCACACCTGACAGGTTCGAGGGCGAGCAGCTCAGCTTCCACCAGGGCCTGCGCGAGGCCTATCGCAAGATCGCCGAGGACGATCCCGGCCGTTGCGTCCTGATCGATGCCAATTCCGATCCCGACACGGTTGCTGGACGAGTCTGGACGGCGCTGCGCGACCGTCTTCTCCCAACCCCTGCATCGGTGGTTTCCCTATGAGCCCGCGCCAGGCCGAACGCGAAACCGCCATTCCGCATCCGCGCGAGACGAGCCTTCTGTTCGGCCATCGCGAGGCCGAGACGGCGCTGCTCGCGGCCTATCGCAGCGGGCGCATTCCGCATGCCTGGTTGATCGGCGGGCCGCAGGGGATCGGGAAGGCGACGCTGGCCTATCGCATGGCGCGCTTCGTGCTTTCCAACGGCCAGCCGCTGGCGCCGTCCGTGCAGCGCGCCGAGACCCTCGCGATCGATCCTGATAACGCCGTGGCGCGGCAGGTTGCGGCCAGCTCGCATGGCGGGCTGTTGACGCTGGAACGCACCGCCAACGACCGCGGCGTGATGCGCACGGTGATCACCGTGGACGAGACGCGGGAGACGATCGGTTTCTTCGGCTCGACTGCCGCGGCAGAAGGCTGGCGCGTCTGCATCGTCGACACCGTCGACGAGCTCAATCCGAATGCCGCCAACGCACTGCTGAAGATCCTCGAGGAACCGCCGCAGCAATCGCTGTTCCTCCTGGTCAGCCACGCGCCGGCGCGTGTGCTCGCCACGATCCAGTCGCGCTGCCGCAAGCTGCGCCTGCGCCCGCTCGACACGGATGATGTGATCGGCGCCGCAGCTTCGACGGCTGACCTCGATCCGAACGATCCGGCGCTGCGCGAGGCCGCGGAGGCCTCCGAGGGCAGTGTCGCGCGGGCGCTGACGCTGCTCGGCGGCGATGCCCTGAAGCTGCAGCAGCGCACGGCGGCGCTGCTCGCGCGCCTGCCACAGGTCGATCCGCGCGAATTGCACACGCTTGGCGATTCGCTCGGCACCAGCGATCGAGTCGCGCTGGCGGCCTTCATCGACGGCATCGATCGCTGGATTGCGGAACGCCTGCACTCCGACGAGGCCAATGCCAACCAGAATCTGCCGCGCCTTGCGCGCCTAGCTGAGGTATGGGAAAAGATCGTCCGCGCCGCGCGCGACACCGAAACCTACAATCTGGAGCGAAAGCCCTTGGTTTTCTCGGTGTTCGGCTGGCTGGCGGACGCAACGCGCTAGAGCATGATCCGGAAAAGTGTGCAGCGATTTTCCGACAGGATCATGCTCCAAATAATGACCTAACGCAGGTTCGTTTCCAAATTTCGAGAAGCCGGTAAAGGAATTCGTCGTGGCCACGCGAGCTAAGAAAACCGCCAGGGGCAAGAGCAGCAAGAAGAAGGCTGCCAACAAGGCCGTGAAGAAGGCCGTGAAGGCGCTCGCGCGCAAAGCTGCCAAGAAGGTCAAGAAGACCAAGAAGGCTGCCGCCAAGAAGGGCGTGAAGAAGAGCGCTGCGAAGACGACAAAGAAGGCCGGCAAGAAGGCTGCGAAGAAGCAGGTCGTCGCCAAGAAGGCGGTGAAGAAAGCGGCCAAAAAGGCAGCCAAGTCTCCGGCGAAGAGCAAGGCTCCCGCGAAGAAGGCCGCCAAGAAAACGAAAGTGACTGCGCCTGCCGTGACCGTCGCACCGGCTCCCGTCGCCACGCCGCCGAAGGTTGTGAAGCCCAAGGTGTCGAAGCCGAAGGTGTCGAAGCCTGAGGCGCCGCCCGCACTGAGGCCCGTCGCCGCTCCGCAAGCCGCAACTCCCGTTGCTGCGCCCGCGCGCGACAACGTCTTCTACATCTCGACCGCCATCGCCTATCCCAACGGCAGCCCGCATATCGGCCACGCCTATGAGGCGATCTCGGCCGACGTGCTGGCGCGCTTCGCGCGGCTCGACGGCAAGGACGTGTTCTTCCTGACCGGCACCGACGAGCACGGTCAGAAGATGGTCCAGACCGCGCAGAACGAGGGTCTGACCCCGTCCGCGCTCGCGACCCGCAATGCTGGCCGCTTCAAGGACATGGACGAGCGTCTGAACGTGTCGTTCGACCGCTTCATCCGCACCACCGAAGAGCAGCACCATCGCTCCAGCCAGGAGATCTGGCGGCGCATGGAAGCGAACGGCGACATCTACGCCGACAGCTATGCCGGCTGGTACTCGGTGCGCGACGAGGCGTATTACGCCGAGGACGAGACGCGCCTGAACGACGACGGCGTGCGCCTCGGCCCGCAAGGCACGCCAGTCGAATGGGTCGAGGAGAAGAGCTATTTCTTCCGCCTGTCGGCCTATCAGGACAAGCTTCTGAAGCTCTACGAAGATCATCCTGAATTCATTGGCCCGGACTCGCGCAAGAACGAGGTGGTGAGCTTCGTACGCGGCGGCCTGCGCGATCTCTCGATCTCGCGCACGACCTTCGATTGGGGCGTGAAAGTGCCCAGCGACGAAGAGCACGTGATGTATGTCTGGGTCGACGCGCTGACCAATTACATCACCGGCGTCGGATTCCCCGACGAGAGCGACAAGAACTGGCGCTACTGGCCGGCCGACGTGCACATCATCGGCAAGGACATCATCCGCTTCCACGCGGTCTACTGGCCCGCATTCCTGATGTCGGCCGGCATTTCGCTGCCGAAGAGGGTCTATGCCCATGGCTTCCTGTTCAACAGGGGCGAGAAGATGTCGAAGTCGGTCGGCAATGTCGTCGACCCCTTCAATCTTGCCGACCAGTATGGCGTCGACCAGATGCGCTATTTCTTCCTGCGCGAGGTCTCGTATGGCCAGGACGGCAACTACAACCACGAAGCCATCGTCGCGCGCATCAATGCCGATCTCGCCAACGACCTCGGCAACCTAGCGCAGCGTTCGCTGTCGATGATCGCCAAGCAGCTCGGCGGCGTGCTGCCGGAGCCGGGCGTGTTCAGCGACAACGACAAGGCGATTCTGGCGATGGCTGACAGCATGATCGCCGCATCGCGCGAAGCGATGGCGACGCAGCAGATCCATCACTGGCTCAACGCCGTGTGGGCCGTGGTCGCGGAGGCCAACCGCTATTTCGCGGGCGAGGCGCCGTGGGCGCTCGCCAAGACCGATCCTGTCAGGCAGAAGACGGTGCTCTATGTCACCGCCGAAGTCGTGCGCCAGATCGCGATCCTGGCCCAGCCGGCGATGCCGACTGCCTCGGGCTTGCTGCTCGACAGCCTCGGCATTCCCGCGGGCGAGCGGAACTTCGCGATGCTCGGGGGCGCCAAACGGATCGCGCCAGGCTCGACGCTACCGGCGCCGACACCGGCATTCCCGCGCTACATCGAGCCGGCGGCCTAGGGCGTTCGGGCGATGCTGGTCGACAGCCACTGCCATCTGGATTTTCCGGACTTTGCGGAAGATCTCGACGGGATCGTCTCGCGTGCACGTGCGGCCGGCATCGGCCGTATGGTCACGATCTCCACGCGGGTGCGAAAGCTCAATCAGCTTCTGGCCATCGCTGAGCGCTACGACGACGTCTACTGCTCGGTCGGCACCCATCCGCACAACGCGGACGAGGAAGACGGCATCTCGCCGGACGAGCTGATCGGGTTGACCGGGCATCCCAAGGTCGTGGCCCTCGGCGAGGCCGGGCTCGACTATTTCTACGACAACGGCGCGCCGGAGGCGCAGGCGAGGGGCTTTCGCGCCCACATCGCCGCGGCTCGTGCGACCGGCCTGCCGCTGGTGATCCACACCCGCGAGGCGGACGAGGATTGCGGCCGCATCCTGGAGGAGGAAGCTGCCAAGGGATCGTTTCGCGCCGTGCTGCATTGCTACACGGGCGGGCGCGAACTGGCGCTGAAGGCGGTGTCGCTGGGGCTCTATATCGGCTTCACGGGCATCCTGACCTTCAAGAAATCGGAGACCCTGCGCGCGCTTGCGGCTGAACTGCCGTCGGACCGTATTCTGGTTGAAACAGACTCGCCCTATCTTGCGCCCGGCAAGTTCCGGGGCAAACGCAACGAGCCGGCCTATGTGGTCGAGGTCGCCAAGGTGCTCGCCGAAACGCGCGGCGTGTCGCTCGATGAGGTCTCACGCCAGACCACCGAAAACTTCTTCCGCCTGTTCTCCAAGGTGAAATCTTAGGACTGGGAGCCGCATGACGCTGACGCTGACGATCCTGGGCTGCGGCTCCTCCGCCGGCGTGCCGCGCCCGGCACTCGGCTGGGGCGCCTGCGATCCCAACAATCCAAAGAACCGCCGCCGCCGCTGCTCGCTGCTCGTCGAGCAGACATCACACCACGGCACCACGCGCATCGTGATCGACACCTCGCCCGACCTGCGCGAGCAGCTCATCGATACCAATGTCGACCACATCGACGCGGTGTTCCTGACTCATGAGCATGCCGACCAGACCCACGGCATGGACGATCTGCGCTCCGTCGTGCTCCACATGCGCAAGCGCATTCCGGTTTATTTCAACCAGTCGACCGCGAAAGACATCATGGCGCGGTTCTCCTATTGCTTCATCTCGCCCGAGGGCAGCGACTACCCGCCGATCCTGCACCGGCATTCGATCGAGGCCGGCGAAAGCCGGACCATCAGCGGCAAGGGCGGCGACGTGACCATGACCGCCTTCCTGGTCCAGCACGGCCAGATCCCCGCGCTCGGCTATCGCATCGGCAATGCCGCCTACACGCCCGACCTCAACGACATCCCGCGCGAGAGCTGGGGCGCGCTGGAGAATCTCGATCTCTGGATCGTCGACGGCTTACGCTACACCCAGCATTCCAGCCATTTCAGCATCAACGATGCGCTGTCCTGGATCGAGCGCTTCAAGCCCAAGCGCGCCGTCATCACCAACATGACGGCCGACGTCGATTACGAGGTGATCCGGCAATCGCTGCCGGCGGGCGTGGTGCCGGCCTATGACGGCATGCGGCTCGACACGCACTGATCGCGCCGGCTCGGTTCAGGCCGAGATCGCCTTCGACGAGCCGACCTCGTTACGCAGCAGGAATTTCTGGATCTTGCCCGTGGAGGTCTTCGGGATCGGTCCGAACACGACCGCCTTCGGCGTCTTGAAGCCGCTCATATGCGTGCGGCAGAAGGCGATGATCTCGGCTTCGGTCGCGCTGGCGCCGTCCTTCAGCTCGACGAAGGCACAGGGCACCTCGCCCCATTTCGGATCGGGCTTTGCGACGACGGCTGCGAACAGCACGGCCGGATGCTTGTAGAGGATGTCCTCGACCTCGACGGAGGAAATGTTCTCGCCGCCGGAAATGATGATGTCCTTGGAGCGATCCTTGATGATGACGTAACCGTGCTCGTCGAGCACGCCGAGGTCGCCGGTGTGAAACCAGCCGCCCTCGAAGGCTTCCTTCGTCGCCTTCTCGTTCTTGAGGTAGCCCTTCATCACGATGTTGCCGCGGAACATGACCTCGCCAATGGTCTCGCCGTCGCGGGGCACCTCCTGCATCGTCTGCGGATTGATGACGGTGACGCCTTCCTCGAGCGGGTAGGGCACGCCCTGCCGCCGCTTCATGCTGGCGCGCTCGGCGGCGGGCAGATCGTCCCAGCCGGGTTGCTCGGCGCAGACGGAGGCGGGGCCGTAGACCTCGGTCAGGCCGTAGACGTGCGTGAGCCTGATGCCGATGTTTTCTGCGCCTTCGAGCACCGCGACCGGCGGCGCAGCGCCGGCGATCAGGCCGACGACGCGGCGCGCGGCACCGCCCTTCGGCGCGTCGGGTGCGTTGATCAGCGTGTTGTAGACGATCGGCGCGCCGCACATGTGGGTGACGCCGTGCTGCTTGATCAGCTCGAAGATTTTTGTCGGCTCGACCTTGCGCAGGCAGACATTGATGCCGGCGGCCGCCGCGATGGTCCAGGGGAAGCACCAGCCGTTGCAGTGGAACATCGGCAGCGTCCAGAGATAGACCGGATGCTGGCCGAGCTGGCCGGCGAGGATGTTGCTGACGGCGTTGAGGTAGGCGCCGCGATGATGGGTGACGACGCCCTTGGGATTGCCCGTGGTGCCCGAGGTATAGCTCAGCGCGATGGCGTCCCATTCGTCGCCCGGCGGGATCGCCGCGAAGTCCGGGTCGCCTTGCGCGACCGCCGCCTCATACTCGATCTCGCCGATGCGCTTGCCGCCCTTGAAAGCGGCGTCGTCGACGTCGACGACGAACGGCTTCGGGCCCTTCATCTGCGCGAGCGCGTCGGTGATGACAGTCGAAAACTCCGGATCGACCAGGATGATCTTGGCGCCGCCGTGATCGAGCTGAAACGCGATGGAAGGCGCATCGAGACGGATGTTGAGCGCATTGAGGACGGCGCCGGTCATGGGGACGGCGAAGTGCGCCTCGTTCATCGCCGGAATGTTCGGCAGCATCGCCGCGACGGTATCGCCGACGCCGATGCCCTTGCCGCCGAGCCAGGACGCAAATCGTTTGCAGCGCTCATGCGTCTCGCGCCACGTGAAGCTGCGGCCCTCATAGACCGTGCTGACATGGTTGGGATAGACGGCGGCGCTGCGTGCGAGGAAGCTCAGCGGGCTCAGCGGAACGTAGTTGGCGGGGGTCTTGTCGAGGCCGATATTGTACTGGTTCTGCCGCTCGCTCATCGAACCCTCCTTGACGCCGCGCTCTACAGGAATCCGATCGAGATCCAGGGGAAGATCGCGACGATAATCAATCCCACCAGCAGCGCCAGCAGATAGCCCCAGATCGGCCTGATGCCTTCGGCCGGGTCGACGCGTCCGATGGCGCAGGCGGCATAATAGCCGACCCCGAAGGGCGGGGCGAATAGTCCGATACCCATGGCGAGAATGATCACCATGGCATAGTGCACCTCGTGCACGCCGACAGCACGGGCGATCGGAAACAGCAGCGGCCCGAACAGCACGATTGCCGGAATGCCCTCGAGCACGCTGCCGAGGATGGTGAAGGCCAGGATGGACACGGCGATGAAGGTCGCAGGCCCCCCGGGCAATCCGGTCATGGCTGAAGCCAGCGAGCGCGAGAAGCCGGATTGGGTGAGCCCCCAGGCCATGCCGGTCGCCGTGCCGATGATCAGGAGGATCGCGCCCGACAGCGCCGCGGTCTCGACCAGCATCGGAAACAGCCGCCGCCAGTCGAAGCGGCGGTAGACGAGGAGGCCGACCAGGGCGCCGTAGACGATGCCGATGGTGGAGACTTCGGTCGCGGTCGCGATGCCCTCGACCACGGCGTAGCGGATCACGAAGGGCAGCGCGAGCGCGGGCAGGGCAATGATGAAGGTCTTGCCGATCTCGCCACCCGTGGCGCGGCGGACATGGCTCATGTCCTCGTGGCGGTAGCGCCACCACACCAGCATGCAGAGCGTGATGGCGAGCACGACGCCGGGCAGCAGGCCGCCGGTGAAGAGGGCGGCGATCGACACGCCCGTGACCGAGCCGATCGTGATCAGCACGAGGCTCGGCGGAATGGTTTCGGTCTGCGCGCCGGTGGCCGCGAGCAAGGCCACGAGGTCGCCGGGCTTGGCGCCGCGCTGCTTCATTTCCGGGAACAGCACGGGCGCCACCGCCGCCATGTCGGCGGCCTTGGCGCCGGAGATGCCGGAGACGAGGTACATCGCGCCGACCAGCACGTAATGCAGGCCGCCGCGGACATGGCCGAGCAGGCTCGCCAGGAACGCGACCATGGCCCGCGCCATGCCGGTCATCTCGATCAGAAGCCCCAGGAACACGAACAGCGGCACCGAGAGCAGGATGAGGTGGCTCATGCCCTCGTCCATCCGCCCGACCAGCACCATCACCGGCGTCCGCGTGGTCAGCGCCAGATAGCCGTAGATCGCGAGGCCAAACCCGAACGCAATGGGAACGCCGGCAAAGACGCAGAAGCCGGCGACGCCGACGAAGAAGATGACGAGGTTGAGGTTGCCGAGCGGCCGCAGATAAGGCTGCGCCAGCCAGAACAGACCGACGATGACGGCAACCGATATCACCGCCGTCAGCACCATGCGGTAATCGGCGGCGCGCAGCAGCCGCAGCAGCGCGAACACCGCCATCAGGCAGATGCCGGCCGGCAACGCCGCGGCGCGCCACATGTTCGAGATCTGGAGCGCCGGCGTGGTGATGAAACTTTCCTCGTAGGCGTACTCGGCAGATGGCCAGACGATCAGCGCCAGGAACGCCAGCGCCGCGCAGGTCGCGACCACGTCCAGATAGGCGCGCACGGCCGGCCGCGCGCTCGCGACGAGCGCCGTCATGCGCATGTGCTCGGAGCGGCGGAATGCGACCGCGGCGCCGAGCATTGCCAGCCACAGGAACAGGATCGAGGCGAGCTCATCCGACCAGATCAGCGGCCGGTGCACGCCGTAGCGTGCGACCACGCCGGCAAACAGGATCACGATCTCGGCGACGACCAGGATTGCCGCGGGGATCTCGACGGCAAGGCCGAGGATGCGCTCCAGCGAGGCCAGCACAGGGGATCGGCGAGGGGGCTGAACAGCCACCTCGCCCACCACTCCGGTCGCCTCAACCTCGACATGAGCCATCTCGATAAGAACCTCGGCGGCCCCAACGCGCGTTACGACAGCTTGCCGACGGCCTTTTCCAGGAGATCCCAGGCCTGGTCGCCATACTTGCCCTTCCACTCGGCATAGAAGCCGGCGGAGCGCAGCTTGTCACGGAACGGCGCCACCGCGGGCTGGTTGAAGGTCAGGCCCTTGCCCGCGAGCTCCTGCTGGAGGCTCGCATTGAGCTTGGCGGTATCCTCGCGCTCCTTGACGGCGGCGGCGTTGATGTTCTTGGCGACGATGGTGCGCACATCCTCCGGCAGCGCGCTCCAGGCGCGACGGTTGGCCAGGAACCAGAAGCCGTCCCACATGTGGTTGGTCAGCGAGCAGTACTTCTGCACCTCGTACAGCTTGGCGGTCGAGATGATCGCCAGCGGGTTCTCCTGGCCCTCGACGATCTTGGTCTGGAGCGCGGAATAGACCTCGGCGAAATTGATCGAGGCGGGCGCGGCGTCGAACGCCTTGAACATCGAGGTCCACAGCGGCGACACCGGCACGCGGATCTTGAAGCCCTTGAGGTCGTCAGGACCGGTGATCGGCTTGCTCGACGACGTGGTCTGGCGGAAGCCGTTGTCCCAGATCTTGTCCATGACCTCGAGGCCGGCCTTCTTGATCTCGCCGCGGACATGGGCGCCGAGGTCGCCGTCCATGGCCTTCCAGACCGTGTTGTAGTCCGGGAACGCGAAGCCGATGCCGTTGATGGATGCGGCCGGCACCAGGGTCGACAGGATCAGGCCTGACAGCGTGAAGAACTCGACGCCGCCGGACCGGATCTGGCTCAGCATGTCGGTGTCGGAGCCGAGCTGGTTGTTCGGAAAGATCTGGAGGTCGAACTTGCCGTTGGTCTCGGCCTTGATCGCCGCCGCCATCTCCCTGGCGCGCACGTTCAGCGGATGGGTGTCAGGCAGGTTGTTGGCGTATTTGTAGGTGAACTCGGCGCTCTGGGCGCGGGCCACATGGGGCGCACCGAGGCCGCCCAGGACCGCGGTCGCGGCGGAGGCCTTGAGAAGCGTGCGTCGGGAAAAGCTCATGGGTCTGCTTCCTCGGAAGTTTGTTGTTGTTCTGAGACGCAAATCTATACGGACGGAAGGCCTGAAGGTCATCTGCGATCTCGCGAGGTCTCGCTTATTGCAGCCGGACACCGTCGCGGCAATATCGGCTTTCGGCAGATGGGCCGGGATTCAAAATCTGAAAAACAACCCCATGCACAGTAGCCGTCAAGAGCCGAGAGGCCGGTCGCGGCGTAGACCGAAAATGGACGGCAAGCGAAGGCGCAGGGTCAGGAATTCGATCTAAATATCTGATCTAATTGTATATAAATATATTCCATAATATACCTTATGCGAATTACGGATATGGCGGTCCGGGCTGGGGCCCGCTTGGCGCATGGTCGCCGAAATCCCTCCCCACCGTTCATGGTGAGCCGCCCTTGCTGGCTCTGGCGTCGCGGCGCATCGCCGCGCGCGGGCTCAGCTGTGCATTCTTCTGAACGGGTGACGCTCGCGCACGGCGTCACCCGAGACCGTCCGGCCGGCGATTAGGACGGCGCCGCGAAGTCGTAGGAGATGCGTCCGGCGGGCAGATAGAACAGCGCGATGACGGCGCCGCCGCGGACCTCGGGATAGTGTCGGCTGCCGGGATCGGGCGCGGTCCAGCCGGGCCCTTGCCAGCCCTGCAGCCCCTTGAGCTCGGCGCCCTTGTCCAGCGGCACGACCAGGTTCAGTTCCCCATATGGATGGCCGTGATATTGCCCGCGCAGCACGTCGTGGTCGTCCTCGTCCTTGAAGCGGCGCGGATCGGTGCTGTTCATGTAGACGGCCGTGATGCTGAACTGGAACGTCTCGGGCATCGGCTCCAGGATGCGGCTGCGCCGGTAGTTCGGACCGTCGACCTCCTGGTTGGCCGCCCAGCCTTCCTCGACGCCGCGCTTAATCAGCCGCGCCAGGTCCTGGTAGAGCTGGCTGCCCTCGCCGTATGTTTGGTTGAGCCACCGCTCCATCTCCGCGCCGGGCGTCATGTCCTTGACCTCGCGGAGAAACGGAATGCTGCGCGCAATCAGGTCGTCTCGGCTTGCCATGGCGTTGTCCTTTCCATTTGGGTTGCACTTTGTTCTTCAAAGCCCGCGAACGAGGCGAAGTCCGCGATGTCCGCGAGCGGCATCAGCCTGCCCGCGATTTGGTCCCTGGCACGGCCGATCGAAATGCCGCACACGACCATTTGCTCCGCCGGGATCGACAGCAGCGGACGCAGGATCCGGTGGTATTTCGAGAACGTCTCCTGCGGACATGACTGGAGCCCATGGCCTGCCGCAGCCAGCAGCACGTTCTGGATGAACATGCCGAGGTCGAGCCAGCTGCCGACCTCCAGGCGCCGGTCGATCGTGATGATCAGCCCGACGGGCGCGCCGAAGAACGCATAGTTCTTGGCGGTCTGGCCGCTCCTGGCTTTGATATCGGTCTGGGCGATGCCGAGCGAACCGTAGAACAACCGGCCGAACTCCTGTCGTCGTTGCAGGTAGGGTTCGGGCAGGTCACTGGCGTAGTATCTGTATTCCGACATATGTGCGTCGCGGGCGGTTTCGTGCGCCTCGCGCAGCGCCACCGAGACCCTGTCTTTGGCATCGCCGGCCAGCACGTAGACGTGCCAGGGCTGGATATTGGCGCCGCTTGGCGCAAACCGTGCCACGCGCAGAATCTGCTCGATGGTCCCTCGCCCGACCGGCGCGCCTGAGAAGTCGCGGCATGCAAAACGGCCTGCGATGATCTCGTCGATGCCGCTGTGCACGGCTGCGCCCTCGCCGATCATGGCTGCTTCAGGAGCGGACATCCGCCTTGCTCCATCGGCCGGAAGGCTTCCTCGCCCGGAATCGTCGCCAGCAGCTCGTAATAGTCGAACTTGTATTTGGACTGCTCGGGCGACTTGACGCGAAACAGATACATGTCGCGGACCAGCCGGCCGTCCTCGCGGATCCGGCCATTTTTCGTCATGAAATCGTTCACGGGCATGTCGCGCATCCTGGCGGCTATGGTCGGCCCATCCAGCGTGCCGGCCGCCTGAACCGCCCTAAGGTAGTGCATCACCGCGCCATAGGTGCCGGCGTGGATCATGGTGGGGACCTTCTGGGTCTTGGCGATGAAGCGCTTCGACCACGCCCGCGTGTCCTCGTTCAGGTCCCAGTAGAACGCCGAGCTCAGCATCAGGCCCTGGGCGCTCTGGAGCCCGAGACTGTGAATGTCGGCAATGAAGACGAGCAGCCCGACCAGCTTCTGCCGCTGCGTGATGCCGAATTCGCCGGCCTGCTTGACGACGTTGATGAAGTCGCCGCCGGTGTCGGCGAGCGCGATCACGTCCGCCTTCGAGGACTGTGCCTGGAGCAGGAAGGACGAAAAATCCGGCGTATTGAGCGGATGTTTCACCGCGCCGATCACCTTGCCGCCCATGGCATCGATGACCTTGCGGCTGTCGGCCTCGAGTTGCGCGCCGAGGGAATAGTCGACCGAAATGAAGTACCAGGAGTTTGCGCCGAGACGCGACATCGCCCGCGTTGTTCCCTGCGACAGTGCATAGGTGTCGTAGGTCCAGTGAATTCCGGTCGGCGAGCATTCGTCGCCAGTCAGGCGCGACGTGGCGGCGCCGGTGGCGAGGAACAGTTTCTTCTTGTCCCGTGTGATGCCCTGCACCGCCAGCGCGACCGCGGAATTCGGCACGTCGAGGACGACCTCGACGTTTTCGTTTTCAATCCAGCGCCGGGCGATGGTCGCTCCCACATCGGCCTTGTTCTGGTGGTCTCCCGCGACGATCTGGATGCTGCGCCCCAGCACCTGACCACCGAAATCGTCGACCGCCATTTGCGCCGCAACCACCGAGCCCTGGCCGCCATTGTCGGCGTAGAGCGAGGACATGTCGGTGAGAACGCCGAGCTTGACCGGACCAGCCTGCGCAAGGACCGGCGCCGTGAACAGCGCCAGTGCCAGTCCGAAAGCTCCGATCGACATCCCGCAGGATTTCATTGCCCGTCTCCTCCAAATTCGGCGCCGGGATCATGACGGGATCGCGCGAATGCGGAAGTGAAACTCTTGCAGAGTGATCCTGAACCGCCTTCAGATTGGTGGCGCGAACGGCCAGGCGTCGCGGTCCGGGCGCCCTGCTCGGTTGCGTCGGCTGCGCGCATGGCCTTAACTGGAATAGATCGCAGTTATGCAACGGGCGCGCGATCCGCCTGCGACGGTGTCCTGCACGTGGCTGTTTCCTTCAAGACCCTCGACCTGAACCTGCTCAAGGTCTTCGACGCCGTCATGGAGGAGCGCAGCGTGCTGCGGGCAAGCCAGAGGGTTGCCCTCAGTCAATCCGCCGTCAGCCATTCGCTCGCCCGGCTCCGCGAGATGCTGGAAGACGATTTGTTCGTGCGCACGGCGACCGGCATGCAGCCGACAGCGCGCGCGTTGACGATGGCACCACAGGTTCGCGAAGCGCTGCGATCGCTCGAGGCGGCGGTCGAGCAGCCGCGCTTCGTTCCGGCGGCCTCGACCAGACAGTTCACCCTGGCCGCCAACGACTTCACCACGATGGTGCTGGCGTCACCGCTCCTGAAGATACTTGGGCTTGAGGCGCCGGCGATCGACCTGATCATCAAGCCGGTGACACGGATCGATCTTGCCGAGCAGATCGACCTTGGTCGTATCGACGTTGCGATCGGTGTCTTCTCGGATCCGCCAAGCCGCTTCCGGACCTCGCTGTTGTTCGAATATGACGACGTGCTGATCGTGGGCGGAAAGCGCAAGCTCGGGCGGATCGACAACGCGGCCCTGGCGCGCATGCCGCTGGTCGTTGTCTCCTTCGGCGGCGAGCAGGAGGGAGCAATCGGGGGCTTCATCTCCGAGCGCGGCCTCGCCAGGCGATCGGAAATGTATGACCGCGCAGCGCTCGAACGGGCATTGTCCGAAAGCGACCGGCCGCCGCGCATAGCTGTTTCGCTTCCACATTTCCTGGCGCTGCCCGCCCTGCTCGCGGACTCCGAACTCGCGGCCATCGTTCCGCGTCCATTGGCGCGGGCATTCGAACGTGAGCATGCCATCACCGCGTGCGAGCTTCCTTACGCGACAACTCCGGTCGAGGTCCGGCTGTTGTGGCACGAACGTATCGAGGGCGAGCCATCGCATGACTGGCTTCACGATATCCTCAGGCGTGCGACCGCGGACCTCAGGCGTGGACGCTAGCTGGAGACCCTCTCAGTCGTGGTTCCATTTTCCATCGGGTCGTTCGGTCGGGGCGCGCGAGTGGAGGTTGTGCTAGACTAGGCGCCGCAGTTCTGAAGAGGTCAACGATACAAGGCGGTCTCAACCGCCGCTCAAGGAGCCCGTCATGCAGGAGAACGTCACCCGCGCGAACAGCTCGCGCGCCATTCCGTTCGACGCCGCCAAGCTCGACCGTCTCATGGAGGCCGCCGGCCTCGACGTGCTGGTCGTGACCTCCAAGCACAATGTGCAGTACCTGCTGGGCGCCGAGCGCGCGATCTTCTTCGACTACATGGACGCGATGGGCGTCAGCCGCTATCTGCCAGTGCTGGTCTATCCCAAGGGCGCACCGGACAAGGCGGTCTATATCGGTCACCGTCTGGAGACCCATCAACGCGCCGTGGCACCGCCGTGGGTGCCGCAGGTCCGGACCGAGTCCAACGGCTCGGTGGATGCCGTGACGCGGGCCGTGGGCCTGATCCGGGATGCCGGCGTGCCCTTGAAGCGGGTCGGGGTCGAGATGGCGTTCCTGCCGATGGATGCAGGAAGGGCGCTCGCCGACGCCCTGCCCGGCGCCGAGCTCAAGGACGCGCTGCTGGTGCTGGAGCGGCTGCGGGCGGTCAAGTCGCCGGACGAGCTGGCCAAGCTCAAGACGGCGTCCGAGCTCGTCATTGCATCAATGCTGGAGGTGATCGCCGCGCACGGCCCGGGCACCACCAAGCAGCAATTGTCGGACGGCTTGCGCATCGCCGAGGCCAATCGCGGCCTGACCTTCGAATACTGCCTGCTCGCCTGCGGCAGCAGCCACAACAGGGCGCCGTCATCGCAGCGCTGGGAGCAAGGCGACGTGCTGTCGCTCGACTCCGGCGGCAATTATCACGGCTATATCGGCGACCTCACCCGAATGGCCGTGCTGGGCGAACCCGACAGCGAACTGAAGGATTGCCTGGCCGAGATCGAGGCGGTTCAGCGCGCCGCCTTTGCCGCGGTCCGACCTGGCGCCCTCGGCGGCGACATCTACGTCGCGGCCGAGCGGCAGCTTGCCCAGATCACTCAGCGCGACTGCACAGATTTCCTGGCCCACGGCATGGGTCTCGTCAGCCACGAGGCCCCTCGCCTGACCGCCAAAGGTCCGGTCCCCTACGACGACGCCGACGCCCGCCTGCCGCTCGAACCCGGCATGGTGGTCTCGATCGAGACGACGATGAAGCATCCGAAGCGCGGCTTTATCAAGCTCGAGGATACGGTTGTGGTGACGCCGACCGGGTATGAGATCTTTGGCGAGGGCGGCCGCGGGTGGAATTTGGGCGGCAGCGCGCTCTAGCCTGATGGCGTTGCAGGACCCTCATGGTGAGGAGCGCGGCACGCGCGTCTCGAACCATGAAGGCCCGCCTCTCGCGTGTGGCCATCCTTCGAGACGCCCGCTTTGCGGGCTCCTCAGGATGAGGTGCGGAGTGTGGTGAAGCTGCGCAATTACCGCGCCAGCAGCAGCTCCAGCTGGCTCTGTGCCTTCTTGACCGCCGCCGCGAACCAGCCCTGGCTCGGCGCTTCCTTAGCGAAACACTTTGTGTAGGCGTCCATGGCCTGGTCTTCCTTGGCCATGGTGTCCTCTGGGGTCTTCCTGGCCATCATCTGCTTCCAGACTTTTTCGCAGGCCGGGATCTCGGCCGTCTTCACGGCGTCGGTTGCGGCGAGGAAGTAGACCTTGTCGCCCTGGATCGCGACGACGTCGATTTCATGCGGCGCGCCCTTCAGGTCGCCGTTGCCGCGCACACCGAGCACGGCGACCGCGGCACTCGCGGATGCGGGCTTCGTGATCGGCAACTCGGCATATTTGGCGAAGGCCGAGTCCTGGATGGCTTGATAGTAGAAGCGATCCGACTTGAAGGCTGCGGCGATCTCCTGCGGCAGGCCGTCCTCGCGGTGCTCGGCAAGCCAGTGCTTGAGCAGCGCGGTCGTCGTCACCACGGCCTGCATCTTGTCGCCCTCTGAGGCGAAGCCCAGCCCGTCGAGATGGCCGAAGCCCGAGTCGCCCTTGAACAGCGTGTCGGCGTTCGACTTGCCTTCCGCCGGCAGCCCCTTGATCGTGATCGGTCCGACCAGGCCGCGCAGCACACCGGTCAGCTCGTTGAGCGCCGCATCGTGCTGCTTGAAAGTCTCGTCGTTCTCCTTGGCTTTGGAGAATTTTGCGATGTAGCGATCGCGCAAATCGAGATAGTGCTGCTCGGGCGTGGCGGCGTCGGTGGGTGTCGCGAAAACGAGCAGGCAGAGCAAGACGAGCAATCTCATTGCAATTTCCGGAAGACTGGGAGCGATCTCCAGTCTTTGTGCCGGTGCCGGACGGGAAGGTTCATCGGCTCCTGAACTGCGAACGTGCGCGGCGGCCGGAGGTGTCGATGTACCCGTTTCAGGTTGACAAGAGCGGCCGTCCGGCGCCAAAATTCGATCGGGTCGATACACCCGCTGCCTGCGCCCTTTGGGGATGGTGAACGTATCAAAGTCGCCCTCACCCTCGCTATTGGCGAGCGGGTCGGCAAGGCAGGCACCGATCTTCTCCGTTCGCCGATACGGGTTCTCTCATGCGCGATTTCCGCGATGCGAAGGCTATGGCTCGTTCCTTGCGCGATGCCTTGAATGCCAAAGCCGTGCAAACCACTCACAGCGAAGCTTTGGAACTGATCGCGAAAGCGTTCGGGTACGAGAACTGGAATATTCTGTCGGCCAAGATCGATGCGGCGCAGCCGAGTGCTGGCGTGCAGAATCCTGCCCAGCAGGATCGTCCCATCTACTGTTCGTTCTGCGGCATGAACCAGCATGAAGTGAGCAAGCTGGTGGCTGGGCCGGCTGTCTTTATCTGCGATGAATGTATCGACCTATGCACCGATATCGTTGATGAGCAGCTGCTTCGCCTCATCGAAGGCGATGCAGACAGTGCTCGCGCCATGCCCACCGATAGACTGATTCACTATGTGGAGCACGCGAACAAAGGGGTGGAGCGCAATCGGCTGTTGGCGCAGAACATCGAAAGGGCTTTTGCGCTTCGACAGAGCGCCTCGGCGGCAAATGATGACGTGTTCAAGACATCCAACGTCGCCCGATTGAGAGGCAAGACGTCCGACGAACTGCTGGCGATGAAGAAGTTTTCGCTCAGTCAGTTGAAACGTTACGAGCAGGCGCTGCAGACCGCGATGCCCATCGTCAACGAGCGCACTCGGTAAACGCGCAGACGATCGAGCGGCACGCCGGCCCTACTCCGCCGGCGTGAGCTGCTGCCGGCTCAGGCGCATCGCCGCCGTCTCGCGCACCCGGACGCGGGCGCGTCGCTTGCGCCACCAGATCACGACGCCGGTGACCGACAGTGCCGCCACCACGAGGCCCATGATCGAGATCAGGATGCGGCCGAACAGCCCGACGATGCGGCCCGAATGCAGCGGGAATTGCGCCTGCACGAAGATGTCGGCGGCAGTGCCGACCCAGGGCAGCCGTTCGCCGATCGGGCGGCCGTCCTCGCTGTCGTAATAGAGCTGCGCCGGCCCGACGCCGCCGGCGCCGTGATCGTCGCCGGGATGGAAGTAGGCGGCCGCGTAGACGCCATGGGCCGGGCCGTAGCTGAGCGCGCCGACCGGGACGGTCCACCCTCGCCCCTTGCCGTCAGCCGCCGCGCGCGCAGCAATGTCGGCGAACGTCACCCTGGGCTCGATGGGATCGTCGAGATTGCGGTAGGGCCGCTGCTCATAGGGCGTCGGCGTGTAGTTCGACACCATCTTCATCATCGGCGAGAACACCTCGAAATAGAGGTTCAGCGAGAACGCCGTGAAGGCGATGACGAACAGCACGCCCCAGGTCCACAGGCTGAAGGCGCGATGGATGTCGAAATTGATCCGGTAGGCGCTGCCCGATGCCTTGATGGTCCAGGCTGGCGCCCAGCGCGCCCAGAAGCCGCGTTCGAGCTGGCGCGTGAGCTGGGGTGCCCGCGCGGCCTTGGCGCGCCGTCGCGAGGGCAGCGTCAGATAGAAGCCGACGAAGCAATCGATGGTCCAGATGATGGCGATCACGCCGAGCACGCGCATGCCCCAGCGATCGCTGCCCCAGAATTCCGGAATGTGCATGGTGTAGTGGAGCTTGTAGAGGAACGAGACGAGGTTTTCGCGCGTCACCGGCCACACCGCGCCCCAATAGCGCCGGCCGAGCTCCGCGCCGGTGTTGGGATCGAGGAAAATCTGGTTGTAGTCGATCGCGAAGCGTTTTCCCGTCGCCGGATCGATCCGCGGCATCACGAAGAACCACAGCGAGTGCCCCTCCTCCGGCGTCATGAAGAGGTAGACGACGCGTGCGCGGGGATCGCGCTGCTCGATCATCTTCGCGAGCTCGATCGAGGGAATCGCGGGGCCTTCGCTGGTGACATCGAACAGGTGGTGGTTCAGCACCTCGTCGATCTCATGATCCCAGGAGATGATCGCGCCGGTGATGCCGGAGAAGAACAGGAATCCGGCCGTGAGCAGTCCCGCCCAGCGATGCAGCCTGCCAAATATCGCTCTCATCGTCTCGACTCTCATCAAGCGGGTCCGGCTGCCATCGCCGGACCGTCCTCACATCGAACTCACCAGCGGTAGGTCAGCTTGCCGATGGCTTTCCGCCCCTCCGCGTAGAAGCAGCCGGACAGGCTGTAGCAGGCGGCGACATAGCGCGTGTCGGCGAGGTTGGTGACGTTCAGCGACAGGCGCCAATTGTCACGGGTGTAGGCGAGCAGCGCGTCCAGCACGGTGGACGATCCCACCTTGAACGTGTTGGCGTCGTCGCCCCAGGTCGCGCCGACATAGCGGATGCCGCCGCCGAACTGGAGACCTGCGAGCGGCCCGGTCTGGAGCGTGTAGTCGCTCCACAGCGAGGCGCGGTTGAGCGGCACGGTCGGCGGCGCCTTGCCGAGATTGACGGGATCCTGCGACAGAATCGCATCGACATAGGCGTAAGCGGCGCGCAGGTTCCAGCCGTCGGCGAGCGACATCGTGCCTTCGAGCTCGATGCCGCGCGATTTCACCTGGCCGATCTGCTCGGCGAGGTAGCTCGGCGGCGCGAACGTGACGACGTTGTCGCGCGTCAGGTCGAAGGCTGCGAAGGTGAACAGCGCGTTCCAGCCGATCGGTTGATACTTGACGCCGACCTCGTACTGGACGCCGGTTTCGGGATTGAGCATCTGCCCCGAAGGACCGGTCGCGAGCACCGGCAGGAACGACTCGGAATAGCTGAAATAGGGCGCGATGCCGTTGTCGAAATTGTACATCACGGCCGCGCGGCCGGTGAAGGCCGAGGCATCTTTCGAGACCGACGTATTGGAGGTTGGGAGATTGCTGTCGACCTGCGTCGTCACGAAATCCTGGCGGCCGCCGAGCTGGAACGACAGCCGGCCGAGCTTGATCTGATCCTGCGCGTAAAGGCCGACCTGCGACTGCCTGACGCCGGTGTTGTCGCTCATGGCGCCGATGGTCCAGTCGTAGCTGTAGACCGGGTTGAAGACGTTGATCTCGGGGGCCGACGTCGTGACGCCAAACGCGGTGTCGCGGAACGACGAGTTGCGATAGTCGATCCCGACCAGCGTGGTGTGGCTGAGGGTGCCGGTGGTGAACTTGCTCTGGAGCTGATTATCCACGGCGAAGGAGTTGATGTAGGAGTTGCTGTAGCTGCCGAAACGGGCGAGCTGCCCCGCGGCCTCGTTGGTATAGCCTCCGCCGTAAAACACCTTCTCCTCGTTGTGCTGATAGGCGTAGCGCAGGTTCTGCCGGAACGTTATGTTGTCGGTGAAATTGTGCGAGAGCTGGTAGCCGGCGGTTGCGATCTCGGTGTTGAACGCGTTGAAGCGCGGCACGCCCGCGAAGAACGAGACCGGGATCGTGCGGCCGTTGTTCGGCCATACCGTGCCCGAGGCCGGCAGGAACTGGAGGCCCCACCCTGCCCGGTCCTTCTGGTAGTTGGCGAGGATCGTGATGGTGGTGTCCTCGTTCGGCTGGAACGTGACGGCGGGCGCGATGAAGACGCGGTTGTCCTTGGTGAAGTCGACCTGGGTCTCGCCGTCGCGGACGACGCCGGTCAGGCGCCACAGCACGGTGCCTTCCTTGTTGGCGGGGCCGCCCATGTCGAACTGGCCCTGATAGCGGTTGAAGCTGCCGCCGGAGATCGAGACTTCGCCGAATTGCTGCGCGGTCGGCAGCTTGGTGACGTAGTTGAGGATGCCGCCGGTGCCGCTGCCGCCATACATCGCCGAGGATGGTCCCTTGAGAACTTCCAGGCGTTCGGCACCGTAGGGATCGAGGCCGTTGAAATGCACGTAATTGCTGGATGGAATCCGGAGGCCGTCGACGTAGAGGCCCGACATGGTCGTGTCGAAGCCGCGGATCTGGAGGGCGCCGAAGCGAGTGTCCGAGCCGCCATTGACGTCGCCGCTGACGCCTGCGGTGTAGCGCAAGGCCTCGCCGATCGAAACCGCGCCCTGGTTCCTGACCTGGTCGGTGGTGACGACGGACACCGACTGCGGCGTTTCGATCAGCGGCGTGTCGGTCTTGGTGGCGGTGCCGCTCCGCGTCGCGACGAAGCCGCGCACCGGGCCATTGGCGCGTTCTCCCGTGTCGCGATTCGCTGATGCCGATTGCGTCGGCATGGCTTGCTGCGCAGGAGAACGCCGGTTGGCGCGTGCGGTCCGTGTCGTCGCGGACCGCCGCGACGAGGCCGCCGTCGCGGGTCGGGCGCGCGGCGCCGGCGCTTCCACCGAGACCGTGGGAATTTGAGTCTGCGCCTGCACGGGCGCGAAGGGAATGCAGAGAGCGAATGTGCTGACGGCGCCGAAGAAAAGCACCTGAAGCTGTCGAACACGCGCATTGGAGCACGAACGAAGTTGGAAGTCTGACACGTCTATCGAGGTCCCACGCACTGCCGGCTTTGCCGGAATGATTTTTGGACTCTCGCCCTAACGCGGGGGCATTCTCAGTGCGAGAGACGCAGAGTTAGAATCTATCGAGACCGGGGAATAAATCGTGCGACCAATGCGCCCATATGCGCGTCGAGGTGCATCGCCGGCTTCTGCGAGTGCTTCGATATGGAATGCTTCTAGAGTGAGAACATTCGCCGCTTGTCTGCGACCGCCTGGAAACGGCGGGCTCGCTGTCGCGAACGAATGGCTGCGGCGACAATGCGACGGTTGCCCGGCAGTTCAACCTTGCGCGGCAATCATCGTGTTGAGCGATTTAACGCTCGGCGCAAACAGCACTGCGACGCCCTTGTAGCGGATAAATTGCTTCATCTGGAACGTCACGGAGGCGTCCCCCGCGAGCGGAACCTGGAACCGGGTCTCAGCCTTTGGGTCTGCCCGGTTTCCAGTCAAGGCATCCTGCGCGTTGGCTCCGTTCGGAAGGCGCATGTAGGCGTCGGCAAAGTCCGTCTGATGCATCCACCGCAGGATGGTATAGAATTGCTCGTTGATCCTGGCGAAGTAGAAAAGCCCTACGATGCCGCGGTCCTTCCCGTCGTCCTCCGTGCCCTCCAGATGAGGACCGTAGGAAAATCCGCGGCGTATGACGCGTGGCGGCCCCTCGGGGAAACGAATCTGATTGGCAAATTTCAGCGGCTGATCGCGGCAATTGACAATGCGAATGTGAGCCCCGAGCGGGCATTTGACGCCGTTTGGATCGTCGCCATAGCCGAACGCATCGTTCAATTGCGGGGTCGATGGTGGTGCATCCGGAAAGCGTGACAGCGGCGACCCGTGTCGCCAGCGCCCCATCATCTTGGCCGCGATCCATTCTTCGGCCAGTTCCGGGCCGACATGCGGCGCCGCCTGCGGTGCATTCGCCTTCAGGAATTTGTTGAAGGCCGCGACGTCCTGATAAAGCCACGACAGGCCGACGAACGATCCATCGCGCGCGAAGTCCTGCCATGGACCGGGCTTGAACGGTGCAGTGGGAAAATCGCTGTTCGGATAGCCGACGACGATCTCGCGACAATCGACGGCGTCGGAAGCCCTGGCACCCGGCGCATCCTGCCAGTCAACATTGGGTGCGGTGATTCCATCGCGATAGCCAAAATGCAGGCGGCCGTCGGCTGGTCGACAGCCGGACAGTGCGCCGTCGTCCCAACTGTCGAGCGCCAATTCCCGGACAGCGAAGCCCGTCGCCGACTGCCGCACCTGCGCGAGGCAATCGGCTTTCTGCTCGGGCGTATCGAACCCGATATGGATGGCGAGATCGATATCGCTCGACTTGAACTTGCCGTCCCACCATCCCGGTGGAGCGCTGGCGTCGAAGAAACCAAGCTGTGTCGCAATGCCGCCATCCGGCGCCTGCGCGGGGTCCACGAACGATACCTCGAACTGCTGCCGCCCCTGTGCGACATCAAGGTCGGGGCGACCCGACATCAACGTCGCGATGCCGTTCCAACTGAACATGAAGTGGAACGCGGGACCATCGGGGTCCGGGCCTGCCCCCACCGCTGCTCGCGGTATCCATTGCCGCAGGAAGGACCTGGCACCGCCGGCGTCGCCAAACCTAAACAACAGAACCGCGAGTAGCGGCTTGGCGGAGCTTCGAGCGACGATCGCCTGCAAATTGCCGAGATCCACCATGGCGCCTGTCCTGCAAGAACGGTCAGCCGATAGGCAGCTCAAAGCCGGCCTATCCCGAAAGCGCAAATACGCTCTGAAAGCTATTTCCCGAGCTTTGCCAGAATGTCTGCGACAGTCATGCCGTCGTAAGCCGAGAACAGCCAGCCGGACGGGTTGCCGCTGATGTCGGTTGAGCCGTCGGTCGCAGTGCCCAGCGAGCGCGCGTTGTGGTTCTTCGAGAATTCGAAGAACGCATTGGGATCGTTGATGTCCAGGCCAGTCGTATCTGCCAGGGAAAATATCGCGGCAAATATTGGCGTGAGCGCTCGCCGGAAAAACTCCGTGTATTCCTGGTGCGTTCCCTCATATTCGGTGATGACCTGGATGTACTTGTCCTCGATGACGACGACCCGGGCGAAATGAACGATCCTGGATTGCTTCAGCGCCGCCGCGATGGCGGGCTGAACTTTCTCAGTGAAGCTCGCCTCGAGATTCCGCAGCTTTGCCAGGGTCTCGGCATCCTGCTTGATCGGCAGCGTGAGATTCAGTGCATGGGTCATGGGAAATCTCCTTAAAGAATACAACCTTAAGATGGTATCACTCTCGAAAGGAATTGGAAGCGATCTTTTCGACGTGCGGCCGGCTGTCGCGTCGCGGGCCCTTCGAAAGGGGCAGCAATACTCCCCTGACAATTCGACCGCGAGCGCATGCGACCAGCGAACCAGCGCTGGTCGGCCTGCTGCGAAAATTGTTGTCGCGCGACGAGCCTACGCTTTGCCGGCGTGACAGCACGGGCCGCCGGCGGCATCCTTCGGGTCGCCCGCCAGCACGCTGCGGCTGTTGCGCTCCGGCGGAATGTCGCCGGCGGCATTGGCCGCAAAGAATCCGGTCGGCTTCAGCATGAAGCCGGCATATTCGACCGGCATGATCGGAAAATCCTCGGGCTTGCAGACATGGGTGTGGCCGAAGGAGTGCCAGACCACGAGATCTGTATTCTCGATGTTGCGGTTCTGCGCGGCGTAGCGCGGCAGGCCGTCGCCGCCGGCATGGACATTGGGATAATCGCCGCTGGCGTATTTCTCGTCCTTGTCGAAGGCCGTGACCCAGACATGCTTTGTGGCAAAGCCGCCGCGCTTGCGCACGTAGCTGCCCTCCTGCGCCAGCATCAGCGGGCTTGGATTGACGACCAGCTTGTAGGCCGGCGCGTTGCCGACGGAGTTGGTCTCGTTGGGATTGCTGATCTTCCAGAACCGGCCGGTCTCGCCGTTCGCAATGGCAGCCGCATCACGCTCGCGCGACAGCACGCGCGTGGTGGTGTCAAAGGCATTGCCGTGCGGATTGTCCGCGCCCCAGGGCCGCGGCACGAACTCGTGCTCGGTGACGGTATTGCCGCCGCCGTCGAGGTCCATGTGCAGGCGCACGTTGAAGAAATGCTGGTGCGTCGGGCCGCCCAGATTGTCGTCGACCATGCCGCCCCATTTGTATTTTTCGCCCGATGGCACGGCGGCGGTCTGGATGATGCCGGTGAGTTTTGTCTCGAGCTGGATCGTGCCGTCCTGGTACAGGTACCAGTAGAAGCCGTAGTCGTAATTGCCGACGGTGGCGAAGAACGAGATGACGAGGCGCCGCGAGCGGCGCACCTCGAACAGGCCGTTGCGGAATTCGTAGTGTTTCCAGGCAATTCCGTAATCTTCCTCATGCATGCAGATGGCATTCTGCATGACGAAGGGCGCGCCCTTGTTGTCGGCGGCCGGCACGTCGAAATAATGGATGTTGCCGAGACAGTCGCAGCCGAGCTCGAGCGCATTGGCGAGCATGCCGAGCCCGTATTCACCGGCATCGAACGCCGACTTCCAGAAGTGGTTTGCGGTCGGATCGGCATAGGGCACCACCATTTCGGTGACGCTGGCGCGATGGATCAGCGAGCGCTTGCGATCACCGCCCTGGTAGGCGAGCTGATGCAGCACCAGCCCTTCGCGCGGCGTGAAGCCGACGCGAAAACTCCATTTCTGCCAGTCGACCTTCCAGCCATCGACCTTGAAGCTCGCGCCCTCCGGCTGTTCGATATGCAGCGGCTTGATGTCGGTGCGCGGATTTTTGACTTCATGCGCGCCGTAATTCCGCTTCTTGCGCGGGATCGGCACGATCGGGTCGGCGTCCGTGAGGTCGATGACCTTGCCGCCGATCAGGTCGACTACGGCGACCACGCCCTCGATCGGATGGGCGTAGCCGTTGTCCTGCAGATGTTCGCGGAAAAAGCTGACGGCGCGCACGATACGGGCGCCGCGCTCGTACTCGAAATCGAAGAAGCCCGAGGAGAACGGATCGACCTGGACCAGCTCGATATCCTTGTCGGTGAGCCCGCGGCGGACCATCGCCGCGCGCCAGCCGAGGTCGGCCTTCACCACGGCCTCGCACTTGAAGAATTCTTCCAGCATCACCGGCGGCTGCCCGTAGGGCGCCTCGCGGTTGGGGATGACCTTGCGCGCGACGATCTCGTTGCGGCCGAGATCGACGATGTGCTCGATCGCCTCGCCTGTCGTCACGTCGAGCGTCAGCGCGAAGGCGCGGCGCCCTGCTCCGCCCGCGGCCAATTCTTGCTTGGTCGGCTCCTCCAGCCGCACCGTCGGAAAGCGGCAGTTCTCCGGCGAGGTCGCGGCGGCGCGAACCAAATTGCAGGCGGCCGCGATCTCTTCGGCTGTCAGAGGATCGAGCGGATGAGGTGCGGCCGCTTGAATCGGTGATTTGGCTTTGACGGTATCGAGCATGATGATGACCAAAAAATCAGCGCGGGGCGAGATGCGCGGTGATGGCGCGGAAGGCGGCGAGCCAGCGGTGGTCGAGCGGAACGTCCATCGCCTTCGGCTGCGTCGCGAGCTTGACGATGACGGTGTCGGTGGCCGCGTCGACATAGAGCCACTGGCCGTGAATGCCGATCCCCGCGAGATCGTTCCGCGACGGATCGATCGTGTACCATTTGCTGCGGTAGCGGGCGCCGGGGAAGATGTCGGCGAGATCGCCGTCTTTCCACGCCTGGGGATCGCCGTTCTCGCGGATGTCGTCGATCCACCAGCCCGGCACCACCTGCCGCCCCTCGACCACGCCGCGGCAGCGGATCATTTCGCCGAAGCGCAGCAGATCGCGCGCGGTGACGGAAAGCCCGCCGGCGATGCGGCCCATGCCGTGGCTGTCGAGCGTGAGGGAGCCGTCCTCTTCGGCACCCAAGGGCTGCCAGAGATAGTCGGAGAGGATGCGATGGTAAGGCATGCCGCAGGCGCGCTCGTAGACCCAGCCGAGCACTTCCGTATTGGTCGAGACGTAGTGGAACACCTTGCCGTGCGGCTTGCCGGTCCCGCGCAGCGTGGTGAGATAGGCGCGCTGATGGCCGGCCTCGACGCCCGGCGGCGGCACGTCCCAGCCCGAGGAGAAGCGATAGCGCGCGACGTCGCCGGCGGGGTCCTCGTAATCCTCCTCGAACTTGATCGCGACCGCCATGTCGAGGACGTTGCGGACGGTGCAGCTGCCATAGACCGAGCTCTCCAGCTCCGGCACGTAGCGCACCACCCTCGCCTCCGGATTGAGCAGGCCGCGCGCGGCCAGCACGCCGCCGAGCGTGCCGGCGATCGACTTGCTGATGGAGCAGATCAGATGCGGCTTGGTGACGCTCATGCCGTCGCCGTACCATTCGTGGATCAGCGTGCCCCGGTGCATGACCAGCAGCGCATCGCCGAAGGTTTCGCGCAACGTGGCCTCGACCGTGGTCGGCTTGCCGCCCGGCGCGGTGAAGCTGAGCTTTTGCAGTTCGCGCGGCGCGCTTGCCATCGGTGTGGGATGCGCGGAGCGGCGAACCTCCGCGGTCGGCAGCACTTCGCGGGTGTGGGTGAAGCCCCAGCGGATGGCGGGAAAGCTGCGCCAATTGGCGCGGGTCACTTGGGCCTCGGGCGCAGGCGGGCTGCCGCGCATGATGTCCGTCGGTCGCATCTCGATCCTCCGCAAGGCCATCCCGACTGCGATGTCGGAACGGCAAGGGAGAAGACTGCACACAGGCCGCATCGGGCGTTATCGAGATCCGGCAATATTTTGCTGGACAGCGGCCATGGCCGTGCCAGTCTGGCGTGGTTCTTGCTGGCTATTCGGCTTGCAAATTCTGACGTGCTGTCATGGCCTTAAGCGCAACTCTTCCGATTCAAGACTCGGCTGCCAATCTACTTCAAGCGAGCAGCACGGATGTCGACGAGCATTGCGCCACGCTCGGCCGCTGGCGGCTGAGCTACGACCAGATCAGCGCCGGGGCGTTCCGGGGCAGCTTCACGCAACTCTCCCTGCCCCGGCTCGAAGTGTTCTGCGAGATCACCAGCCAGCAGGTGCGCCAATATGGCCAGTTAGGTGCCGACAGCTTTGGCATCGGCCTGCCCTGGCACGGCGGCAGCGAAGTCAATTGCAACGGCGCCAATGTTGCGGGCTCTCAGGTCATCGCCAGCTTCGACGCCGAGATCGACATGTGTACGCCGAAGGCCTTCGAGCTGCGCGGTGTCGTCGCCCGCGCGGCCCTGATCGAGGAGCTTGCCGCTCGCCTCGACATCGAATTGCCGCGCGCCGTCTGGCACCAATTGCGGGTGATCGAGATGGCGGCGGCGCCGGTTGCGCGGCTGCGCGCCCATCTCGCCGCCATTCACGAGACCATCACGGTCGCACCCGAACGGTTCGACGATCCGGCCGCGCGGCAGGTGCTGGAGGACGCCCTCCTCGTCGAGATCATGGACATGCTGCCGACGGCCCAGCCCAGCGATCCCGGCCGCAGCGCCACGGCGCGCAAGCGCACCGTGGATCGTGCCCGCGAGCTGATGCATGGCAGCGGCGATCGCTCGCTGTCGCTGCTGGAGGTCTGCAAGGCGGTCGGCGCGAGCCCGCGCAAGCTCGGCTATTGCTTTCAGGAAGTCGTGGGCACGAGCCCGATGCATTACTGGCGCGCGATGCGGCTGAACCGGGTGCGCCGGGATCTGAAGCGCGCCGGCGGCGCCGAGACCTCGGTCTACGACGTCGCCGTGCAACACGGCTTCTGGCACTTCAGCCAGTTCTCGCTCGACTACAAGCGCCACTTCTCCGAGCTGCCCTCGGAGACACTGCGGCGCGCGAGGCTTGTCGCCTGACGCGCGCGTCTTCTACTCCAGGACAAGTCGTGGACAGCAGCTCGCTTGCGGCCATCCTTCGAGACGCCCGCCTCTGGCGGGTCCTCAGGATGAGGTCATTTTGCAGCGAGATATCAGACCCTCATGGTGAGGAGCCCGCGCAAGCGGGCGTCTCGACCCATGCAGGCCGGGCACGTTACCAGGTCGGCAAATACGTACCCTTGAAGCGCGTCTCAAGAAACGCCTTCACGGGATCGGAGTGATAGACCGCGATCAACTGCTTCACCCACGGCTTGTCCTTGTCCTCCTCGCGGACGGCGAGGATGTTGACCCAGGGACCATCGGGGTTTTCGCGCGCGATCGCATCGGTCGCCGGATTGAGGCCGGCCTGCACGGCGTAATTGTTGTTGATCGAGACGACGTCGACGTCCTGCAGCGCGCGCGGAAGCTGGGCGGCATCGAGCTCGACGAAGCGGAGCTTCTTCGGGTTGTCGGTGATATCGGCGATGGTCGAAGCGACGTTGGTCGGGTCCTTCAGCTTGATCACGCCGTGGAGCGCCAAAATCATCAGGCCGCGCGCGCCATTGGAGGGATCGTTGGCAATCGCAACGCGGGCGCCTTCCGGCAAATCGGCGAGCTTCTTGTATTTCTGCGAATAGACGCCCTGCGGCGAGCCGATCGTGTTGGCTACCTTGACAATTTTCCAACCGGTCTTGGAGATCTGGTTCCTCAGGTAAGGCTCGTGCTGGAACGAGTTCGCCTCGAGATCCCCGAGCGCCAGCGCTTGGTTCGGAATGACGTAGTCGGTGAACTCGACCACCTTGATGTCGAGGCCGCGCTCGGCGCCGACCTTCTTCACCACGTCCAGGATCTCGGCATGGGGGCCGGCGGTGACGCCGACGCGGATGGTTTCAGCTTGAGCGGTGGTCGCAAGCAAGGCTGCAGCCGCAAGGGTTGCGAGAAAACGCATTGAAGTCTCCAGTTCTAGGGAATGTGTATCAGCGCTGCCGCAGCCGGCGGTTGACCCGGCGTGCGAGATAATCGCCCGCGCTCTGGACGAGCTGCACCAGCGCGATCAGAACGACCACGACGGCCAGCATCATCTCCGGCATGAAGCGCTGATAGCCGTAGCGGATGCCGAGATCGCCGAGCCCGCCGCCGCCGACGGCGCCGACCATGGCGGAGTAGCCGAGCAGGCTGACCACCGCGAGCGTCAGCGCCAGCAGCAGTCCCGGCAGCGCCTCGGGGATCAGCACCTTGAGCACGATCTGGATCGGTGATGCCCCGAACGAGGACGCGGTCTCGATCAGGCCGCCGTCGACCTCGCGGATCGCAGCTTCGACCAGGCGCGCGATAAACGGCGTCGATGCGATGACCAGCGGCACGATCGCTGCGGTCGAGCCGATCGAGGTGCCGGCAATGAGCCGGGTGAACGGGATGATGGCGACGACCAGGATGATGAAGGGCGTGGAGCGCGTCGCATTGACGACGATGCCGAGCACGCGATTGATGGTGGGCGCCGCGAACAGCTCGCCTTTCCGGCTGGTCGCGAGGAACACGCCGAGCGGCAGGCCGAAGGCGGTGCCGAGCAGTGCCGCGATGCCGACCATGTACAGGCTTTCGCCTGTTGCCTGGACGATGAGGTTGATGAGTTCAGGCGACATAGCCGAGACGCTCCGCCGGGAGTTGATATTGAGAGAGCCAGGCGAGCGTGCGCGTCACCGCGTCCTCGCCACCGGGAATACCGAGGGTCAATGAGCCCACATGCTGGCCGCCGATCTCGTCGATGCGCGCCGACAGCAGCGCCACGTCGAGACCGAGCTCGCGGGCAAGCCGCGCCACCACCGTGTCGCCGGCCCCTGCCCCGCGCACCTGGACGCGGATCACGGCCTGCCCGCCGGCGGACGGCTCCGCCACGATCCGGCTCGCAAGCGACACCGGCAGGCTGTCGCCGATGACTTCGGCGAGGAAGGACTGCGTGATCGGATGTTTGGGATGAGTGAAGATGTCGGCGACATGGCCGCTCTCGACGACGTGGCCGGCATCCAGCACCACCACTTCCTTGGCGAGCTGGCGCACCACCGACATTTCGTGGGTGATCAGCACGATGGTCACGCCCAGCTCGCGATTGATGTTGGCGAGCAGATCGAGGATCGCGCGCGTGGTCTGCGGGTCGAGCGCCGAGGTCGCCTCGTCCGACAGCAGCACGCTCGGCCGCGTCGCCAGCGCACGGGCAATGCCGACGCGCTGCTTCTGGCCGCCCGAGAGTTCGGAAGGATAGCGGTCGTGCTTGTCGGCGATGCCGACCAGCGCCAGCAGCTCGGCGACGCGGGCCTTGATGTCGGCCTTGGCCCAGCCGGCGATCTCCAGCGGCAGCGCGATGTTGTCGGCCGCCGTGCGCGACGACAGCAGGTTGAAATGCTGGAAGATCATCCCGATCGAGCGCTGCGCCAGCCGCAATTCGCGGCCGGCCAGCGCCGAGATATCGCTGTTGTCGACGATCACGCGGCCCGTGGTCGGCTTCTCCAGCCCGTTGATCAGCCGGACCAGGCTCGACTTGCCGGCGCCGGAGCGGCCGATGACGCCGGTGATCGAGCCGCGCGCAATCGCGAAGTCGATGTCTTGCAGCGCGTTGACGCCGGGCTTGCCGCGATAGGCCGGATAGATCTTCGAGATGCCCTCGAAACGGACCATCGCGTCAGCGTTCCGGGCGGCAGGTGAAATCGCTTCAAGCGTTTCGATCTTCTGTCCGATCGCGAGGGATTGGTGGGCGTTCATGGAGGCGGCCTTCATGCACAACAGTTCCTGCTGCCCCGTGGGGCATCCGGGAACCGGTCGCGTCAAGCGACGGAGAGTGAAATCGCCGTGAGGGTTCGGGTGGAACGCGCTGCACTGCAGCACACACCATCGCTTTTTCAGGTCTTCCTTGCAATGTCAGATATTTGCGGGGAGTTGGACGAAGTTTTCCCAATCCCACCCCGGCGAAGAAAATTCGTCTGCCGGGGGTATGAGCTTCCGGCCCCGCTCAGCCGATCTGCAACCAGGGCAGCACGATCAGCAGCAGTCCCGCAAAATAGAGCAGCCCGAACAGCAGCCCAAAGCCCCAGAACTGGCCCTTCCCGATATAGCCGCTGCCGAAATACATCGGCGCGGGTCCCGTCGCGTAAGGCGAGATCACGCCCATCAGGCCGAGCGAATACATGCAGAGCATGGCGAGCGTCGTGACCGGCAGGCCTGGGATGCCCGATCCGACCGCGAGCACCACCGGCAGCACGGCTGCGGCATGCGAGGTGATGCTCGAGAAGAAGTAGTGGATCCAGAAGAACAGCGCGACCAGCAGGAGCATCGCGGTCGACGGCGACAGCCCCGCGAGCGGTTTGGCGTATTCGGTCGCGAACCATTTGATGAAGCCGATTTCGTTGAGGCCCGAGGCCAGCGTCAGCAGCGAGGTGAAATAGAAGAACACCTCCCAGGCGCTCTTCTCGCTGACGATGTCGGCGAACTCGATCACGCCCGTCACCAGCATCAGCGAGATCACGATGAACACGACGGTGGTGGCGTTGACGAAGTTCGAGCCGAGCAGCGGCACGTGGATGTCCGGGCTCGAGCCCGCGATCCACAGGAACATCGCGAGGATGATCAGAGCCAGCATGATCCACTCGTTGCGCGACATCGGGCCCATCTCGCTGAGCTCCCTGGCCGCCCATTCGGAGATCTCCGGGCTGTGCTTCACCTCGGGACGGCAGACCACGTAGCTGAGCAGCGGCACGAGGATCATCAGGAGGATGCCGAGCGGCGCAAAGCCGACGAACCACTGCGCCCAGCTCACCTCGACGCCGGCGGTCTTCTTCGCGATCGCAAGCGCGGCCGCATTGGGTGCGAGCGCGGTGAAGAACAGCGAGCTGGTAATCGCGGTTGCCGCGAACGCCGTCCACATCACATAGGTGCCGATCTTGCCGGCAGTCGGTCCCGGCTCGGAGCCGTAGATGCGCGGGATGTTGTTGATGATGGGATAGACGATGCCGCCGCTGCGCGCGGTGTTGGATGGCGTCGCTGGTGCCAGCAGGAAGTCCGACATCGCCACCGCGTAGCCGAGACCGAGCGTGTTGCGGCCGAGCTTCTGCACCAGCACCAGCGCGATGCGGCGGCCGAGCTGGCTCTTGCGATAACCGATCGAGAATACGAAGGCGCCGACGATCAGCCACACCGTGCTTTCGGCAAAACCCGCCAGCATCCAGCGCAGCGATTTGCCGGGATCGGGATCGATATAGCCGGCGACGCCCGCGACCGTCAGCCCGATGAACCCGACCGCGCCGACCGGCATCGATTCCAGGATGAGCCCGGTGATCACGGCCGCGAACACGGCAAAATAGTGCCACTGGTTGGCGTTGAGACCGGTCGGCACCGGCCACAGATAGATGGCCAGCCACACCACGAGCGGCGCGATCAGCTTCCAGCTAAACCCTTTTGCCTGAGGCGTCTGCGAGCTAGCGGCCATGGGCCCTCCCCCCTCGATTGTCGTCGCATTGTACCGCCCGTTGGCCGAGCCGTTTTTGTGCTAGCGCGGCGTATACGGACTGTCCGCGGCGCGATCAATGGCCTGACTTCACGTTCTACCGCCCCTTGCTACCGCCCCTTGAAGCGCGGCTTGCGGCGGGTCAGGAACGCCTCGACGCCCTCCTTGTGGTCTTCGGTGAGACTCGCCAGCGCGAACTGGTCGACGTCCATGTGGCTGGCGAGATCGTCCAGCGCATGTGCCAGCCGGTTGACGGTCAGCTTGGTCATGGCGACCGAGAGCGGCGGCTGCGCGGCGACCTTCCGGGCAAGCTCCATGGCGGCATCGAACGCATGGCCGGGATCGGCCACCTGCTCCACCAAACCCCACTCGTAGGCCTCATCGGCCGAGATGCGCTGATCGGCCAGGATCACCGCCTGCTTGGTGCGGGCCGGCCCGATCAGATGCAGCATGCGCGGGATGCTCTGCCAGCTCATGTTCATGCCGAGCCCGATCTCGGGCACGCGCAGATGCGCGTCGTGCCCCATCACGCGGAAGTCGAGCGCCACGGCCAGCGCGACGCCGCCGCCGACGCAAAAACCCTCGATGGCCGCGATCGTGATCTGCTCCATCTCATGCCAGGCATGGGTCAGACGCGGCCCGAGCTTGAGATGCCGCCGCAGCGTGCCGAGATCCATGTCCTTGCGCGAGCGGCCCTCGGCATCCTTGAGGTCGAAGCCGGCGCTGAAGGCGCTGGTGCTGCCTGTCAGAACCACGACGGACGTTGCGGCATCATCCTCGAAGCTGCGCGCGGCCGCGGTGAGCTGGCGCAACGCCTCCGGCGAGAGCGCGTTGATGCCGTCATTGCGGTCGAACCGCACCACCGCAATCCGCCCCTCCGGTCCGAGGCCCTTCTCGATCGTCACGAAGTCCGTCACCAATGTCTCCCTATCCGCTTTGCGGCGAGGCTAGCCTACATCCGGCCTCACGAATATGGGACCCGGTTGCGCCCCAGCGCATACTCGACAGGCAGGGACCATTGCGCCTATCTTTGCGCCATGAGCCACGATCACGACCATCATCACGACCATTCCGAGCTGTCGGAGACCGAGCTGCGCGTGCGCGCGCTCGAGACGATCTTGACCGAAAAAGGCTATGTCGAGCCGGCCGCGCTCGACGCCATCATCCAGGCCTATGAGACCAGGATCGGACCGCACAATGGCGCGCGCGTCGTCGCCAAGGCCTGGACCGATCCGGCCTTCAAGCAGGCGCTGCTTGAGGATGGCTCGAGGGCCATCGGCACGCTCGGCCATGTCAGCCGCGTCGGCGACCATCTCGTCGTGGTCGAGAATACGCCAGAGCGACACAACATGGTCGTGTGCACACTGTGCTCCTGCTACCCCTGGGAAATGCTGGGGCTGCCGCCGGTCTGGTACAAGGCCGCGCCCTACCGCTCGCGCGCGGTGAAGGACCCGCGCGGCGTGCTCGCCGATTTCGACGTCACGCTGCCCAAGGACATGGAAATCCGTGTCTGGGATTCCACGGCCGAGACCCGCTTCCTGGTGCTGCCGATGCGCCCCGCGGGCACCGAAGGCTGGAGTGAGGAGCAGCTTGCCGAGCTCGTAACGCGCGATTCCATGATCGGCACCGGCTTTCCCAAGACGCCTGGAGCGCCCTCGTGAACGGCGTCCACGACATGGGCGGCATGGATGGGTTCGGCAAGGTCGAGGCCGAGCCGAACGAGCCGATGTTTCACGAGGAGTGGGAATCGCGTGTTCTCGCCATGGTGCGCGCGATGGGCGCCGCCGGCGCCTTCAACATCGACACATCGCGCTTCTATCGCGAGACGCTGCCGCCGCACGTCTATCTCTCGAGCTCCTACTACAAGAAATGGTTTCTCGGGCTCGAGGAGATGCTGATCGAGAAGGGCTACCTCACCCGGGAGGAGGTCGCCGCCGGCCACGCGATGCAGCCTGCAAAGGCACTCAAGCACGGCAAGTTCGACCTCGCCAATGTCGAGCGCGTCATGGTGCGCGGCAAGTTCGCCCGCTCTGCTCCGGCGCCGGCAAAATTCAACATCGGCGACCGCGTTCGCGCCAGGAACATTCATCCGACCACGCATACGCGGCTGCCGCGCTATGTGCGCGGCCATGTCGGTGTCGTCGAGCTGAACCACGGCTGCCACGTATTTCCGGATTCGGCGGCGATGGAGCTCGGCGAAAATCCGCAATGGCTTTACACGGTGGTGTTCGAGGGCCGCGATCTTTGGGGCGCGGACGGTGATCCGACCTTGAAGGTGTCGATCGATGCCTTCGAACCCTATCTGGACCCGGCGTGATGAGCAGCACGGCTGCGGCCGCCGCGACGGCGGCCATTCCGAGCATTCCGCGCGATGACGACGGCCCGGTGTTCCGCGCGCCCTGGGAAGCGCATGCGTTTGCGATGGCGCTGACGCTGCACGAGCGCGGCGTGTTCACCTGGCCGGAATGGGCCGCAGCCTTGGCCTCCGAGATCAAGCGCGCGCAGGCCGCCGGCGACCCTGATACGGGCGAGACCTATTACCTGCACTGGCTCGCCACGCTGGAAGGTTTGGTTGCAAGCAAGGGCGTCGCATCGGCGGAGACGCTGCACCGCTACCGCGACGCCTGGGACCACGCCGCCGACCGCACGCCGCACGGCAAGCCGATCGAGCTGCGGCCGGAGGATTTTCGGTAGGTCGGTAAGAGGCACGCTCGTGCCAAGCCCTCCGCTGTCATTCCCCGCGAAGGCGGGGAATCCAGTAGGCCGCGGCCTCTCGACTCAAGCACGGTCTCTGGGATACTGGATCACCCGCTTTCGCGGGTGATGACACCGAATATGTGGCCTCAGCGCCCCGCTGCAAACTCCCGCCACCCCTTAGCCCGCAGGCTGCACGCCGGGCACTCGCCGCACCCGAAACCCCACTCATGCTGCGCGCCGCGTTCGCCGAGATAGCAGGTGTGCGAGTGCTCGCGGATGAGATCGACCAGTCCTGCGCCGCCGAGCTCGTGGGCGAGCTTCCACGTCGCCGCCTTGTCGATCCACATCAGCGGCGTATGCAGCTCGAATGGCCTGGCCATGCCGAGCGAGAGCGCGGCCTGCATGGCGCGGATGGTGTCGTCGCGGCAATCGGGATAGCCGGAATAATCGGTCTCGCACATGCCGCCGACGATGTGGGTGATACCGCGCCGGTAGGCGAGCGCCGCGGCAAACGTCAGGAACACCAGATTGCGGCCGGGCACGAACGTATTCGGCAGGCCGTCGGCGCCCATCGCGATGGCGACGTCGCGCGTCAGCGCCGTCTCGGACACGGCCGCCAGCGTCGGAATCGACAGCGTGTGGCTCTCGCCGAGCCTTGCGGCCCAGTCTGCGCGCAGGCCCTTGATGCCGTCGAACAGCCGGTCGCGGCAGGCGAGCTCGATGGCGTGGCGCTGGCCATACTCGAAACCCAGTGTCTCCACGCGTGCAAAGCGGCTGAGCGCCCAGGCAAGGCAGGTGGTGGAATCCTGGCCGCCGGAAAACAGCACCAGGACGGTTTGTGATGAAAATGCGTCACTCATGGCCCGCGCTTTAGCACTGCGGGCGCTCCTCGCCAATTGCCGCCAATCGGTGGAAATCGGCCTGTTCCGCCGCGCCGCGCTGGGAACGGCGGGCCGCTTTTGGCATAAGGTTTTGGACCCAGGAGACTGCCCCGCAATGACCCCTTCCCGTGACATTTCCCGCCTGATCGAGATCATGGCGGCGCTGCGCACGCCGGTGACCGGCTGCCCCTGGGACCTCGAGCAGAATTTTGCGACGATCGCGCCCTACACGATCGAGGAAGCCTATGAGGTCGTCGAGGCCATCAGCCGCGGCGATCTCGATGACCTGCGCGAAGAGCTCGGCGACCTCCTGCTCCAGGTCGTGTTCCACGCCCAGATGGCATCAGAACAGAATGCCTTTGCCTTCGGCGACGTCGTGGAGGCCATCACCCGCAAGATGATCCGGCGCCATCCCCATGTCTTCGCCGACAAGGACGGCAATCTCGCCTCCTCCCACGTCAAGGAGGTCTGGGACCGCATCAAGGCCGAGGAGAAAGCCGAACGTGCGGCGCGCCGGCCGCCGGAGGAAGCGCCGACGCACAAGTCGTTACTTTCGGACGTCAAGGCCGGCCAGCCCGCGCTGACGCGCGCAATGGAGCTCCAGCGCAAGGCTTCCACCGTCGGCTTCGACTGGAACGACCCGCGCGCGGTGCTGGCGAAAATCCGCGAGGAAGCCGACGAGATCGAGGCAGCGCTCGACCGCAACGACAGCGAGGGGCTGGCGGAAGAGACCGGCGATCTGATGTTCGCACTCGTCAATCTCGCCCGCCACGTCGACGCCGATCCGGAAGCCGCGCTACGCGCGACGAATGCAAAGTTCGAGCGGCGGTTCGCCTTCATCGAGCGCGCGCTCGAGGCGCAGGGGCGGACGCTGGAGCAGGCGTCGCTGGCGGAGATGGACGCGCTGTGGAATGCGGCGAAGAGTGAGGGGAAACCGGTATCAGAGACTCGCTCGCAGGCCCGCCGCTAGCGTTGTGGCCTGCTCCATCGGCGTATCCGCAAGGATCGAAGCGGTCGCGAAGGAGATATAGGTCAGCATCTTTTCCCGAATGCAGCGAGGCGGTCATGGCGGATCGCAGTCAAGCCATGAAACCGTCACGACAAGCAGTCTAAAGTTGAGCAACGGAGCCCGCGCAGCCGAAATCCCACCTCAGGTGAGTGCGATGCCATTAAAGCACTATTCGGTCCTCAAGGGACGCCCGATCGCGATGCGTTTCGGCACCGGCCAGTCGCCGCACTATCAAGTCCATGTCGTGGCCGATAACGCGGATTTCCGCATCGCCGTCAATGTGCAGTCAGGCGACGGAAGCGAAGTCGAGTTCCTGGTGCGATCGCACTTTGTCCATCCGATCACCGATCAACTCGCGGCGTTGCCCGAGGGCCTGCACCCGCAGCCGCCGAAGCCGGCCAGCACCGCACTGGACTTCATTCGCGGCAATCTGATGCAGCCTCAGGAGATGATCCCGCTGCCGCTGTCCGTGCCCGGACCGGACAATGACCTCAACGAGAAGCTCGACCAGTTCGTCCAGCGCGCGCTCTCAAACGAAAGCGCGATGGTGTACGCATTCGGTGAGACATGGGGGCCGGAGACCAAGGCGGACAATTATTTCGGCTTCCGGCCGGGCCGCGGCATCCACGACATCCATATGAATCAGGGAAACCCAATCGGACGGTTCTCGGGCGACAACGGGCCATGGCAAGACGGCGGGCTGGTGTTCGAATTCCCGGATCAGAAGCTATGGACGGCGGTCTTCCTCAAATTCCAGACGCAGGCCTGGCACACCGACGACAAGACCGGTGACCCCATCGATCTCGGCGCGCCGACACAGCCGCCAGATCCGACCGCTCCTCCGACCGGGCAAATGCCTGACGGACTCGTGCGCATCATCGCAGCACTCGTCAATGCCTTGAAGACGCCCGAGCGGGAAGTCGTCACGCTGCTCAATACGGCCGATCGCGACATCGATCTCACCGGCTGGATGCTGGCCGACAAGCAGAAGAACAAGATGGTCCTGTCAGGGAAGATCGCGGCCGGCGGCACGCTCGCAATCGTCGTGCAGAAGCCGATGGAGTTGTCGAACCAGGGCGGCATCATTTCGCTGCTGGACGAGCGTGGGATCAAGATCCACGGCGTCGCCTATACCAAGGCGCAGGCGAAGAATCCGGGCCTGACCATTCCATTCTAGCGTTACGCGTCTCAACCCGGAAACGCGGATATGGTCGATATCGCACGCAAGCCTGTCGGGCACACCGCGCCCTTCGGATCACGCCACGCGCGGCACGGCATCGAACCGGTTCACCACGATATCCCGCTTGGTCTCGTCGACCCGTACGGTCATGTCGAAGCGGCCGTCGTGCAGCTCTTTCGCCAGCACCTCGGAATTCCTGTGCAGCCAGCTGATGCCGGCACCGTCGGCGGCGTCGATGGAGAGATCGAGCGTGGTGCGCTTTGCGGCGAGCCGTTCCTCGATCGCGGCGAGCAGCGCGTCGATCCCCTCGCCTGACACGGCCGACACCAGCATCGCCGGGTGATCCTCCGGCCGGCGCGCGGCGATATTCAGAAGCTCTTCGCGCTTGTCAGGCTCGTAACGGTCGATCTTGTTCCAGACCTCGATGATGCGGCCGGAATCGTCGGGGTTGATGCCGAGCTGGCGCAGCACCGCGTCGACGTCACTCTGCTGGGCCTCGGCATCCTCGTGCGAGATGTCGCGCACATGCAGGATGACGTCGGCCTCCAGCACCTCTTCCAGCGTGGCGCGGAAGGCCGCGACGAGCTGGGTCGGCAGGTTGGAGATGAAGCCGACGGTGTCAGACAGCATCGCCTTGCCGCCATGCGGCAAAGTGAGCGCGCGCAGGGTCGGATCGAGTGTTGCGAACAGCATGTCGGCGGCCTGAACGTCGGCGCGGGTCAGGCGGTTGAACAGCGTCGACTTGCCGGCATTGGTGTAGCCGACCAGCGCGACGACGCGATACGGCACGCGCTGGCGTCCGGCGCGATGCAGCCGCCGCGTCGCCTGCACCTTCTTCAGCTCGCCCTCGAGTTTCGAGATGCGCTCCTGGATCAGGCGGCGATCGGCTTCGATCTGCGTCTCGCCGGGACCGCCCATGAAGCCGAAGCCGCCACGCTGGCGTTCCAGATGGGTCCAGGAGCGAACGAGGCGCGAGCGCTGGTAGTTGAGATGCGCAAGCTCGACCTGGAGCGAGCCTTCCTTGGTCTTGGCGCGGCGGCCGAAGATCTCCAGGATGAGGCCGGTGCGGTCGAGCACCTTGGCGTGCAACTCCTTCTCGAGATTGCGCTGCTGGATCGGCGCCAGCGCGCAATCCATCACGACGAGCTCGACATCGAGGCTCTTGGCCAGCGCGGCGATCTCCTCGACCTTGCCCTTGCCGATATAGGTCGCGGGGCGGATCTGGCTGATCGGCGCGATGATGGCATCGGCAATGACGAGGTCGATCGCCTGCGCGAGGCCGGCGGCCTCATCGAGCCGGGCCTCCGCGTCACGCTGAACATGGCTTTCCGATTGCGCGTCGGCACCGCCCGCGCGCACACGCAAGTAGGGGCCGATGACAAGCACCCGCCCCGTCTGCTTCGCCCCTGCCGACCGCGGACGGTCGGCCTCCCCGTCGAAATTCCGGGGTTCCAATCAGATCACTCTCAAGCCGGCTGATCCTCGCCGCCTTCGAACAACTGGATCGGAGCGCCCGGCATGATGGTCGAGATCGCATGCTTGTAGACAAGCTGCGAGTGACCGTCGCGCCGAAGCAGCAAACAGAAATTGTCGAACCAGGTCACGATGCCCTGGAGCTTCACTCCGTTGACCAGAAAGATCGTCAGTGGCGTCTTGGTTTTGCGAACGTGATTGAGGAAGGTGTCCTGTAGGTTTTGTGCGCGGTCTGCCGCCATTGTTTTTTTCTCGCTTTGAGTTTCTTTTTATTGCGCCGGTTGCGGCCCTCTTTGTGACATTCGGGGCCTCTTCCGGTTGCTATTCCTCATGAGATCCCCCTCGGAGGAACAGCGGTTCGATTAGAGGACAGGACGGGTTATTAGGCAAGCCGCTTCACGCGGCAGGCCACGCCCAAATGCCCCGAAAAACTACGGAAATCGATGATTTTCCTCGCTAATCCCTGCGGTGCGGCCGCGACGTCGCGGTGTCAGCCGACACCGAGCGCCTTCAGCTTTCGGTGCAACGCCGAACGTTCCATGCCAACAAACTCAGCCGTGCGAGAAATATTTCCTGAAAAACGGCTGATCTGTGCAATCAAATAGTCGCGCTCGAACACCTCGCGCGCTTCGCGCAGCGGCAGCCCCATGATGTGCTCGCCATTGTTGCTGGTCGGCATCGCCGGCACCATCGAGCCGACGTCCTGCGGCAGCATGTCGGCGGTGATGATCACCTCCGGTCCGCCCGCGGCCAGAATCATGACTCTCTCAACGTTGTTGCGGAGCTGGCGCACGTTGCCCGGCCAGACATGCGATTGCAGCACCGCCATCGCGTCCTGCCCGATCTGCCGCTTGGGCAGGCCGCTGCCGGCCGAGATCTGCTCCATGAAATAGTCGATCAATTCCGGAATGTCCTCGCGCCGCTCCGAGAGCGCGGGCACGCGGATCGGCACCACCGAGAGCCGATGATAGAGGTCTTCGCGGAAATGACCGGCAGCGATCTCCTCTTCGAGATTTCGCGCCGTGGAGGAGATGATGCGGACGTCGACCTGCACCTTGCCGGTGCCGCCGACGCGCTGGAACGACTGCTCGACCAGCACGCGCAAAATCTTGTTCTGGGTCTCGCGCGGCATGTCCGCGATCTCGTCGATGAACAGCGTGCCGCCATGGGCTTCCTCGAGCGCGCCGGGCTTGCGCGCCTGCTCGCCATTGGACTGCTCGACGCCGAACATCTCGTGCTCCATGCGCTCCGGCGTGATCGCGGCGGCATTGATCACGACGAACGGACCATCGGCGCGGCCCGAGGCCGTATGCAGCGTGCGCGCGGTCAGCTCCTTGCCGGCGCCGGCCGGGCCGACGATCAGGATGCGGCTGTTGGCCTTGGCCGCGCGATCGATGGTCTGGCGCAGCTGGTTCATGCTCGGCGAGCGGCCGACGAGCGAGCTTGCGCTCGGCGCGAGCTGCTTCAGCTCCTTGACCTCGCGCTTGAGCCGCGAGTTCTCGAGCGCTCTGTTCGCGACCAGGATCAGCCGGTCGGCCTTGAACGGCTTCTCGATGAAGTCGTAGGCGCCGCGCTTGATCGCGGCGACCGCGGTCTCGATGTTGCCGTGGCCGGAGATCATCACGACCGGCAGATCGGCATTGTCCTTCTTGACCTGCTCCAGCAGCTGCAAGCCGTCGAGCTTGGAGCCCTGGAGCCAGATGTCGAGAAACACCAGGTGCGGCCTGCGATTGGCGATCTCGGCGAGCGCCGTATCGCTGTCGCGAGCGGTCCTTGTCACGAAGCCCTCGTCTTCGAGAATGCCCGCGACGAGATCGCGAATATCGGCCTCATCATCGACAATCAGAATTTCACTTGCCATGGTTCGCGCCTGTCTTGTCAGATGCCTGTTGAGGCTTCGATCTTCGTTGAATCATTGGTCATTTCAGCCGGCTCTTTGGTTTCGGCGGCCGGCGGTTTTGTTTCGGGCGGCTTGGCGATGTCCGTGACCGCGTTTGCGGCCGACGATGCCTGCACGGTCCCCTCGCTCTTCGCGGGGGCACCGGAGATCGCAAAACGCATCCGCATCCACGCGCCGCGCTGGCCCTCGCGGAAATCGGAAGCGTCCTTCAGCTCGATACGCCCACCATGGTCTTCGAGCACGCGGCCGACGATCGCCAGGCCAAGGCCGGTGCCCTTGGCCCGCGTCGTCACATAAGGCTCGAGGAGGCGCGAGCGCGCGACCTTGGGCAGGCCGATGCCGTTGTCGATGACGTCGATCAGCACGTCCTCGCCCTCGCGCGAGACCACGACGTCGATGCGGCCCTTGCCGTAATCCTTGCCGAGCTCCTCCGGCGGCACCTGCTCGACCGCCTCGGTGGCGTTCTTGACGATGTTGGTGACCGCCTGCGAGATCAGCCGCCGGTCGAACTGCGCGCGCAGCGGATCTTCCTTGAATTCGGCCTCGATATCGATCTCGGGATGGGCGACCTTCATCAGGAACACCGCCTGCCGCACGGTGTCGGCGACGTCCTCGCCCTCCATCACCGGCTTCGGCATCCGTGCGAAACGCGAGAACTCGTCGACCATGCGGCGGATATCGTCGACCTGGCGCACGATGGTATCGGTGCACTGCTCGAAGATCTGCTTGTCCTTGGTCTCGGTGATGTCCTTGCCGAACTTGCGGCGGATGCGCTCGGCCGAAAGCTGGATCGGCGTCAGCGGATTCTTGATCTCATGCGCGATGCGGCGCGCGACGTCGCCCCAGGCCGAGGTGCGCTGCGCCGAGACCAGCTCGGTGATGTCGTCGAGCGTGATGATGTAGCTGTCGTGCGGCTGGCTGGTCTTCTCGGCGCTGACGCGGACCGACAGGTTGCGCTCGGTGCCGTCGCGCGTGATCGTGATCTGGCCCTGCACCAGGCGCTGGGTCCCTTCCCGCGCCGTCTTCATCATCTCCTCTAGCTCGGGCAGCACGTCGGAGAGCGGATGGCCGAGCGTCTCGGCTTCGGAGTGCCCGATCAGCTTCTCGGCGGAGCGGTTGAGGATGCCGACGCTGCCCGAATTGTCGACGCCGATGATGCCGGCGCTCGCCGAGGACAGCACGGCCTCGATGAAGCGGCGGCGGCTGTCGATGAGATCACTGGCGTTGACGAGCTCGTCGCGCTGGCTGCGCAATTCCTGCGTCATCTTGTTGAAGGTCTCACCAAGCTGGGCCAGATCGCCTTCCGACTGATGTACGGGCACCTTCACATGGAGGTCGCCGGTCGAGACCGTGTGTGCCGCGTTCATCAGCCGCCGGATCGGGGCCACCAGCGAGTTGGCGAAGTTGAGGCCGATCAGCACCGAGGCCATCAGGATGGTCAGCGCGATCACCGCGAACATCAGCGCGAAGGCGACTTGGATGCCGAGCCGGCGCGACTCGATCTGGGCGTATTCGGCGACGCTGACCTCGGTCTGCTTGAGCTGGTTGACCACGTTCGGATCGAGCGGCCGCGCGACATAAAGGAAAGTGTCGCTGAACGCGCGCAGGCGGATCACCGCGGCGACGAAGCTCGCATCCGGCAGCACCGCGATCTCGGGCTCGGATTCGTTGACGTTGCTGAGGAAGTCCGGCGCCGGCGGCGAATAGGCGAGCCGCATGCCGGTGTCGGCCGATTCCAGGATGTTGGTGTTCTTGTCGATGATCATCGCGCCCGGCAGGTTGCGGGAGCCGGCGCTGGCGGTCAGCAGCTCGCGGAACGAGCGGCGGTCCTGGTCGTAGAGCGGCCGGGCGTGGGCGATGTCATTGGCCATGCCGAGAATGTCGCCGCGGATCAGCTGCGCGTGGTCCTGCATGTAGGCGCGCGCGATCGTCAGCGAATTCTGGATCACCTCCTTGGTCGGGCCGGAGAACAGCCGGTCGAGGCCGCGCTCGATGGTGACGTTGGCGACGACGGCGACCAGCACCGCCGGCAGCACCGCCACGATCGAGAACAGGCTGACGATCTGGACATGGAGGCGCGCCGCCGCCCGGCCCCGCCGCCGCGCCAGGATCAGCTGCCAGAGCTCGCGGACGATGATGCCGACCAGCAGCAGGATCGTGGCCGCATTGATCAGATAGAACGAGCGGACCACCTCCGGCGTCGGCTCGATCCTCGTGAGGCCGGTCAGGACCAGGAATGTCAGGAGGGCCGACAGCAACGCCATCGCCACGGCAAGGGGTGCCAGCCAGCGTCGCACCGACCAACGCCGGGGCTCTTCCGCTGGGGCCGTGTCGAAGTGTGCGGCCGAGGTGTCTGCGCTGGTCATTCCGGCAATGGTGCTGAAAACGGGGTCCGCGGCGGGCGGATACTGATGTATTCGTACCACATTGTTGCCGAATTGCGACAATTCCGCGGCGCCCTCGCCGCGACGGACCGGCGCATCCACAGGCCGCTGTTCTGGCAAACCTCGCTTGCGGGAACGGATTCCCGCCCCTGCGGCTTGACCGCCATGGACAGGTTCTTTCTCGCGATGATGGTGTCGGCCGTGCTGCTGCTGATCGTAGCCGCCGACCTCTTGGTCAACGGTCTCGGGGTGCAGCAGCCGCTGGCGAACGTCGCCAGCGCCCAGCCGGCCTCGGCGCGGCTGATCAGATGAGCGCGACGCAGCGCTCGGCGGTTGAATAACAATTCATACGTTCCAGCGGAACGTTTCGGCCTGATTCGGACTTTTGCTCACCGCGTTAGCCACAACGGCCAGCGCGATCCGGACAGGCTCAGCTCCGCTTTGGTAGGGGGAGCTGAGCCACCGTCCGTTCGGGAAGACTAACCCCCGCTCCGGTACACCTGGATATCGAGGTCCCGGATCTTCTTCCGCAGCGTGTTGCGGTTGAGACCGAGCAAATCGGCGGCGCGGATCTGGTTGCCGCGGGTGGCGGCGAGCGCGGCCGTGAGCAGTGGCACCTCGATCTCCTTGAGGATGCGGTGATAGAGGCCCGGCGGCGGCACGCCGTTCGGGAAGCCCTGGAAGTGCGAGGACAGATAGGCCTCGACCGCGCCGCCGAGATTGTCGACGCCCTGCTGGACCGCGGCACCCGGGCTGACCGTGGGCGGCGCCAGTTCGCCGTCGATGACGGAGCCGGTGATCACGTCCTGCGGATAGAGCGCGGCGAGGCGCCGGGCGAGATTCTCGAGCTCGCGCACGTTGCCGGGCCAGCGGTGCTGCTTCATCCGCTCCAGCGCCAGCGCATCGAGCTTCTTCGGCGGCAGGCCGTCCTTCTCGGCCAGCGTGAAGAAGTGCCGCACGAGGTCCGGCAGGTCTTCGATGCGCTCGCGCAAGGGGGGCAGCCGCAGCGGCACGACGTTGAGGCGGAAGAACAGATCTTCGCGGAACAGGCCCTGCTGGATCAGGACGCGCAGGTCCTTGTTGGACGCCGCGACGATCCGCACGTCGGTCTTGATCGGAGTGCGGCCGCCGACGGTGGTGTATTCGCCCTGCTGGAGTACGCGCAGCAGGCGGGTCTGCGCCTCCATCGGCATGTCGCCGATCTCGTCCAGGAACAGCGTGCCGCCCTCGGCCTGCTCGAACCGGCCCGAGGCGCGGGTGTTGGCGCCGGTGAAGGCGCCGCGCTCGTGGCCGAACAGCTCGGACTCGATGAGGTCACGCGGGATCGCGGCCATGTTGACCGCGACGAACGGGCCGTTGCGGCGCTTGCCGTAATCGTGCAGCGCGCGCGCCACCAGTTCCTTGCCGGTGCCGGACTCGCCCGTGATCATCACGGTGAGGTCGGTCTGCATCAGACGCGCCAGCACGCGGTAGATTTCCTGCATCGCGGGCGAGCGGCCGACCAGCGGGATGGCCTCCATCTCGGCGTCCTCGTCCGGCGTCGAGACCCGTTCCTTCGGCTCGGCCAGCGCACGGCCGACGATGGCGATCAGCTCCTTCAGGTCGAAGGGCTTTGGCAGATATTCGTACGCCCCGCGTTCGGAGGCGCGGATCGCGGTCATGAACGTGTTCTGCGCGCTCATGACGATGACGGGCAGATTGGGCCGCATCTTCTTGATCCGCGGCAGCAGGTCGAAGGCGTTCTCGTCGGGCATCACCACGTCGGTGATGACGAGATCGCCCTCCCCCTGGCTGACCCAGCGCCACAGCGTTGCGGCATTGCCGGTAAGCCTGACCTCATAGCCGGCGCGGGACAGTGCCTGATTGAGAACTGTACGGATGGCGGTGTCGTCATCCGCAACGAGAATGCTACCTGCGGGCATCGTTAATCCTCATTTCGCCCCCTGTGACGCAGACGACGACTTCCCGGCAGAGCCGTCGCGGCTGCTTTGATCGGCATGTTTGACCGATGTGGAATACATCGGCATCAGCACGCGGAAGGTGGTCTTGCGCGGCTGAGACTCGCATTCGATGATGCCCCCGTGATCTCCGATGATCTTTGCGACCAGCGCCAGGCCAAGACCCGAGCCGGTCTGCTTGGTGGTCACGAAGGGATCGAACAGGTTGGGCAGAAGATCGTCCGGCACGCCTGGTCCGTTGTCCTTCACGCAGAACTCGAGCGGCAGCGATACACGGGATTTTTGACCGGGGACTGACAGGCGCACGCCGGGACGGAACGCGGTGGTGAGCTGGATCTCGGCGTCGGGGACGTCGATCAGCGCTTCGGCGGCGTTCTTCACGAGGTTGAGGAACACCTGGACGAGCTGATCCTGGTTCGCCAGGACCGGCGGCAGCGAAGGATCATAATCCTCGATGAAGCGGATGTTGCGGGCAAAGCCCGATTGCGCCAGTCGCTTCACGTGATCGAGTACGGAATGGATGTTGACGGGACCGCGCACCACGGGGCGTTCGTCGCCGAACACCTCCATGCGGTCGACCAGCGTCACGATGCGGTCGGCCTCGTCGCAGATCAGCCGCGTCAGCATGCGGTCCTCGGACGAAGCCTGCTGCTCCAGCAACTGCGCCGCGCCGCGGATGCCGGAGAGCGGATTCTTGATCTCATGCGCCAGCATGGCGGCCAGCGCGATCACCGAGCGCGCGGCGCTGCGATGGGTGAGCTGGCGATCCATCTTGTCGGCAATGGAACGCTCCTGGAGCATCACCACGATATGGCCGGGCCGCTCCGTCAGCGGGGCGACATGCAGATCGACCTGGCGGTCGCCGCCCATGCGCGGCGTGCCCAGATCGACCTTGTATTCGTTGACCGGCGAGTTCGACGAACGAACCTGGTCGATCAGCGCCAGCAAGGGGCTCCCGAACGGCACCAGCTCTTTCAGCGACTGCCGTTTCAGGAACTGCGTCGAGATGTCGAAGAAGGCTTCGGTCGCGATGTTGGCGGCGACGATCTTGCCGTCCGGCCCGATCATGAGCACGGGATTGGGCAGCGCATCCAGGATCGCATCGCTCTCGGACGGAAGCGGCCGGCGATAGTCAGCAGCTGAGCTCATGCAGCAGCGCTCCATGCGAAATCGTCGAAGGCATCTTGCAGCGACTGGTGGACGAGGCGCGGATCCTCGGAGGTGAGGATCTTCTGGCGCCAGGCTTTCAGCTTCTCGGCCGGTGCACGGCTCACATCGGCCGCGACGTCGAGCGCCCAGCCGAGATGTTTTCGCGCGTGCCGGAGGCCGATGCGCAGGCCGTAGAGCGCGCAGACGCCCTCATAGAGCGTGCGGATATAATGCAGCTGGGTCTCGAGCGACGGCGCGGCTTCAGCCGCCGCGCCCTTCAGGCGGCGGCCGATCTCGCCGGGCAACCAGGGCTGCCCCTGCGCGCCGCGGCCGATCATCACGGCATCGGCGCCAGAGGCCTCCAACGCCGCGAGCGCCTTCTCGTAAGTGGTGATGTCGCCGTTGACGACGAGCGGAATGGAGATCGCTTCGCGCACCGCGCGGATCGCATCCCAATCGGCCTCGCCCTTGTAGAACTGGCAGCGGGTGCGGCCGTGCACGGTGACGAGCTTGATGCCGGCGGCTTCCGCACGCCGCGCCAATTCCGGCGCGTTGCGGGTGTGATCGTCCCAGCCGAGCCGCATCTTCAGCGTTACCGGCACCTTCACCGCCGCGATCGTCGCATCGATCAGGCTGACGGCATGGTCGAGATCGCGCATCAGGGCGGAGCCGGACTGGCCGCCGGTGACGTGCCGGGCCGGACAGCCCATGTTGATGTCGATGATGTCGGCGCCTCCGGCTTCGGCGATCCGGGCTCCCTCGGCCATCCAGTGCGCCTCGCAGCCGGCGAGCTGGACCACATGAGGCCCGATCCCGGTCGCTTCGCAGCGCAACCGAGACATCTTGTGGCCATTCGCGAGCTCATCGCTGGCGGTCATTTCGGACACGACCAAACCGGCCCCGAGCTCGGCGGCGAGCCTGCGGACGGGCGAGTCGGTGACCCCCGACATCGGCGCCAGGAAGACCGGGGTGGCGACCTCGATATCGCCAATTTTCAACGGCTTAGAGCCTGATACTGCCGAGCCGGTCACAGGGGTCTCGTTGCGTAGGCAGGGCCTCATCGCGCCTGCCATGACCTATCTTGCGCACAATTCTTGTGCAGTCAAGCGTCATGCCTACAGTTTAGACAGTTCTGCAAATCTTTCAAGTGCAGTGCAGCAAAATGCTGTTTCCCACAATCCGGGGAAACCCCCTTTTTTTGCGGGCCTGCCGTGCTAGAGGCATGCGGCAATCACCCCACTCCCCCGACTCTCTTCATCACCAACTGAGTATTTGAGTCCTATGGCGAAATCACAGCGCACCGCAGTCGTCCTCGTCGCGGCCGGACGCGGCCTGCGGGCTGGCGCCGGTGGTCCCAAGCAATATCGCGAGATCGGCGGCGTGCCCGTGATCTATCGCGCCATGGAAGCCTTCAGCCAGCACCCCGACGTGTTTGCCGTACAGCCGGTGGTGAACCCCGACGACAGCGCCACGTTCACGGCAGCGGTCGCAGGTCTCAGCCACGAGCCGCCGACCAATGGCGGCGCGACGCGGCAGGCCTCCGTGCTCGCGGGGCTCGAAGCACTCGCCAAGCATAAGCCCGATATCGTGCTCATCCACGACGCCGCGCGCCCCTTCGTCTCGGCAGGCGTGATCTCGCGCGCGATCGAGGCGGCCAGCCGCACCGGCGCTGCGCTCCCCGTCGTTGCCGTCACCGACACCATCAAGGTCACCGGCGAAAGCGGCAATGTCGAGGACACGCCGGACCGCGCAGCCTTGCGAATCGCGCAGACGCCGCAATCCTTTCGTTTCGACGTCATCCTCGAGGCGCATCGTCGCGCGGCGAAGGACGGGCGCAGCGATTTCACCGACGATGCCGCGATTGCCGAATGGGCGGGATTGACGGTCGCAACCTTTGAAGGCGATGTTGCCAATATGAAACTCACCACTCCCGAGGATTTCGTGCGCGAGGAAGCGCGCCTGGCCAGCCTGCTCGGCGACATCAGGACCGGCACCGGCTACGACGTGCACGCCTTCGGTGAAGGCGACCACGTGATGATCTGTGGCGTGCGGGTGCCGCACACCAAAGGCTTCCTCGCCCATTCCGACGGCGATGTCGGCCTGCATGCGCTGGTCGACGCCATCCTCGGCGCGCTCGCCGACGGCGATATCGGCTCGCACTTTCCGCCGAGCGATGCGAAATGGAAGGGGGCTTCCTCCGACCAGTTCCTGAAATACGCCATCGAGCGCGTCGCGCAGCGCGGCGGCCGCGTCGCCAACCTCGAGGTGACGATGATCTGCGAGCGGCCGAAGATCGGCCCCTTGCGCGACACCATGCGCGCCCGCATCGCCGAGATCTCCGGGGTCGACATCTCCCGCGTCGCGGTGAAGGCGACCACCAGCGAGCGGCTCGGCTTCACCGGCCGCGAGGAGGGCATCGCGGCCACCGCGAGCGCCACCATCCGCCTGCCCTGGAGCGTCTAGGTCATGGGCGGCAGCGACGCACGCGCCCTCTCCCGCTCGCTGCTCGATCTGTGCCGGATGCGCAAGCTGACGATTGCCACCGCCGAGTCCTGCACCGGCGGCCTGGTTGCCGGCGCGCTGACCGACATTCCCGGCTCCTCCGACGTGATCGACCGCGGCTTCGTCACTTATTCCAATGACGCCAAGCGCGCGATGCTAGGGGTCGAGGCGAGCACGCTCGCGAATTTCGGCGCCGTCAGCAAGGAGACCGCAACCGCGATGGCGGTCGGCGCGCTGGAGCGGGCCGGCGTCGATCTCGCCGTTGCTATCACCGGTATCGCCGGCCCCGGCGGCGCCACGCCCGGCAAGCCGGTCGGTCTCGTGCATTTTGCGGTTGCCGCGCGCGACGGCCGCATCGTCCATCGCGAGCATCGCTTTGGCGCGATCGGCCGGACCGCCGTACGCCAGCGCTCGGTGGTCGAGGCATTGCGCATGCTAATGGATCTCGCCCGCGGCCCGAAAGCCCAGCCCAAGCCCCGGCGCGCCGCCGCGGCAACCCGCCTGCGTCCCCGCGTGACCCGCTCGCCGCGCCGGCATGCGGTGAAGCGCAGAACGCCGCGGTCACCGCGCGGCTGAGCCACTTCATGCCGCCGCCAGCAGCGCGCTCGCGCTGTGATTGATGATCGCCACGCCCCACACCGACCTCGACGTCGGCGCCGATGTGGAAGGGCCGGAACAGCAGCAGCATCACGCCGGCAGCGAGATTGGACAGCGTGCCCTGTAACGCCAGACCGATCGCGAGCGATATCGCGCCCTATTGTTCCTGGCGCTTCGTCCGACAAATGACAGGGAGCTTCTGCTCAATCGCCTTCGCCAGCACCGTGCCGCGGGTCCGGCCGAGCTCTTTCGCTATCAGCGCAATCGGCTTGGTGCCTGCCAGTACCTTCAGCCTGCCAAGGTCTTCTTCGCTCCATGCCTGCTTCCAGCGTCCCATCTCCCCGATCCCGCGATAAAGCGCCCGCGCCCGACTCGGATTGTAGTCGAACCCTTCGCGAAGGGCAGACCTCGTGGCGCGCCGTTTCCGGCAAGGGGTGTTGCGTCAGCGCGCTGCGTTTTGGCACAAACTGCACTTGTCGCCCGACGGGAAGATGCACTTTGCTGAAAGATTGTCTGCCCGGCCCAAGCGGCAGAACATCCGCGCGCGCGAACGGATTCCACAGTGCCGCGCTTCCCGCTTGTGAAGCAAAGCTCGGGCGGAATACGCCGCGAGATCGCGGCGTCATGTCCAGTTTTCAAAAAGCACGCAATTCTTGTCGAATTCGATCAGGATCGCAAATGTGCAACCGCGACCAAGCGTCATCGCCATGTCCGATCTTGCGCGCGACTGTATTGGCGCAATAATGCGGCTCTACGCTGTGGCCAGGAATCAACCCGGTCCTGCTTTCTGGAGGGCGACGGCGTGTTCGCTCGCGACACTGCACTGGCAATCGCCATTACTACCTTGGCCGCCATTGATGGTACTGCCGCACAAACGGCCAACCAGCCGCCGGATACGATGGCGGCGCGGGTGGAGGCGTGCACGCCCTGTCACGGCAACAAGGGCGAAGGCACCAGCGACGTCTATTTCCCGCGGCTTGCCGGCAAGCCGGCCGGCTATCTCTACAACCAGCTCCTCGCCTTCCGCAGCGGCCGGCGCAAATACCCGCCGATGAACTATCTGCTGGAGTTTCTGCCTGATCCGTATCTGGAGGCGATGGCCGAATATTTCGCCAGCGAGCATCCGCCGCTGCCGCAGCCCGCGCCGAGCGAAGTCAGCAAGGAAGTCCTGGCGCAGGGCGAACTGCTCGCGACCAGCGGCGATGCCGGTCGTAACATACCGGCGTGTGTGAGCTGTCACGGCCCGGGCCTCACGGGCATGCAGCCCGGCATCCCCGGTCTGCTGGGCTTGCGCGCCGCTTACGTCAGTGCGCAGCTCGGCGCCTGGCGCTACGGCACGCGAACGGCAAAATCGCCGGACTGCATGCAGCTCGTCGCTGGCCATCTGACGGAAGCAGATGTTACCGCCGTTGCGGCCTGGCTCGCGACGCGACCCGCGCCCACCAACCCGGCCCCCGTCCCGAAAGGCACCTACGCGCTGCCGTTCGGCTGCGGCAGCCAGCCCAACTGACGAGGCGCATGATGGGCTCAAGACTGTCGATCACGCTGCTTTCGATCAAGCTCCTGGCCCTCGCCGCGCTCACCACGGCCGCGCAGGCGCAGGACAAGGCCGGCGACGTCATTGCGCGGGGTGAATATCTCGCCCGCGCCGGCGATTGCACGGCCTGCCATACTGCGGCCGAGGGCCGGCTGTTTGCCGGCGGGCGCCCGATGCCGACCCCGTTCGGAACGATCTACACCTCCAACATCACGCCCGATCCGGAGACCGGCATCGGCAAGTGGAGCGCGGACGATTTCTACAGAACCATGCACAACGGCCGTTTCCCGGATGGCGGGCTGATCTATCCGGCGATGCCGTTCGCGTCCTACACAAAGGTGACACGCGCCGACAGCGACGCGATCTTCGCCTATCTGCGCTCGATTCAGCCGGTGAACCAGAAGAACAAGCCGCACGAGCTGCGCTTTCCCTATGACAACCGCCAGCTCATCCTCGGCTGGCGCACGCTGTTCTTCCGCGAGGGTGAGTTCAAGCCCGACCCCACCAAGTCGGCGGAATGGAATCGCGGCGCCTATCTGGTCGAGGGGCTCGGTCATTGCGGCATGTGCCATTCGCCGATCAACGCGCTCGGCGGCACCTCGCAATCGGACGCCTTCAAGGGCGGCCTGATTCCGATGCAGAACTGGTACGCGCCGTCCCTCACCTCCAACCGTGAGGCGGGTCTCGGCGACTGGAGCATCAAGGACATCACCGACCTGCTCCAGACCGGCGTCTCCATGCGCGGCGTGGTCTACGGCCCGATGGCCGAGGTCGTGCACAACAGCCTGCAATATCTCAACGACGAGGACACGCGCGCCATGGCGGTGTACCTCAAGGGCATCGCGGAGCCCTCGCCTCCGCCGGCGCCGAGCTCGGCGCTGCCGACCACCGAGAGCAGCCTGCTGATCAGCCTCGGCAAGACCGTCTACGACAAGAACTGCGCGAGCTGTCACGGCCTCCAGGGCGAAGGCAAGCCGCCGCACTGGCCGCCGCTCGCCAACAACCAGTCGATCGAGATGCAGTCGGCGGTCAACCCGATCCGCATGGTGCTCAATGGCGGCTATCCGCCGGGCACCAAGGGCAATCCGATGCCCTACGGCATGCCGCCCTTCGCAGGCCTCCTCTCCGACAACGAGGTCGCCGCCGTCGTCTCCTACATCCGCACCGCCTGGGGCAATCGCGGCACGCCGGTCTCGGCGCGCGAGGCCAACGAGCTGCGCTCCGCACCGCTGAACTGAGAGGCGTCATGTTCAATTCCGATCCGCCGACCAGCCCAGCCGCCGCCGACCAGGCCGTCGAGGAAGTCGTCTCGCAAGGACCGTCCGGCGCGATCGTGCTGGCCGGCATCGCCACGGCCTGCGTGGTCGCGATGTGGTTTGCCTTCTATCTCTTCGTCTTCCTGCCGCGCGGATCGCTGCAATGAGCGCGGGGGACACCCACACCCATGGCAGCGCCGAGGTCGCGGCCCGCGTCGAGCGGCGCTGGGCGACCATTGCCGTGATAATCGTCGTCGGCATGGCGCTTCTGGCAGCCTTCGCCGGCATCCATCGCGCCACCATGCCGCAGCCGCGCGTCGAGACCACCGATCCCTCGCGCATTCATCTGTCCGGCGAATTCGTCGAGAGCAATCTCGGCAGCGTGCTGGAGGCCAATGGCAATGTGACCGTGCGCGCGATCGGCCAGCAATATTCCTTCACGCCGGCCTGCATCGTGGTGCCCGTGGACACGCCGATCACCATGCGCGCCACCAGCGCCGACGTCGTCCACGGCATCCTGATCCAGGGCACCAACGTCAACACCATGCTGGTGCCCGGCTACATCTCCGAACAGCTCATGCGCTTTACGAGGACCGGCGACTATCTGATGCCCTGCCAGGAGTTTTGCTCCTTCGGCCACGAGGGCATGTGGGGCAAGGTCAAGGTGATCAACAAGACCGAATTCGCCGATCGCGCGAAGGGTGGCGGGAGGCTGAGCTGTGTTGGTCAATAGGAAGCTCATCCTCGCCCATTTCTGGCTGGCCTTTGCCGTGTTCGGCTTTGCGCTGACACTCGGCGCCTGGCAGATGTTCATCCGCAGTCCGATCGGCACCTGGCTGTCCAATCCCGAGCTCTATTACCGCTCGCTGACCGCGCACGGCACGGTGATGGGCTACGTCTTTCCCACGCTCGTCGCGATGGGCTTTGGCTATGCCATCAGCGAGTCCGCGCTGGAGCAGCGCCTGGTCGGCGTGCGCTGGGCCTGGACCGGATTTTGGCTGATCGTGATCGGCAGCGTCATGGCGATGGTCCCGGTCGCGCTCGGCCGCGCCTCGGTCCTCTACACGTTCTATCCGCCATTGATCGGCAACGTATTCTATTACCTCGGCGTCGTGCTCGTGGTGGTCGGCTCCTGGATCTGGGTCGCGCTGATGGCTATCAATCTGCGCGTCTGGCGGAAGGCCCATCCCGGCGCACCGGTGCCGCTGGCGATGTTCGCCAATGTCGCGGGCTCCTATCTGTGGGCCTGGACCGCGGTCGGCGCCGCCCTCGAGCTGCTGCTCCAGATCATTCCCGTCGCGGCCGGCCTGAAGGCCACGATCGACGCGGGTCTTGCCCGCGTGTTCTTCTCGTGGACGCTGCACGCCATCGTCTATTTCTGGCTGATGCCGACCTACATCGCCTATTACACCATCGTGCCGCGCGCGATCGGCGGCCGGGTTTATTCCGACAGCATGGCGCGGATCTCCTTCATCCTGTTCCTGGTGGTGGCGATGCCGATCGGCATGCACCACACCTTCGCCGATCCGCAGGTCGGCGCCGGCTTCAAGTTCATCCATTCGGCCTTCACGGCACTGGTCGCGTTGCCGACGCTGCTGACCGTGTTCACGATCTGCGCGTCCGTCGAGATCGCCGCCCGCCTGCGCGGCGGCCGCGGTATGTTCGGCTGGATCAGGGCGCTGCCCTGGGACAATCCGATGATGCTGGCGCTGGCGTTCTCGTTCGTCATGCTCGGTTTCGGCGGCGCCGGCGGCCTCATCAACATGAGCTACCAGCTCGACGCGTCGATCCATAACACGCAGTGGATCACTGGCCATTTCCACCTGATCTTCGGCGGCGCCATCGTGATCATGTACTTTGCGATCGCCTATGATCTGTGGCCGCATCTGACCGGGCGCGAACTCATCGATATCCGCCTGATCCGCACCCAGCTCTGGCTGTGGTTCGTCGGCATGATCATCACGACCTTCCCGTGGCACTGGGTCGGCATCCTGGGCATGCCGCGCCGCATGGCCTATTTCGACTTCGGCGATCCCGCGATCGCGCCTCAGGCGCTCTCCGTCACCTTCTCGGCGATCGGCGGCTTCATCCTGCTGGCGTCGGGCATCATGTTCATCGTCATCCTGGCACGTGGCATGCGTGCGCCTCGGGTTGACGCCGGCCCCTACCGCTTTGCGCTGGCCGTGCATCAGCCCGCGACCGTGCCGGTCGCGCTCAACACGCACGCGCTGTGGGTGGCGCTGATGATCGTCCTCACCCTCACCAATTACGGCTACCCGATTGTGACGCTGGCGCTGACCGAGGGCACGTCGGTGCCGGCCGTCTATGTGGGAGCGCAGTGATGAGCGCGCGCGACCTCTTCACCTTTCGCAACAGCCATTTCAGGATTGGCGTCGGCATCACCGCCGCGATCCTCGTCGTGACGGCGATCACCGGCTTTATCGTGCTGCCTTTCGCGCAGCCCTGGGTTCAGTTCGCCAATGTCTGGGATGCGATCTGCAGCGCCGCCGGCGTGCCGCAGCGTGCGGCGAACGTTACTGCGCCCGAACAGACAAAACGCCTGTCGGAGGTTGTGCTGACCTCGCGTACGCTGTCGCGTCCGAGCCAGGAAGCCATCGGCCGCGGCGCGACGCTGGCGCAGCGCTGCGCCATCTGCCACGGCCCGACCGGCATCAGCCGCGCGGATTCGCCCAATCTCGCCGGCCAGTACGCGGCCGTCATCTACAAGGAGCTGCACGATTTCCGATCCGGCGCGCGCACCAATGCCGTGATGTCGCCATTCGCCGTCAATCTGACGGACCAGGAGATCGCCGATCTCTCGAACTATTACGCTTATCTGCCGCGGCCGGCAGCCTATCACCCGACGCCGCAGCTGCCGAAACCGAGCATCGTCATCTACGGCGCGCCGATGCGCGGGATCGCGCCCTGCGGCTCCTGCCATGGCAGCCTCGACAACAAGACCGGCAGTCCGTGGCTCGAAGGCCAGTCCGAAGCTTATATGAAGGCGCAGCTCCAGGCCTTCGCGTCCGGCGAGCGGCGCAATGACATCAGCCAGCAGATGCGCAACATCGCGCGCGCGATGACGCCGCAGGAGATCGAGGGGGCCGCGGCCTATTACGCCTCGCAGCCGCCGGATGTGGTGAAGGCGGTGGATTGAGCCTCACTGTCATTGCGAGCGCAGCGAAGCAATCCAGAATCCCTCCGCGGCAAGACCCTGGATTGGTTCGTCGCAAGGGCTCCTCGCAATGACGGCGGAGAGAGTACGCCTTACGACGACGCCAGCTTCGGCCGGCCGTAGATCGCATCCGCCCGCTTCTCGAATGCGATGGAGAAGCGCGCGAACGCGGCATCGAACATCGAGCCCATCAGCATCGCCAGCATCCGGCTCTTGAACTCGTAGGCCAGGAAGAATCCGACGTCGCAGACGCCCTCACCCTTGGGCTCGAACGTCCAGCGGTTCTCGAGGTTGCTGAACGGGCCTTGCAGATATTCGACCCGGATATTCAGATTGGCGCGGTCGAGAGTCACGCGGCTGGTGAAGGACTCCTTGACCAGCTTGAACGACACCGTCATGTCGGCGACCAGCACCTCGGTGCCGTCGGGTTTGGCCATCCGCTGGCGGATCTTGAGCGCGCTGCACAGCGGCACGAACTCCGGGTAGCGCTCGACGTCGGCGACCAGATCAAACATCTCGGACGCGCTGTGATGGACACGGCGCTTGCTTGAAAATTTGGGCATGGCGGTTCAGCGGGCAGTCGCGGCCCGTGCGGCCTTCAGTCTCGCAAAGTCCTCGCCGGCATGATGCGACGAACGGGTGAGCGGGCTCGCCGAAACCATCAGGAAACCCTTGGTGTAGGCGACCTTCTCGTAGGACGAAAACTCGTCGGGCGGCACATAGCGCATCACGGCGTGGTGCTTCCGGGTCGGCTGGAGATATTGCCCGATGGTCAGGAAGTCGACGTCGGCGGAGCGCAGATCGTCCATCACCTGCTGCACCTCGTGGCGCTCCTCGCCGAGGCCGACCATGATGCCGGACTTGGTGAAGATGGTGGGATCGAGCTCCTTGACCCGCTGCAACAGCCGGATCGAGTGGAAGTAGCGCGCGCCGGGCCGCACCGTGAGGTAACGCGACGGCACGGTCTCGAGATTGTGGTTGAAGACGTCGGGCCTCGCCGCGACGACGATTTCGAGCGCCCCCTCCTTGCGCAGGAAGTCCGGCGTCAGGATCTCGATCGTGGTTGACGGGCACGCGGCCCGGATCGCACGGATGGTCTCTGCAAAATGCTCGGCGCCGCCATCGGCCAGATCGTCGCGGTCGACGGAGGTGATGACGACGTGGGCCAGCCCCAGCTTGGCGACGGCTTCGGCAACGTTCTGCGGCTCGGCCGCATCCAGCGCATTGGGCATGCCGGTCTTGACGTTGCAGAACGCGCAGGCCCGGGTGCAGGTGTCCCCCATGATCATGAAGGTCGCGTGCTTCTTGTCCCAGCACTCGCCGATGTTCGGGCAGCCAGCCTCCTCGCACACCGTGTGCAGGCCGTTGGCGCGCACGATGTTGCGGGTGTCGGCATAGCCGCGGGTATTGGGGGCGCGCACGCGAATCCAGTCCGGCTTCGGCGGCGAAGCGGAATCAGGGCGATTCACCTTTTCAGGGTGGCGGGGGCGCAACGGGTTCGAGATGGTGTCGACAATAACGACCATGGGCTGTCCGGTCTGTTCAGGTCCTACCTAGTCGGTCTGGCTGCCTGCCGCAACCCGGCTCGCGCCGCTTCAGGGAACATGGCAGATATGGGCAATATCCTGCTCTGTTCTCAGGCGATTCTCACCTCGAATGGCTCCAACCTCGAAAGCCTCACCACCGCGGCTCGGCAAAGCCCTGAAGCGTGCGTTTTTCGGCCGCAGCGTCCACGAGGTCGCGCCCGACCTGATCGGGGCCACCATGCTGGTCAATGGCGTCGGCGGCCTCATCGTCGAGGTCGAGGCCTATCATCATACCGAGCCGGCGGCGCACTCCTACAATGGCCCGACGCCGCGGAACCAAATCATGTTTGGCCCGCCCGGCTTTGCCTATGTCTACCGCTCCTACGGCATTCACTGGTGCGTGAACTTCGTCTGCGAGGAGGAAGGCTCCGCCAGCGCCGTACTGATCCGCGCACTGGAGCCGACGCATGGCATCGCCGCGATGCGCCGCCGCCGCCATCTCCAGGAGGTGCACGCGCTGTGCTCGGGTCCCGGCAAGCTGACCGAGGCGCTGGGCATCACCATCGCGCACAACGCCCTGCCGTTGGACCGGCCGCCGATCACGCTGCATGCGCGGACAGAGGAGGTCGAGGTGGTGGCCGGCATCCGGATCGGCATCACCAAGGCCGTCGAGCTGCCCTGGCGCTATGGCGTCAAGGGCTCGAAGTTCTTGAGCAAGCCGTTCCCGAAGGAGGCCTAGAACCCGTTCCGATGGAACGGGCTCTAGATTCTAGTTTTGACGCGTTTTCTTGACGCGAACCGGTATCCACTTCGCTCGAAGACGCTCTACGACGCCTGCTTCAGCCGCTCCAGCGCCTCCAGCAGCTTGGCCTTGCGGGCCAGTGCTGCCTCGCGCTTTTCGCGCTCCTCCTCGACGACCTCTTCGGCCGCGTTGGCGACGAACTTCTCGTTCGCCAGCTTGGACTCGGCGCGCTTGATGTCGGCGTCGGCCTTGCCGATTTCCTTGTCGAGGCGCGTGCGCTCGGCGGCGACGTCGATCACGCCCTTCAGCGGCAGCGCGGCCACCTCGCCGCGCACGAGGAGCTGAACCGCGCCGTCAGGTGCGCGGTCGGCGAAGGAGATGTCGGACAGCCGTGCCATGCGCTTGATGACGTCGGTCCAGCGCGGCGCGCGTTCCTTCGTCTCGGTCGAGGCGCCCGCGAGCACCAGCGCCGTCAGCGTTGCCGGCGGGATGTTCATCTCGGCGCGCACCGAGCGGATCTGCGTGACCAGGTCGATCACCCAGCCGATCTCGGCTTCCGCCTTGGGATCGGTGAAGTCGGCATGGTCGAAGATCGGCATGATCAGGACCGGCGAGATCAACGGATCGGTCGGCCCGGCTGCCGCGGCGAGCATCGCGAGTTGCTCCGGCGTCGGCTCGGACGGTTTCAGCGGCCATTGCGCCAGCGCCAGCAGGCCGTCGCGCTTGGCCGTCACCTCCCACAGCTCCTCGGTGATGAAGGGCATGAAGGGGTGCAGCAGCTTCAGGATCTCGTCGCGCGCCCAGGCGACCATGGCGCGGGTTTCGTCCTTCGCGGGGCTGTCCGGACCGAGCAGCACGGGCTTTGCGAGCTCGACATACCAGTCGCAATAGACGTTCCAGACGAAGCGGTAGATCGCACCGGCCGCATCGTTGAAGCGATAGGCTTCGATTGCCTCGGTCACCTCGCGCGTGGTGTGCGCGCTCTCATGCGCGATCCAGCGGTTCAGCGTCTCCTTGGCCTTCGCCGGCTCGAAACCGTCGGGCACCGCGCAGTGGTTCATCTCCGCGAAACGCGACGCATTCCAGAGCTTCGTTGCGAAGTTCCGGTAACCCTCGACGCGGCTGGTGGCAAGCTTGATGTCGCGTCCCTGCGCCGCCATGGCGGCCAGCGTGAAGCGCAACGCGTCGGCGCCGTATTCGTCGATCAGGTTGAGGGGGTCGATGACGTTGCCCTTCGACTTCGACATCTTGGCGCCCTTCTCGTCGCGGACGAGGGCGTGGATGTAGATCGTCGAGAACGGCACTTCCTTCATGAAGTGCAGGCCCATCATCATCATCCGGGCGACCCAGAAGAAGATGATGTCGAAGCCGGTCACCAGCGCGTTGGTCGGGTAATAGCGCTGCACTTCCGGCGCGTCCTCGGGCCAGCCGAGCGTCGAGAACGGCCACAGCGCCGAGGAGAACCAGGTGTCGAGCACGTCCTCGTCACGCGTGATGAAGCCTTCGCGCTTGTTGCGGTCGAGCGCCATCTCGCGGCCCTGCTCGGCCGTGATGACCTCCTGCTCGACGTAATAGCCGAGCGCGTGGCTGACGGCCTCCTCCTCGGTCTCGGCGACGAACACCTTGCCATCGGGGCCGTACCAGGCCGGGATCTGATGACCCCACCACAGCTGGCGCGAGATGCACCAGGGCTGGATGTTCTCCATCCACTCGAAATAGGTCTTTTCCCAGTTCTTCGGCACGAACGTCGTTTCGCCCGAACGCACCGCGGCGATCGCGGGCTTTGCCAGCGTCTTGGCGTCGACGTACCACTGGTCGGTCAGATAGGGCTCGATCACGCTGTTCGAGCGGTCGCCGTGCGGCACCATGTGGGTGTGCGGCTCGATCCGCTCGACGAAGCCGAAGGATTCCAGTCGCTCGACGATGCGCTTGCGCGCCACGAAGCGGTCGACCTTGTGAAACTCCTCGGCGAACTGCGAAGCGCCTTCCGGCAAGTCGCGCAGGTAATCCTCGTTGTCGAGGAGATCGAGACAACCTTCCTTGTCGAGCACGCTGATCCGGCGCAGGCCATGGCGATTGCCGACCTCGAAGTCGTTGAAGTCGTGCGCCGGCGTCACCTTCACCGCGCCCGAGCCCTTGTCCGGATCCGAATACTCGTCGGTGATGATCTTAATCTTGCGACCGACCAGCGGCAGGATCACGTTCTTGCCGACCAGCTTCTGATAACGCTCGTCGTCGGGATGCACGGCCACGCCGGTATCGCCGAGCATGGTCTCGGGCCGCGTGGTGGCGACGACGATGAAGCTCGAGGGATCCTCCGGGCTGAACGTCTTGCCCTCGATCGGATAGCGCAGATACCACAGGCTGCCCTTGACCTCGGTCTGCTGCACTTCGAGGTCGGAGATCGCGGTCAGCAGCTTGGTGTCCCAGTTCACCAGCCGCTTGTCCTTGTAGATCAGGCCGTCGCGATGCAGCTCGACGAACACCTTGATGACGGCCTTCGACAGGCCCTCGTCCATGGTGAAGCGTTCGCGCGACCAGTCGCAGGAGGCGCCGAGGCGCTTGAGCTGGTTGATGATGGTGTCGCCGCTCTCGGCCTTCCACTGCCAGACCCGCTCCAGAAACTTCTCGCGGCCCATCTCGCGGCGGCTGGGCTGCTGACGCTCCATCAGCTGCCGCTCGACCACCATCTGGGTGGCGATGCCGGCATGGTCGGTGCCGGGCTGCCACAGCACGTCGCGGCCGCGCATGCGCTCGAACCGGCACAGGATGTCCTGGAGGGTGTTGTTGAGGGCGTGGCCCATATGCAGCGAGCCCGTCACGTTCGGCGGCGGGATCACGATGGTAAAGGGCACTGCGTCGCGGCGGTCGGGGCGGCCGGCCCTGAAGGCAAGGCTGTCCTCCCACACGACGGACATGCGGGCTTCGATATCGGCGGGCTGGTAATTTTTCTCGATCATGGGCTGCTAGAAAGCCGCGCGCGGGGGGCAAGTCAACGAAAAGGTCCGGGAGAGGATCAACGGAAAGCCCGGCGGCAAAACGGCTTTCCGGCCGGTCGGCAGGCCAAACAGGCGCATAAGAGGGGCTTTATGAGGGCTCGGGAGCCGCCCTCACCTGCCGCCGCGCGAGACCCGCTCGATTTCGGCCTTCACGATGCGTTCAACGAGGCCCGGCAGGTTGTCGTCGAGCCAGGATTTCAGCATCGGACGCAGCATCTCCTTGACCAGATCTTCCAGCGTCCGCGCATTGCTGCTGAGCACCGTGTGGGCCAGGGAATTGAAGGCGGATTCGACCGCCGAGACCGTCGATTGCGCCAGGATCGGCTGTTGGGGCGGCAGCGGCGGCGCATCGTAGTCCACCGGCGGATAGGACGGCGTCAGGCGCGGCGGCGATTCGGCGAATTCCAGATCGTCGCGCGGCTCGACCTTGCGGAAGCTCGGCGGCGGCGGAGGCGGCGTCGGCTCCGGATCCACCGCCATCTCGTCGGTCAATTCGAGCACGTCGGGTTCAGGTTCGGGCTCTGGCTCAGGTGCACGGACCTCGGGCGCAGGCGTAGCCGCGTCCAGCCCCGCCAGCAGAGCATCAATATCGTCCTGGTTATTGGATGCATCCGCCGCAGGTGCGGGCGGCGGCGGCGCTGGAGCCGGCTTCGCAACCGGCGGCGGCGCGGGCTTCTCGGCAGCAGGTTTCGCGGGAGCGACCTTGGATGGCGGAATGTCGTTCATTGCTGACGGCTTCGGCGCAGCTGCAGCGGGCGCTGGCTTGGCAGCTTCGGCCGGCGGCGGCTTGGCCTCATCGTCGGCAATGATGCGCCGGATCGAGGCCAGAATCTCCTCCATCGAGGGTTCTGTGACCTTTGCAGGCTGCGTCATCTCCGACTCCACATCATCAACGCCCTCGCATGCGTTGTTTTACACCAAGCACGACAGGATTGGCCGGTTCCGCAACGGACGCCCCGACATTTTCGTCGCGGCGGCCCGACTTGTCCCCAGTTCACGGCTCAACGTGCGGCGGTGCGCCCCTGCCCTCGGCACTCAAGCCTTTACGCACACGACATCAGGTGCCGGGCGAATCGACCCGCATCTTCTTGGCAAGGCTATGTCAGGGATTTTGATGATTGCAAGCAAAGCACCAGTCGGCCTCGGCTGTTTGCGAGGCCGACCGGATGACTACGGACCTTAGCGTCCGTCAGGCGTGCGCACGCCGGCCCAGCTGTCGCGGACCTGATGGTAGTGAACGCTCGCATCATAAACCGTGGTCGCAAGGCCGAGGACCTGCGGCGACAGACGGCCGATGGCGGCCAGAACCTGATAGGACGCGACCACGCGGTCGTGCTGTGCGGTCACCAGCGCGACGCGCGCGTTGACCAGCGCCTGCTGCGCGTTGAGCACGTCGAGGGTGGTACGCTGACCAGCCTTGGCTTCTTCGCGCACGCCGTTCAGCGCGATCTCGGACGCCGTGACCTGCGCCTGCGCGGACTGCACCTGGGCCTTGCCGGCCTGCAGCGAACCCCACCACTGCACGACCGTCGCGCGGGTCTGGTCGCGGGTGGTTTCGAGGTTGAGACGCTGCTGCGCCAGGTTTTCCTTGGACTGGCGGATCAGCGAATATGTATTGCCGCCATCGTAGAGCTGCCAATTGGCCTGCGCGATGGCGGACGCGTTGAACGACCTGTATTGAATCAAGGACTGTTCGTTCCCCTGCGTGGCCCCCACCTGCAACGCGATCGTCGGCAGCAGCGCGCCTTCGGCGACCTTGACCTGCAGAAAGTTGACGTCGATGCCGAACATCGCGGCCGTGACGTTGGGATGTTCGATCAGGCCGAGCTCGACTGCCCCGGCGAGGCTTGCGGGCAAGAAACGATCCACCGGCGAACCGGGCGCGAGGTTCGTCGGCTCGTTGCCGATGATGCGGCGGAAGTTCGCGCGCGTCGTGGTGAGATTTGCTTCGGCCGTGAGGGCCTGCGTCTTGCCAGCCGCCAGCTGCGCTTCCGATTGCGCAACGTCGGTGCGCGTCACTTCGCCGACGTTGAAGCGATCGCGCGTCTGCTTCAGCGTCTGCTCGAGCACGCGCACGTTGCTGCGCTGGACTTCGAGCGTAGCCGCATCGCGCAGATAGTCCATGTAGATCGAAGCGCCCTGAAGCAGCACGCTCTGATCCAGGCTGCGCAGCGCTTCGCGGGAGCCGGAAACCTGGCTCTCGGCGGCGCGCGTCCTGTTGCCGGTGATGTTGCCGTTATAGAGCGTCTGCGTGACGGTCACACCCACGCTGCGCGGCACGCTGGGCCCGTTGATTGGTGTGTTACCCGGCCCCGGCGAACTCAACGTATCCTGATATTGATAGCCGCCGTTCGCCGTCAGCGCGACCCTGGGGCGATAGCCCGACAACGCCTGAGGCACGTTCTCGTCGGTCGAGCGCACCTGGGCGCGCTGTGCGTTGAGCTGCGGATTGTTCTGATAGGCGCGCACCAAGGCGGCCTCGATCGTGTCCGCCAAGGCAGGCGTCGGCCCGGCAAGCGCCAGCAGCAGGACCGAAACCGCAGCTCCGGTGAAGAGCTTCACCCCATGCATCCCTTAAATTCCGTTCATTCTAACGCCCCGCTCGTGCCCGCGAGCTAGGATACCGTCTACCGAGTGGAGTCGTTGCCCCTCAGCAACATAGGCCGCCAATTGGCGCAACGGAACCACCTGAAGGTAGTTCCCGGTGGAAACTCTTCACGTGCAGCATCCGGGCCACACTTCTGATTCAGAACGGGATTTTAACGGGCCAAAGCCCTCAATCGGGACTTCAGAAGACGAAAGCGGCGGCCCGTTCCAACCCGGGAAGGACCGGAGCTGCGGCATCGAACAGCGCCCGATGGCCGAATTCACCGTGGGTATGGGTCACGATCACGGCCCGGGGGGGCGTGGATTGGGCCGACACCCCCACGAGGCGCCCGCCCTCCTTGAGCTGCCCGAGCAGCGCCTCTGGCGTCACCTCGAAGGCGCCGTTGAGGATAATGACGTCATAGGGAGCGGCAGAGGGATCCCCTTCGGCGCAGGCTGCGGCCTTGCACGTGACGTTGGCGAGACTGGCGCAAGCATCCTTGGCCTTCGCGGCCAGGGCCGAATCACATTCCGTCGCGGTGACCTGACGGGCGAGCGTAGCCGTCAGCGCGGCGAGGTAGCCCGTGGCGCAGCCGACCACCAGCACGTTGTCCCCCTCGCCGATTTCGGCGGCCTGGAGCAGCTTGCCGGTCAGCTGCGGCTTGATCAGGAACCGCTTGGCCCCGCCTTCGCTCACGTCGAGATCGAGGTCGAGATAGGCCAATGCCTGCCTGGCAACCGGCACGAACGCCTCGCGCGGAACTGTGAGCATCGCGTCGAGAATACGGCGATCGGTGACGTCATTGGTGCGCACCTGGCCATCGACCATTTTTAGGCGCGCGGTCGAGAAACCGGACATTTGCGGACCCTGCAATGCGGACGATGCCGCGGACGAAATTTGGCGGCATCTTTGGAACAGGCTCCGCGAAAACGCAACACGTCCGTTGGCCCGGGCGGACCGGGCTACGCAACCCACGGCGTCAAGTTGGTTGGTGAGCTATTCGATCGTGACTGCGAGGCGGCCGATCAATGCGGCGACTTCGTCGAGCCGCGCCGAATCGTGCGCCTCGACGGCGCGCGCGAGGCAGGCCAGGCATTCATCATCGCTGAGCTCGGGAACGTCCGCCGGCAGAATCGAGGGGGCCATTTCGGAACGGTCGAGGACGTCTGGCATTGGAATCACCTCCGTAAGGATCCGGCGCCTGCCAAGGTCGATTTGAATTGGGTCGAATTGGCGTCGCCCTCATGACGCGACCGCGCCCGACACACACAACTGCTTGAGTGCGATTCTGCACTGGGGCGGATATCACCTGAAGTGGTGCCGCGGCTGCATTAGAATGCGGGCGCAGGATATTGAAAACACATTGAAATATGATCTGGACGCTGGGCAGGCCGATGCATGGCTCGAAGGGAGTGTCCGTGCGAGCCTGTGCCCCTGCAAGTTCAGGCGACGGTTGCAAGGTAGAGCTGCGTGTCGAAATAGTCTGCGGCCCGCACGGGTGCGGTGACGCCGGCATCCGTCATGAAGAAGTCGCTGACCTGCTGGAGCCATTTCACGACGGTCCCGTCGGAATACAGCCGCTTCCATTCGCGCGAGGAATAGAGCTTCTGGGCCTTGAAGGCTTCCGCGATGTCGGCGGGACGCGACTGCCCGTAATGTGTCTGGAGCGCCTCCGCTGCGGCCGCCGGGTTGCGCACCATGTGGTCGTTCGCTTCCGCCCAGGCGCGGATGATCCGGGCCAGCACGTCCCTGTTCCCCGCATAAAAATCCATCCGCGCGGCCCAGCCGCCGAGCACGGCGGATTGCGGGTAGAAGGCGGAGGCGTCCACCAGCTTGACCGCATCCGGCAACGCCTCGCGGACGGCAATGTTGAACGGCACCCAGAGCGCAACGGCCGGCACCTCGCCGGCAATGAACGCCTTGACGGCGGCGGCCATGCTGCCGTTGACGATCTCGACCTCGGACGGGTTGACGTTGTTGGCTCGCAGCGCGCGATCGAGAAAGATGTGCGCCGTGGTCTTCATCGTCGTCGCGATCCGCTTGCCCCTGAGATCGGCCATCCCCTTGACGCCGAGCGTCGGCCGGACCCAGAGCTGTGCGGTCGCGACCTCAATGTCGTTGATGAGAAAGCCCCGGCCGCGGCCGAGCGCCAGATAGTTGGAGATGACGCCGCCGGCCGAGAGGACGTCGAGCTCACCTCGCGCCATCGCCTCGAAGACTTCAGGTCCGGTGTTGAACTCGTGCAATTCGAAATCGATCCCCTCGCGGTCGAACGAGCCGCGATCGAGCCCGGTCCAGATGTGTCCGTCCACGGCGACCACGTGGAGATAACCGAGCCGAATTCTGCTGCGCGCCTGCGCGATGGCTGGCGCCGCGTGCATTGACGCGGCCGCCAGCGCCGCGCCGTGCCGCAGCAATTGCCGGCGATTGAGACCACTGATGTTCATGCCGCCGCTCCCGCATTCCGGGCCGCGGACCGAAATCGCTGGGCATGAAATAGCGCGACGCTATCCTTGGGATAGTCGTGCAGGAAGGCCGACAGCCGGACCCGCGTCGTCTCGGCCGCGCCGTCCTGCGCGATCGCCGCAAAGACTTCATCCCAGCGTCGACACATCGCAACCTCGGCTTCATCGGCGTGCGCCAGCTCGCCGCGGAGCTCACTGACTTCGATCGCGTCGGCAAATCCCTTCGGCGTGATGCTGTCGACGCTGCGGAACAGGAACCGATCGCCGACGCTGGCGCGGACCGCCGCGCTGACCAGCACGCGCGTGCCGTAATTCTTGTTCAGTCCCTCCAGCCGCGACGCCAGGTTGATGGTGGCGCCAAGCGCGGTGTAGTTCATCCGGTCGCTCGAGCCGATGTTGCCGACCACGGCATCGCCGACATGCAGGCCAAAGCGGGTGTCGTAGGGCGGCCAGCCCTCACGGCGAAACTCCTTGTTGAGCGCTTCGTTGGCCGCAAGGCATGCCAGGATGGCACGGCAGGCATTGACGGTGTGGTCGGGATCGTCGGCCGGCGCGTTCCAGAATGCCATCACGGCGTCGCCGATATATTTGTCGATCGTGCCCTGGTACCGCATGATCTCGTCCGACAGCACCGCGAAATAACGCGAGGTGTGGATCATCACCTGCGACGGGTCGGCGCGCTCCGTCTTGGCGGTAAAGTCGGCGACGTCGGTGAACAGCACCGTGACCTCACGCCTTGAGCCGCCGAGGCTAAGCGAAGAGCCGGTCTCGATCAGCTGCCGCACGATCTGGCGCGGGATGAAGCTCGCAAAGCTGCGGACCACGCTGCGCATCGTGAACACCGAGCGGCCAAGCTCCTCGATCTCGGCGATGACGGAATGGACGCGCGGCCGCTCGGTAATCTCGAACCGCTGGATCGCGTCGGTCTCGTCGGCCAGTTTGCGCAGCGGCTGCGCCATCAGCGATCCCAGCCAGAACGCAAATGGCAGCGTGGCTCCGACAAAGGCCAGCGCCAACGCGAACAGCGTGCGGCGCTCGTCGATGATCTGCGCATAGAACTCGTCGAGCGGCGCGACCATCGCCATCCGGATATTGGCCGAGCCGGCCGTCTCGAGCCTGTGAACCGCTGCAACGTAGGTTCGGCCCGACGCGTCGGCAAAGAACTGCTGGGCCGCCCCGCCGTCCCGCCAGGAGCGGATGACCGGCACGAGCGCAGGCAGCCGGAGCGCGCCGATCTGTGGCAAGTCGTCCTGCCGCTCCGGAATCTCCGCCATCAGGCGGTTCATCTCGGGATGGCCGACGATGCGCCCGGCATCGTTGAACAGGAACGCCAGACCTGATTGGCCGAGCTTCTGCTCCGCCAGCATGTCCTCGAACCGGTTCAGCAGCAAATCACCCGCAATGACGCCGCGGCGCCCTTCCCTCAACGGCGTCCGCAGCGTGTAGCCCGGCTCGCCCGTGGCGTAGAAGACGTAAGGACCGGTCAACAGCGTCTTGTCATTCTTGAACGCCTCGACATACCAGGGCCGCTGCCGCGGGTCGTAGCTCGCGGGTCCGGCGACCTCGGCAACCTGAATGAGGTTTTCGGAGAGATATTGCGTGACAGGCGCGGCTCCCGCCGTGCGCGAGATCACGACCAGGCGGAAGGCAGCATCCTCGTCGACGTTCAAGCCCTTCCGGAACGACGGCTGGGCCCGATCAATCACGTCCATCTCGATGAACGAGCCGTCCTCGTAGCCGACATAGAGATTGAAGAGCTGCGGGTTGTTGCGCAGCATCGCCGCCATCAGGCTGTAGAGCCGCGTATTGTCCGCGATGTCGGCCTCCTGGATCGGCGGCAGGCCGGACAGGATGTCGAGATTGTCGCGGACATTCTTGAACTGCTCGTCGATGTGATCGGCGCCAAGCTGCGCCACCTTCTCGATGAAGCCAGAGGCGGCCGTCCTGGTGATGGCGGTCACGCGTTCGAAGCTGAGATAGACCAGCGTCAGGCCCACAAGCAGCACCACGCCCACGAACACCGTGATGATCGATGTCTGGTAGCCAATGCGAAATACGCGTTTGCTGGTTTTCTCTCCGGTCATCGGAGCTGCTTGAACGCCTCCATCAGTACTTTCGAACGATGGGCTTCGTCGCCGCCGGCGCGGGCGCTGCCGGCGAGACCGAGAAAGTAACCCAGGTCGACCAGCTGTTCGGCCGGTTCTCGGTCTCGAGGTCCTTGTAGCCTCGGACATTGAGATAGCCCTGGTAGCCGTCGGACATCGGGATCATGAAGCCGATCTGCGGACCGATGCCGACCGCCTGGCCGCGGAAGCCACCGAGCTTGGCGCCGGGACCGCTATCGTCGGTGATCTGCTGGAAGAAATAGCCGGCGATGCCGATGTGAACGTTCTTGCTGACGAACTGCGAGGCAGCCCAGTCGACATGAAAATCCATGCCGTTCTGATACTGGAGGGCCCCGTTCATGAAACTATAGGTGAGGCCGCCGACGATCGAGAATTCGTGTCCGGTCTTCGGATCGAGATAGGTGTAGCCGGCACCGACGTCGATGGCGGGGAAGCCAAAACTCAGATTGGCGAGCCGGCTGGAATCATAGGTGCCGCTCGGGATGTTGCCGGTGATGTAGACCAGCTCGTTGTGGACGCCCTGATTCCATTTCAGCGTGCCCTGGTAGAACACGTCGGTCAGCGTCGTGCGGTTGTCGGTGGCGCTGCCCGAGATCGTATTGCCGCGCGGACCGGTCAGCGTCGCATCGATGCCGGCGCCAATGTTGCCGGGCGCGGTGAGCACGGTGAAGCCGGCTTGGCCGCCCAGCACCGGCATCGGCGAGGTGTAGGTGATGCCCATGACGAGCGCGTCGGCATGTGCGTTGAGGCCGGCGGTCACCGAGCCGGGTATGCCGCCGCTGGTGACGAAGTTCTGCCCTCCTCCGGCCTTTTCGTTGAGGTGAAGGTAGATCGTCGAGTAGGCCCATCCAGGCGTTACGGGAACGGCGGCCAAGCTGCCGAAGATGCCCGGAAGCCAGAAGCTCACGCCGCCAGAAGCGGCAAGCGCAGGCTGAGCGGTGAAGCTCGCCAGCGCCAATGCAGTCCCGAGCCCGGCTTTGCGCATGTGTCCCGTCACGTCGCGTCTCCCTATTCTCTCACGTCTTCCACCCGAACGCATCATTCTCGCCCAATTGCACTACTTCTTGGCGCCTCCGATCGTGGCGGCGACACGCTCGGCATCGGGCAGTTTCCAGCTGTGGTCGAACAGCGGCTGCTCGGGCCCGTAGAGGCGGAATAGTAACTCGAACTTCCGCGCCGGATCGGTCGGCACCCAATTGGCTTCCTTGCCCTCCGGCGCCTTCGGGCCGAAATAGACGTCGACCGAACCGTCGGCATTCTTCTGGATGCCCGGGCTGATCGAAGCCCGGCTTGCGCTCGGCATGTTGCGCACCAGCGCGTGGGTCTCGCGGTCGTAGACTGTTGCGGACCAGTATTGCTTGACCGGCGCGTTGGCGGGCACCGTCAGGCGATAGGTGGCGGCGCCGTCGAACGGCTGGCCATCCCTGTCCTTGTTGGCCAACAGGTAGAACTGCGCGGTGCCCAGTCGCTTGATACCGGTGAAGCCAAGCGTGTAGGAGACGCCGCGCATGTCGACCGGATAGGTGTTCGGATCGGCGTATCCAGTGCTCGCCGCCTTGACCATCTCCGCCACCGCAGCCGGGAACCAGCGGATGCCCGGGTTGATTACGGCGAAGCCGGCGTCGTAGCGCTGTTCGAGTATCGCGTGGGCTTCGCGGGCCGCCTGATCGAGCAGCGCAACGGTCTTCTGATCCGGATTGAAGGCCTTGCCTTTCTCGATGCCAATGCTCGCGAGCTGGTCGATCATGGCGCGATCGCGATCGAGCCACGGCTCGTTCTGCACCACGCGGTCGAGGCTGCGATAGAAGCTCGCATCGAAGGGAATCGTGGAGTCGAACAGCACGTCGTAGGCGTCAGTGAAGTTGGTCTGCGGCGGATCCTTCGCTTGCGCGAGGGGATAGACCTTGACCTGCTTGCCGTAGGAGACCGACTTCGCCACGTCGGCATCGCCGTGGCTTGCGAGATTGGAGCGCAGCAGCGCGAAGCCGCTGAACGTGTCCGACTGAAGCGAGATGTAGCCCGCGGGCGCGTCGCCCTTGTAACCGGGCGGCAGGATCAAATATTTACCGCCCTGCCCTTTGTCGGCGCCCTCAGGTCCCGCATCCTCCAGCGGCATCTGCCACGCCGTGACGATGTTGCCCGCGATCGAACCGCCTTGCGCCGGCGGAATGTCGATCACGACCGGGCCGTCCTTCACGTTCCAGAACGACATCAGATAGATCGAGTCCGGATTGGGCGTCAGCGTCTGGTTCTTCCAGTTCACCGGCTTCGACCAGTAGATGATCTCGTTCGGCTTTGCCTTGGTCGTCCCAAGCATGGTCTGGAGCATGAGATCGGCATTCACCGCCGGCATGCCCCAGATCATCGCCTCGACTGCGCGACGCTGGATAGTGCGCGCGGCAACCTCATCCGGCGACAGACTCTGCGCATGCGCGCTCGCTGTCATCAGTGTCATGGCGATGGCGCCTGCGATTGCGTGTCTCATGACAGCCTCCATTCTCGTTCAGCCTTCAGCTCACCGGCTTCGGCTCGGGGAATTTCCACTTGCCGTTCAGAATTTCGGGACGCGGCCGATAGAGTCGCACCGTGTAGTTCCAGCCCTTCATGATCGGCAGGCAGTTCGGGATCTTGCCATCACAGCCACCGAACTGGACCACCGTGGCGCCGTCGGCTGATTTCGTCGCCGTCAGATTGTTGAGCGAGTAAGCGTTGTAGGGGTTCTTCTCGAAATAGCCCTCGGCGTTGTAGAGACTGATCGACCAGAAGCCGTCCACCGGCACATTGCCGGGGACGGTCAGCTTGTAGACGGTGCTGCCGTCGTTCTTCTCGGGGGTGACGCTGAGATAGGTGGCGTCCTTGTCGGGATTGCCGCCCCATCCCGCGGCGGTCGCGATCAGGTGCCGGATCGGATCGACCTGCCCCTTGGCGCCAAACGCATTCTTGAAGCCGCCTGCGGTTGACGACAGCACCAGGAGGGCGTCCCGCACCTTCTTCTGACTGACCGTATCCCAATTCGGTATCTCGAACTTGCCGGGCGCCTTCTGGCTGATCGTGACGGCGTCCTGGACTGCGCGGACCTTCTCGACATCCTTGGGATCGTTGGGATCGACGAGGGTTCGAAGCCCGATCAGCGCATAGCGTGTGCCGACCCTCTTCCGATCGTAGGTGTAACTTCCGGCGCGATACTCTATGTCGCCGACGATGTAGTGATCCTCGTTGACCACCATCAACGACCGGAACCGCTTGCCAGCGTCCGGCAACTTGATCGTTACCGGTCCCGCATCGAGATCAACGACGACCATGGAGTACAGCGTGTCACGATTCGACCGGATGACGCCCTGCTTATCGATCGCCATCGGCTCGCGATGGTGAAACAGCTTGCCGATGCCACCGGCGTCCTTGACGCCGTTGCCGAAGTACAGGTCGGATTCCGCGCGCCCAAAATTATCGACCGTCACCGGGACCGGCGACTGCGCCTGCGTGGCCGAGGTGAGGATGAGGAACGAAGCCGTCAGCACTGCTCTTTTCATGCGCCCTCTCGCTAGAACGGATTGACGTAATTCAGGATCGCGACCTGCCGCAGGATCACGCGGCGCACGACGTGGGTCGGTTTGACGTGATCGGTGTAGATCGCAGCCGTTCCGGCGCTGCCGGCCGGCAACCGTTTGACGAAATCGGCGTCGTCGAGTTTGACGCGTACGACGAAGGGGGCGGCCTCGATGGCTTTCGGCAGGACTGCCGTGCCCGATGTCTGCACCTGTCCGGGCGCGATCGCCTGGAGCACGCTCTCGACCTTGCCGGAGTAGATCTGCCCAGGTGCGAATTTGAATGTGGCCTCGACCTCCTGGCCGGGTGTCACGTAGCGCGCATCGTTCTGGTTGATCTCGACGCCGATGATGGTGCTTGAGACGTCAATGAACGCCATCACCGGCGCCAGCGGCAGGTTCGCCACGCGCGCGCCCTTGCGCAGCGCGAGATTGGTGACGTAGCCGTCGGCCGGCGCGCGCACCACTGTCTTGTCGAGATTCCACTGCGCGGCCTCGAGCTGGCCGGAGAGCTGGTCGGCCTCCGATTGCCGCTGTTCGACATCGAAGCCGCGGCCGGCGTCGCGCTCGTAGAGCTGCGTCATCTGGCCGAGGCGCGTCTTGGCGAGCTTGAACTGCGCGTCGATCGCCTTGACCTGCGCCGCGTAAGGCGTCGGGTCGATCTTGAACAGGACATCGCCTGCCCTCAACGGCGTGTTGGCGAGAACCGGAACATCCGTCACCTCGCCCGCCACATCAGGCACGATCGAGACTGCATTGCGCACGACCAGCGCATTGCCCTGCGGTGCGCCCCACCCCATCGGGATCAGCAGTCCGAACAGCAGCAGCACCAGCACGATCGCGGGCGACGCCTTCCAGAACAGGTTGAAGCGTACGATCCCGAAATGCACCAGCAGGAACAGCAGCACCAGATAGGTATTGAAGAGCGCGACACCCATCACGCATCTCCCGCCTTGCGTGCGGGCACGTCGAGATAGGCCCAGATCAACGCGATCGGCCACAGCGCGAAGCCGAAGAACAGCGTGATCCAGCCGGCGACAGTCACTGCCTGCGCATGAGGATGGTTGCGCGACTTCGCGATGTGGCCGGGCAGCCAGCCCGCGATACAGACCACGCCGATCGCGCTGGCGAGCAGGATCACCAACACGATCCAGGCGAAGATGTCGTAGCCGCTCATGACCGCCGCCTCATTGCGTCAGTGACGTGCCTTCATTGGCAGTAGTCCCAAAAACCCTGCGTGCGGGATGGATCGGTGTAGTACCAGCACATCCCCGGCGCGGGCGCAGCACCCGCCCAGGCCACAGCCGTGGCCGCTGTCACGAAGCCGATCGCAGCACCGGCGGCGATCGCGCCGCCCCTCGGCCAGTGGTAATAGCCGGGTCGCGCCCAGCCGCCGCGCCCGGCCACGGCCGTGGTGCTGCGGACGGCGACGTTGCCGCGCGGTCCGACCACTGCGGTCCGGCCGCGATAGGCGGCGCCTCGGGGGCCGACCACGGCGCCGCCGCGATGGACCACGGCACCACCACGTGGGCCCATGGCGGCCCCGCCGCGGCGAACAGCGGCACGCACCTCGATCAGATCGGATGGTCCAGTCGCGCCCTGCTGGATTGCTGCTGGCTGGAGCGGCGCCGCCGACACCGTTCCGACCGGAAGCGACGCGCCGGTTGCCAACGCCAGCAGGCAGTTCGTCCACCGAAACATGCGCATATGTCCAGACATCCTTGTCCCTCCCTTTGTTATTGCTGTCGTTGATGCAGCTTCCCGCACGCGTCCTCGTCATTGCGACGCTTCCGCGGTGCCGCGTTCGGACGCAAACACCGTCGTCCAGTCCTTTGCCATGTCGACGACGGTCCAGCCGCGCTGCGTGGCCTCGTCCCAGGCCTTGTCGAGCTTTCCGATCTTGGACTCCCTGTCGTAGGAATATTCGCGGGCCGCATCGGTGTGATGGACGATGCCGACGAAGCGCGCTCCGCCGCACTCCAGACCGCGACAGCATTGATGGCGGCGAAACCGATCAGAAACCCACGCCGGGTGGCAGATGCGAGGGAAACGGGCATTCTGGATCTCACAGGCGCAAGTGAGTAACTACGAAGGTGGCACCGGCCCGCAACGACGCGGGCCGGTGAGGATGGGGTGTCAGCTATTTGACTCCGCGTTGCTGGAGCTGCTGTTCGATCATCTGATTGACGCCCGAGCGTATCTTGTCGATGCTCTGGGCGCGTTGTCCCGCCCTGGCGCGGTTGTCCTTGATCTCATCGAGCTGCTCTTCAAGGATCGTGGCCGGTACGAAACTCGGTGGGAACGACCGCGGCGGAAAATCCTTGAAGGTCATGACGAAGGCGCCGACGTCGTCCATCGCGCCGTAGACCTGCCCGACATGGTTGAGTTGCCAGTCCCAGAATGTGTTCGAGGTGATGTCAGCCCGCTCGAACGGATCCTGAAGCAGGTTGAATATCTTCTGGAGGCGTAGCTTGGTGAAGGGCTCGGCCCAGACGCCCAGTGTGCCGGGCAGACGCTGCTCGGCGTAGACATACTTGTAGTCGCCCTTGCGCAAGGCCACGAGCAAGCCGTCATCATCCGAGTAGAAGAACTTGTCACGAGCGCTCTTGGTGCCGTTGTTGTTGCCGGCCGTGCCACTGACGTTGCGCAGGAATGCGGTCTGGTCGAACCCGTCGAGATGGACCTTGTAGTTGATGCCGTTGGCGGTGTACCCGGCGCTCAGCTTGTTGACGATGTCGGGCTCACCTGCCGCCGAGCACAACGTCGGAATCCAGTCGTTGTGGCTCATCAGCTCATTGGTGACCGTGCCCGGCTAGATGACGCCCGGCCAGCGCACCAGGCACGGCACGCGGAAAGCGCCTTCCCAGTTGGTGTTCTTCTCGGAACGGAACCAGGTCATCGCGCCGTCCGGCCAGCTGTTCATGTGAGGACCGTTGTCGCTGGAGTAGACGACGATGGTGTTGTTGGCGATCCCCATATCGTCGAGGGCTTTGAGCAGAGTACCCACCGTATCGTCATGCTCCTGCATGCCGTCGATGTATTCGCTGTCGCCATGCGTGTAGCGGCCGCGATGATCGGTACGCACATGGGTGCGCAAATGCATGCGCGTGGCGTTGAACCAGCAGAAGAACGGTTTGCCGGCGGCCTGTTGCCGTTTCATGTAGTCGATGGCCGCGGCCGACGTCTCGTCGTCGATCGTTTCCATGCGCTTCTTGGTCAGCGCGCCCGTATCTTCGATGGTCTGTTTGCCGATCTTGCCGAAGCGGGGGTCTACGGTCGGATCGTCGCGGTCTGCCGCCTTGCACCTCAGCACGCCTCGGGGGCCGAACTTGGCGAGGTAGCTGGGGTCTTTGGGATAGTCGGGTAGTTCCGGCTCCTCCTCGGCGTTGAGATGATAGAGATTGCCGAAGAATTCGTCGAAGCCGTTGACGGTCGGCAGCGACTCGTTGCGGTCGCCGACGTGGTTCTTGCCGAACTGTCCGGTGCCATAGCCGAGATTTTTGAGGAGGCCGCCAATCGATGGGTCGAGCTGGCTCATGCCCATCGGCGCACCGGGAAAGCCGACTTTGGTCAGGCCGCTGCGAATGCCGTGTTGGCCGGTCAGGAACGCCGCGCGACCCGCCGTGCATGATTGTTCGCCGTAATAGTGGAGGAACTTGATCCCCTCGCGTCCGATGCGATCGATGTTGGGCGTCTCGTAGCCCATCAATCCGTTGGAGTAGGCGCTGATGTTGGCGATGCCGATATCGTCGCCCCAGATCACGAGAATGTTGGGCTTGCCTGCCGCTGGCTGAGCTGCCGCCGGCGCGCGAGAGGGCGCTGCTTGCTGCGCTTGCGCCAGTGCTTCCGAGGTCAGCGTCGCTGCTGCGACGATCGATGATGTTCCAAGGAGCAGATTTCTGCGGTTGATCGTTTGTTCAGCGTCGGAGGAATTGTTCTTGTTCTTTAGTTCGCCGCTCATTTCTACGCTCCCTGTGTTTCATTGGTCGTTCACGTCAGCCGCTCGGCGTTGCTGCCAGGCGGTCACGCCACGCTATTGCGTGACTTGAAAACTCCTCTGCATCTTCTCGACGATCTGATCGATGCTGAAGCTCGACGGCCGCTGACTCGGGGGAAATTCCTTGAAGGTGGCGAGGAACTCCCCCACAATTCTAGGCGCAGCAATGAACACACCCGCGCCGTCCGTCATGAGCCAGTCGTAGTAGGTGTTCGACGTGATATCCGCGCGCTCGTAGGGGTCCGAGCGCAGATCGAAGATTTTCGGCACGCGCAATTTGGTAAACGGCTCGGCCCAAATTCTTAATGTACCTTGCGCACGCTGCTCTTCGAAGACGACTTTCCAGTTCTCGTAGCGCAGAGCCACCACGTCGCCATCATCGTCGAAGTAGACAAACTCCTTGCGCGCGCTGCGCTCCTGCTGACCCGTGAGGTGGGGAAGCTGGTTATATCCGTCGAGATGGACCTTGAACGTTTTGCTTCCGGCCTGGTGCCCCCTCAGCAGCTTGTCCTTGATATCCGGTTCGCCCGCGACCGCCAGCAGGGTCGGCATCCAGTCGAGCGCGCTGATCGTCTCGTTCGAGATCGAGCCGGGTTGAATTCGTCCTGGCCAGCGGATCATGCACGGCACGCGGAACGCGCCCTCCCAGTTGGTGTTCTTTTCGCTGCGGAACGGCGTCGTTCCCGCATCCGGCCAGGAGTTCTGATGCGGCCCATTATCCGTGGTGTAGATCACGACGGTATCGTTACCGATGCCGAGATCGTCGATAGCCTTGAGCACCGTTCCGATCGTCGCATCGTTTTCGATCATGCCGTCGGCGTATTCGGTCCTGGCCGTCAGCCCGGGCGGGCCACGATGGGACTCCCGTACATGCGTGCGAAAGTGCATTCGGGTCGTGTTGAACCAGCAGAAGAATGGCGTGTTGGCCTTCGCCTGACGTTGCATGAAATCGATGGCGGCAGCCGATGTTTCGTCGTCGATCGTTTCCATCCGTTTCTTGGTGAGTGCGCCGGTGTCCTCGATGGTCTGCTTGCCGACCTTGCCCCAGCGCGGATGTTCGGTCGGATCGTCGCGATCCGACGCCTTGCAACGCAGCACGCCCCGTGGGCCGATCTGGTCCCGCATACCGGTCGGATAAAAGCGGTTCTCCGGATCTTCCTCGGCGTTGAGGTGGTAGAGATTGCCGAAGAATTCGTCGAAGCCGTGCACGGTTGGCAGATATTCATTGCGGTCGCCGAGGTGGTTCTTGCCGAACTGCCCGGTGGCGTAACCAAGCGGCTTCAACAACTCTGCGATGGTCGCGTCTCGCGCTTGCAGACCCACGGTCGCGCCGGGAATGCCCACCTTTGAAAGGCCGGTGCGCAGCGTGCATTGGCCAGTGATGAACGAGGACCGCCCCGCCGTGCAGCTCTGCTCGGCGTAATAGTCCGTGAACATCATGCCTTCTTTCGCGATGCGGTCGATGTTCGGCGTGCGATAGCCCATCACACCAAAGGAATAGGCGGAGACATTGGTCTGTCCGATGTCGTCGCCGAAGATCACGAGGATGTTCGGCTTGCGGCCGGACGCCGATGAAGCCGCCGGGCTCGCGGCTGAACCCGGCGCCGCTTTCTGCGCTTGCGCCAGTGCCTCCGATGTCAGCGTCGCCGCGGCGACGATGGACGAAGTTCCCAAAAGCAGTTTTCGGCGATTGATCGACTGGTCAGCCCCGGACTGGGTGTTGTTCTTCTCCAACTCGCTGCTCATGCGATACTCCCTATCTTGCTATGTTGCAGCAGACCCTTCTTGTTCGCGATGAACAACGAGAGGCGTCCGCATCACGCAGCGGAAGCCGACATGGCTGGTTGAAGTATCGATCGGCTCGGCGTGGCGCGCCGCGGGGCGGTAGCGACGGCAATAGTTCGGCGCGCAGAGATGCGAGCCGCCCTTCAAGACTTTGCGCGGGATGCGGATGTCGGGTTGACATGGATCAAAGCTCGCCTCCTCGCGGCCGCCGAGGGGATTTCTGGGAATGCAGCAAGGCTTTGCGGTATCGGCGGCATGCTTTGACGACCACCAATCCGAGGTCCACTCCCAGACATTGCCGATCATGTCGTGGAGGCCGTAGCCGTTCGGCGGGAAAGCCATGACCGGCGAGGTACGCTTGAACCCATCCTCGCCGAGATTCTGGACCGGGAAATTGCCCTGCCAGACGTTAGCCATGTGCTTGCCGCCCGGCATCAGCGCATCCCCCCAGGCGAACTCCTCGCCGTCGAGGCCGCCGCGCGCGGCGAACTCCCATTCCGCTTCCGTCGGCAGTTCCTTGCCGGCCCAGCGGGCATAGGCGGCTGCATCGCTGTAGGAGACATGCACGACCGGATGGTCGTCGAGGCCCTTGATGTTGCTGCCGGGGCCGTAAGGATGGCGCCAGTTGGCGCCGCGCGTGAAGGACCACCATTGGCTCCAGTCGGTGAGATCGGTGATGCGCGGCAGCGGCTCGAACACCAGCGAGCCGGCGTAGAGCATCTCCTTCAGCGCGCCGGGATAGTCCTTGGGGTCGGGAACGATCTGCGCCTCGGTGACGTGGCGGGTCGCGTTGACGAATTGTTTGAACTGCCGGTTGGTGACGGGGGTGCGGTCGATCCAGAAACCGTCGACGGAGACGCGGTGGCTCGGCGCCTCCTCGGGATAATGATGGTCGGATCCCATACGGAAGGTCCCGCCGGGAATGAAGACCATCTCGCCGGACTTCACGTCGTCCGGCAACCACTCGCAGTGATCCGTATCCGCCCGCAGCATCGTGGAAACTCCGATACGAGTATTCCACCCGATACTATGGCGCGGACTTCAGCAGGCGTCGACGAGAGCATATTGCCCGGCAGTCTGGACGCATTGTCTGGTCCCCTCTTCTTGGCGCCGAGGGTGTGAGATAGGTGTCGTAGACTTGCGTCAGCATCTCTCCCTCTTTTGCGTACATCCTTCGAGTGCGCGGCAACACTATACCGCCTCCCCCGCCCCGCGGTTCGCAGAGCGATCGTCGCCGATATCGCCTAGGTTGCAAATGGTATCCGAAGATTGGATGCCCGTGATGTGCAGTTTGTGCCAAGACGTCGCGCCGATCGGTGAGGCTTAACGACACATGTCGCAAATTCCTCAATCCACAGTGTCATTTGGCGCGCAGCTCGCGTCAAATTCGGCGATAATTTACCTCAAAGCGCGAACTCGGACTGTCGTACCCACTTCGCGTTGTAGTGGTGTTCAGCCGCCGCCTGCCGCAGAATTGTCGCGCTTGAGTAACAGGGTGGCGCCATGGGCCAATTCCTTCTGGTTGATTCGCGTAAGCTCGACGGCTTCGAAGGTCTTCACCAGGCCGTTCACGGCTCGCACGTCGATGTCATGCAGCTCGGGCGCGGGCGATTGCGCGGATCGCTCTCCCATGTCGGCATCGGCGATTTCTCGCTCAGCATCGGCACCTTCAGCGTCGGCATGCGTACGCAGCGTGTCGCCAGCGACGACAAGCTGATCATCGGGATGCTGCTCGCGGCCGAAGAGCGCGTCACCCACTGGTCCTTCGACATGCGCCTCAACGACGTGCTCGTGATTCCGCCGCTGCTCGAGCATGACGGAATCTTTCACGGTGGATCCGCTTACGCCGCCATGCGCTTCGACATCAACGAGGTCGCATCGCTGTTCGGCGGCGAAGCGAGGCTGAGCAATCCCGACACCTGGCGCAGGCGCGACCATTTCCGGGCGGCCCCCGATAGCGGCGCGATCGCCGCACATCGTCTGGTCCGGATCATGTCACATCTGCGCACCTACAGGAGCGGCCTGACGCCCTCGACCGCCGATTTCTGGAAGCGATCGATCGTCGAATGCATGGCGGCCAACGTGATGTCGTCGCTACCGCCCGACGACACCGGCTGGCTGCCTTCGGCGAGGCGGCTGATCCGCCGGGTCGAGGAGTATCTCGACGAGGCCGGCACGCGCCCGGTGCATGTCTCGGAGATCTGCGCCGCTCTCGGGGTGTCGCGCCGCACCCTCCATCGCGCGTTCCAGGAGGTGTTCGGCTTGGGCCCGGTCAGCTTCCTCAGGCACAAGCGGCTGTGTGCCGTTCATTCCATTCTGCATGAGAGCGTGCCGGGCTCGACGACCGTGGCCGCTGTCGCCATGCAGCAGGGCTTCTACGAGCTCGGGCGGTTCTCGCAGTATTACCATGCGATGTTCGGGGAACGTCCGTCGCAGACCCTGGGAGGACGAACTGTCCCTCGCCTGAGGGTTCAACCCTCTGAGCATGAATTATAGGCGCCCGGTTCGGCTGTGCTGGGGGACGGCTAGGGTCCGACCGATTCCCTCTCCACCGGCCGATTGCACAGCCGTGCACCGGCCCCAACGCGGCGGTCGCGGGTAGTGTTGCGCAATTGCAACGCAAGTAAGGCTTTGAATTTGCTGGATTTTGGCTCCCCGGGCTGGATTCGAACCAGCGACCATCCGATTAACAGTCGGATGCTCTACCGCTGAGCTACCGAGGAAAGGGCGAACCAGTCGTTCGCGCGCGGCTGCGTATAACAAAGCCGCTTGCGCTTGCAAAGGACGAATTCGCGATCTTGCACAATGCGCCGAGGAAGGGCCGCCGCCCCTCCCCTGGCTCACGTCAGGTCAAGCTATTCGGCGACGAAGGACGTGGTCTTGGTTCCGGAGTCGTAGCGCAGCCGAAGCGCGGTGATCTTGCAGAGGTTGACGTTCTTCCAGAGCACGGATTCGTCATAGTTCTGCCAGTCGACGCGGATGTTCCAGACACTCGGAAAAATCTAGCAGAAACAAGCCGGTCGTCAGTCACTTCCAACTAAAGGCCGCATAGGGCGGCATAAGGAGAGACTGCCATGAG
>NZ_JADPIU010000119.1:0-149568 GCF_023073075.1 Bradyrhizobium sp. 61 | reverse complement strand
GGCGCTGCAACGGCACCTTGAACTCGGTGTCCTCGTTGCGGCGGGAGATCTCCAGCAGCTGGTTGCGGGTCAGGACCAGCTCGGAGACCATGGTCATCAGATGCTCCAGCGTATCCACGTTGACGCGGATCGACTGGTTGGCGATGCGGTCGCCTTCGGCGGCGCCCTCGTCGGCCATCGACTTCTTCGGCGCGGCCTTTTCCTTGGCGGGCTTCGCAGCTTCCTTGGCGGCGGGCGCGGGAGCTTCAGCAGCCGGCGCGGGCTCGGCCTTGACGACGGGGGCCGGCGCTTCGATCGCGGTCTCGCGGAAGGCGCGCTCGAGCTCGTCGAGCGACACTTCGCCCGGACGCAGCGGGCGCTCCAGGGTCTGATCGATCAGCGAGCCCTGCGTCATCTCCTTTGCGGGCGCAGGCGCAGCAGCAACAGGGGCTTCAGGCGCCAGTGGCGGAGATTCGGCGACAGGAGCAGCGGCCCCAGCAGCCATTGCCGCCATACCCTGCTCGACCATCGCTTCCAGCTTGTCGATGAGATCGCGGTCGGTGCCCTCGGGCTCGGCTTCGGTCGCCTCCAGCCCGGCGAGGATCTCCTTGATGCGGTCGATCGATGACAAGATCACCGTCACGGCCTGCCCGGTCACCGGCATGCCGTCGCGGAATTTGCCCATCAGCGTCTCGCCGGCATGCGCCAGCGCTTCGAGCCGCGGCAGCCCGAGGAAGCCGCAAGTGCCCTTGATGGTGTGGACCAGGCGGAAGATGTTATCCAGGATCTTGGCGTTGTTCGGCTCCTGCTCGAACTTCACCAACTGATTGTCGACGGTGTCCAGGCTCTCGCTGGTCTCCGTCAAAAACTCCCGCAACAGATCATCCATGAAAACAGGCCTTCATACAGGGAGGGCGCGCACGACTTGTGATGCGCCATTTCGGAATGGGGCCAGCTTCACCGCAAAGCGTTTAATAATGGTTGAGTATGTGCAAAAGAACGGAACCAACAAAGAGATAAGGCGCTCCGGACAAGCCGAAGCGCCTCGTAAAGATTCGATTAACGTTTGAGGGCGGGGACGCGCCTACGACGCGGTAACGGTGATGGCTTCGCCCTCGTGCGCGAGCCTCACGGTGAGCCCGCAAGCCTCCGCCAACAGCCGCGTATAATAAGGCTGGATCGCGTGCGCATCCGCGGCCGGGCCGCGCTCCCCGCTCAGGAGCTCGGAGATGTTCTGCGGCAGGCGCGCATTATGACCGGTCGCGGTGACGCGGAAGCTCATGCTCTCGCCCTCGCCGATCGGATCGATCGTCAGCATGCCGCCGCGCGGGATCGTGTGCTGGGAAACAACCAGCATATTGAGCAGCAGCTTGACGCGATTCTTCGGCAGCAGGAGCCGCGGCAGATTCCAAGTGATCGAGCACTTGCCGTCCTCGATATGGCCGCGCGCCATGGTCTGGGCGTCGCCGAGGTCGATCTGCGCGCCGGACGAGCCGGCCGCGCCGAAGGCCAGGCGACAGAACTGGAGGCGGGCGGAGGCGGTTTTCGCGCTCTTGCGGATCAAATCGAGCGCGAACTCGCGATCCTCGGGCTTGGGATCGTCGTCGAGCACTTCGAGCCCATTGACGATGGCGCCGACAGGGCTGATGAGATCGTGGCAGACCCGCGAGCACAGGAGCGCGGCGAGTTCGAGCGCATCTGGAGCGGTAGCGGTACCGGGTGACGAAGCGTCAGACATAAAGGGTTCCTGGAATTGCACGGCGCGGACGCGGCGAATCACGCATGCTTGACGAATGCCGCAGGTTCTAACATTCGCAAGCCCGTGGCAGCTAGCTTGCGATCGGCTCGAAGCGGCCCTAAAGCCGCGGCGAATCAGTCGAGTAGGATGGAATTGCCGATGAATGAGGCATGCAGGTGAAGCGGATCATCGACGGCCCGGCCGCCTCCCACCTGATGGAGCCGCTCACTGCGCTGGTGGTGAAGGCGGGCGAAGCGATTCTCGCGGTCAACCGCGCAGCGATGCGGGTCGACGGCAAGCAGGACGGCTCGCCGGTCACCGAGGCCGATCTCGCCGCCGACCGCATCATCGCTGACGGCCTGGCGCAGCTTGCGGGCGACGTGCCGACGTTGTCGGAAGAGCGGACCCAGCTCGCCTCGCCGCCATTCCGCGACAGCTTCTTCCTGATCGACCCGCTGGACGGCACCAAGGAGTTCGTTGCCGGCCGCGACGAGTTCACCGTCAACCTCGCCCTTGTGACCGAAGGCGTGCCGTTGCTGGGCATCGTAGCCGCGCCCGCGCTCGGCCTGCTCTGGCGCGGCATCGTCGGCCGCGGCGCCGAGCGCGTCAGGTTCGACGGTACGAGCATCGGTGCTGCCGAACCGGTCCGCACCCGCACGCTGCCGACGCAGGGCGAGCCCTGGATCGCGGCGGTGAGCCGTTCCCATGGCGACCTCAGAAGCGAAGCGTTCATCGACGGCCGGCCCAATGCGGTCAGGAAGACGGTCGGCTCGGCGGTGAAATTCGGCCGGATCGCGGAGGGCAGCGCCGACATCTATCCCCGCTTCGGACCCACTTGCGAATGGGATGTCGGGGCGGGCTGCGCGGTCGTGACGGCGGCCGGCGGCAAGGTCACCGACGGCAAGGGTGGCGAGCTCCGATTCGGCCAGCGCGGCGACACCGGCTTCATCATCCCGGAGTTCATCGCCTGGGGCGATCCGCGGGCGGCAGGCAGCTACTGACTGAGCTGTTATTGACTAAGCTGTTCCTGGAGCGCCGGCCAGCGCTTGCGCACCTCATAGAGGAAGCGCTCCGGGTCGGCGGCGAAGGCATCGCGGTTGGCCTCCCGGCTGAACAGATAGAGCCGCTGCGCCGAAATCACGTAGAAGCGGGGATTGGCGGCGACGGCGACGCCGCGGGCGATGTCGGCCGGATCGTAGCCGCCGAACTGCGGTCCATAGATCTCGGGATGGGCCAGGAAGGACGCCCGGTTGCCCTCGTTGCGGAAACGCCAGACCGCGCCCCAGAGGTTCGCCTCGAACTCGGCCGTCCCCTGCACGGCCGCGCCATCGACGAAATAAGCGACGGGGTCGAAACCCTCGATCGCCACGCCGCTGAAGCGGTTGACGACGATCCGCTCGGTGGTGGCCGCCTCGGCCGGCAAACCTGCGCAGGCGATCCAAATGCCCGCCAGTAGGCCGACGAGGAAGCGGATCAAGGCGATTCCGGGGCGCAAAGGGCTATCTTCCTGCCGTTGTGCCGTCATAGTTGCTGCGGATAACATCCGAGTCGAGGGGACATCCGGCGCAACCTAGAGCCGTGCCTGTTGGCGTCAGGTTAAGGAAGCGGCGGGATTCGATACCAGGGGTTCTTTTATGACTTTCGCATCACGCCTTGCTGCGGTCGCGCTTGCCGCGCTGGTCGGCTGGATCGTCCCGGCCTCCGCCCAGCAGCCGCCGCCGCCCAATTTGCCGCCGCCGCAGCGGAGCCCGTCACCCAGCACCTATGGGCCGGACGAACTCGTGACCGCCGGCCACCGCTTCTTCGGCAACGTCTCGCGCGGGCTCGCCTCGATCATCGAGAAGGCCGTCAGCCAGTGGGGCCTGCCCAACGGCTATATCCTGGGTGAGGAAGGGTCCGGCGCCTTCGTTGCCGGCCTGCGCTACGGCGAAGGCACGCTCTACACCAAGAACGCCGGCGACCTGCGCGTCTATTGGCAGGGCCCCTCGCTCGGCTTCGACTGGGGCGGCGACGGCGCGCGCACCATGACGCTGGTCTACAACCTGCCCGCCACCAACGCGATCTACCAGCGCTTCGCCGGCATCGACGGCTCGGCCTATATCATCGGCGGCTTCGGCATGACGGCGCTCACCGCCAACAACATCGTGCTGGTGCCGATCCGCTCGGGCCTCGGGCTACGGCTGGGCGCCAATATCGGCTATTTGAAATTCACCCCGCGCGCGACCTGGAACCCGTTCTAAAGCGCGATCGCGCTTTAGATTGTTGTTCGAGCATGATCTTTCCGGAAAGCCGCTGCGCACTTTGCGCTGACGCGGCCCTTCGGGCCCGGATCATGCTCTAGGGCTCCCTCCTCCGGTCCAATTCCGGATTCACGTTAACAACAGGGCGGGGCTGGCTTTTTGCCGGCCCGCCATGCATTGTCTTTGGTAAATTTTTCCTTGCTTTCGGAGTTCTGGCCCCATGGTCGAACCGATCATGTACCTGGCGATCGGCTTCCTGCTCTCGATGCTGTGCGGGCTTGCCATCGTGCCGCTGGTGCATAACCGCGCGGTCCGCCTGACCACGCGACGGCTCGAGGCCGCTACGCCCCTCTCGATGGCCGAGATCCAGGCCGACAAGGACCAGCTCCGCGCCGAATTCGCCATGTCGGCGCGACGGCTCGAGATGAGCGTCGACCAGCTCAAGAACAAGACCACGAGCCAGCTCGCCGAGCTCGGCAAGAAGAGCGACGCCATCAACCGCATGAAGATCGAGCTCGGCGAGAAGAACGCCACGATCTTCGCGCTGGAGGCGCGCGAGAAGGCGGTGAAGGAGCAGCTCCGCGCCACCGAAGAGGAATTCAACACCAAGACCGACGCCCTGCGCGCCGCCGAGAATGCGCTGACCGACAAGCAGGGCGAGCTCGCAAAAATCAATTCCGAGCTGTCCGACCGCTCGATGATGGCGGAGAGCCGGCAGGTCGAGCTGGTCGCGGTGCGCGCGCAGATCGAGAACTTGAAAAATCGCGTCGGCGACGCCGAGAAGGAATTTGCCGCCACGCAGGCGCGGCTGGCGCAGGAGCGGACCGAATCCGAGACCGCCTCCCGCGAGCTCGGCGATGCGCGCGGCCGTGTCGAGAATCTGAGCCAGCGCGTCACCGAGCTCGATCGCCAGCTGATCGTGCAGGTCAAGGAGGCCGAGATGCTGTCGGGCCGCGTCGCCGATCTCGAAGGCCGCCTCGCCACGCAGGGCAAGCTGCTCGCCGAGCGCGACTACGAGAACAACCAGCTCCGCCAGGCCAATGAGGGCAATGACCGCACCATCAAGGAGCTGCGTGTCGAGATCGCGGGCTTGAGCGGCGGCAAATCGTCGGCGGCATTCGAATCGCTCCGCTCGGAAAAGACCGCGCTGGAGGAGCAGCTGCGCACCGCGCGCGACGAGCGCGCCAAGCTCCAGCGCGACATCAACGCGATCCAGCAGCAGGCGGAGAGTTCCTGGGCGACCGAGCGCATGGAGAATGCGCTGCTGCGCGAACGCATCAACGACATCGCGGCCGAGGTCGCCAAGCTCGCGATGCAGCTCGAAGGCCCGAACTCGCCGATCGAGGCGCTGCTGGCGGCCGAGGCCGGCCAGCCCCCGAAACCGGCGCCCCGCCCGGCCAATGACGCCGCCGGCAATGGCGCGGCCGCAATCACCCTGCCCGAAGGCGGCGGAACGCTCGCCGAGCGCATCCGCGCGCTGCAGGCCCACGCCTCCCGCGCCCGCCAGCAGGGCGCATAAGCGGCCCAAACCACGGTTTCGCCTGCGAATTGCGTGATTGACGGAAGGTTTTCCGGCCTCGAGGCGCCTGGAAACTTGACACCTTTGGCCCGCACTTCTAAATCGCGGGCTCCGATGTGCCGGCCGGCCGAAAGTCCGGCCGTCGGCATGATGGTCCCGGGCGCATAGCTCAGCGGGAGAGCGTTCCCTTCACACGGGAGAGGTCCAAGGTTCGATCCCTTGTGCGCCCACCACCAAACCCCCTGAATTTATAGGTATTTTCGCCGTTTCCTGTTTTCTGCCTTTCGGCAGTTGTCGGCATAAAATGGCAGAACGAAGCTGCAACAACCGGGGAAAAACCGGGGGGTGTGTTCATGCGGTGTTCTGCCTATCAAGTAGCGCGGCTCTCCTCCTCGTCGTCCCATTCCAGCTCAGAAAGCACCTCACCCTCGATCGTGCAGTCCGCGCCAAATAGCCCCGAGTGCTCCGTCAGTAGCCGCCGCACCGCATTTTCGGCGTCCCCCTTGGAGGCGCAACGTTCCTGGAAGGTGGCCTGCGTCTCCGCGGTCCGACGGATGGCATCCCATCGCAGGATGTGAACCAAAGCATACCAGATGCCACGTCCCGTGCGGCGTCGCACTAAGATCTCGTGATGCCGATCTGCCGCTTCTGCCACAGCGAGCCAGAACGGTCTTTCGACTTCGCTCTTTGCATTTTGTCGCGCCTCATACGCTACGCCCTTCAGGGACGGTTCGCCTAGCCAAACCAACCTGTTGTCGATGGTCGAGATGCTCGAGTGAATCTCGCGAATAGCTTCGCGCGCGTCAGAGGTCATTTGCGGAGGCCTGGCAGCGGTCCCCTTAGCCCTTTCTACCTTGGGCGAGGCTACGGTCGTTCGGCCCCAGATGTCATCGCTGATAAGATCGAGATCCTCTTTCGATAACGTCCAGCGATTTTCGCGCTCCCATTTTTCTCGATTGAGCTTTGGGGCCAGGTCGACGACTTTACCCGGCCGTTTTCGAAGAGCCGCTTCCAGCGCAAGTCCTGTATCGAGAGCGGCAAAACCTGAGGCGACGAGATCTCTGTGGACTTGTCCGCTTTCATCGAACCTCAAAAAGCTGCCAACCGATCGCTCAATACGGAGCGGCTTGCCGTTGTCCGCTTCAAGAATTATGTCGGCAACCTTTTGTTTTGTGCCTGCATATTGCGGCATGCTGTCCTTACCGTGCACGAGACCCATCATCACGCGCTGTGAAATGCGTTTAAGACCGTCTTCGGCAAAGAGGTAAAACCGAATGGATAGGGCCATGTGCAAGCTTTATGAGCAAAGGGAGACATGGTTTATCAAGACAAGGATCGACGCAAGCCTCTAGAGCTCGGAAATTTCCGACATCTTCGCTGAGCATCGAGGAACGTCGCCAGTGTACTCGCGATGTCCGCTTATTCGGCCACAGCGGCGCAGAAGCCGACATTTCGCAACATCCGAAAATAGCAACAACGGACCTCGGGGCACGCTTAGGGTTGTCCGGTTTTCCATTGTCAACCACCGCGGCAGGTGCGAAACTTCTCAAATCGATGTGCGAGCAGCAGCTGCGCGCTTGAGCACAAAGAACTGGAAGGACTGCGGAAAATGTTTACTAAACGCGATCTTCTTCGTTCGGCCGCCTTGGCTGCCATCACTGCATCGACGGCGAAGTCCGTCCCCGCGTACGCACAGACCAGCGACGACCGCCCAGGTTTCTTCAAGGCAAAAGACATTGCCGAGGCGGGGTTCATCTACGGCCTGCCTATCGTGATGAACTATGCCGTCATGCATGAATACGCGATCGATCGGAGTTCTGGGCAGTTCAAGGCACCGTTCAATCAGATCAAGAACGAACCTAACGTCTTCACCTACAAAGATACGGCAATCGTAACGCCAAACAGCGACACGCCCTATTCCTTCGCGTGGCTGGATTTGCGGGCGGAGCCGGTGGTGCTCTCGGTGCCGGCAATCGACCCGAAGCGCTACTACTCGGTGATGCTCTGCGACGGTAATACCTACAATTTCGGCTATATCGGCACCCGCGCCACAGGGAGCGAAGCCGACGACTACATGGTGGTCGGGCCCGACTGGAAGGGCGATACCCCGGCGGGCATCAAGCAGGTGTTTCGTTCGAGCACACAGTTTTCCCTTGCGGGCTATCGCACCCAGCTTTTCGGCCCGGATGATCTCGACAACATCAAGAAGGTGCAGGCCGGCTACAAGGTGCAGATGCTATCGGCCTATCTGAAGCGGACGCCGCCGCCGGCCGCGCCAATCATCGACTTCCCGAAGGTCGACAAGGAACTCGTGAAGACCAACTTCTTCGATTATCTCGACTTTGCGCTGCAATTCGCGCCGGCGCAGGGTAATGAGAAGGAGATACGCGCCAAGCTGGCACGCATCGGCGTCGGGCCTGGCAAGACCTTCAGCTTCAAGGACCTCCCTCTGGAGCAGAAGCTGGAGATCGGCCTTGGCATGAAGGAAGGCCAGCGGAAAGTCGACGAGGCCGTCGCCAATGTCGGCAAAACGATCAATGGCTGGCGGGTTAGCGGTCTTCCAGGCGATAGCGCGCACTACAATGGCGACTGGATGAAGCGTGCCGTCGCCGCTCAGGCCGGCATTTATGGGAATGACCCGGCGGAAGCGACCTATCCGTTCACGCGCGTCGACAGCGATGGTCAGACGCTCGACGGCAGCAAGAACGGTTACACCCTGACATTTGCACCGGGCCAGCAGCCACCAGTGAACGCGTTCTGGTCGCTGACGATGTATGACGGCAAGTCCCAGCTCCTGATCGAAAATCCCATCAACCGCTATCTGATCAACTCGCCGATGCTGCCGAACATGAAAAAGAATGCGGACGGATCACTAACGCTCTACATCCAGAACAAGTCGCCCGGCGCTGACAAGGAAGCAAACTGGCTGCCGGCGCCGAACGACACGATCTATCTTGTCATGCGGCTCTACTGGCCGAAGATCGAAACACCTTCGATCTTACCGCCGGGCGAAGGGACATGGCAGCCGCCCGGCATAAAGCGGGTCGCATAGAGCGACGCAGAGAGCGGGCACGAGCACCGCGCTCGAGAATCTCAGTCCGCCGGCTTGAAGTCATGCAATGTCGCCTCAGGGTCAAAAGCGTCGTTTTTGGCTACGGCCCGCGCACTTCCGGTCTGCACCGCCAATCGGACGTACTCGGTGTAGGCAGCCTCTTCGCAAGGGGCGGAACGAGCGCTGAGACGCGCTACCATTTAAGCATGAGTGCGCCGCCTATTGACCAACCTCTTGGGGCTGACCTAGGCCGGTGCGCAAGGCGCAGCGGCTGGCTCATCATCCGGTGAGCGTCTATCCTCTCGCCATGACCAATGATGCCGCCCTCACCCGCCGCCGCAGTGACAATCCGCACGAGGAGACCTGGCACGTCTATTTCGACGATGTTCGTGTCGGGACCATTAGCGTGCGCGCTGGCGTGCCTGTGCAGGCTGATCAATGGGGATGGGCGGTAGGCTTTTATCCTGGCATGGAGCCAGGCACTGGCCGAAGGGGCATAGCCACCACATTCGAAGCCGCGCGCGAGGCCTTCGAAGCCGCATGGACCGAGCTACTGCCCACAATCCCCAAAAGTGCCTTCGCCGAATGGCGCTGCGATCGCGCCTCGCGGGCTGAGGTTGCAGCCAAGCGCGCGCGGGGCGAGAAGCTCGACAGTGAGATCAGAAACACGCTCATGCGCTGCGTCTGCGGCACCACATTTGACAGCTGGAATCCGGCTGAGAGCTACCCTCACCGCGCACATATCACCGCCGCGCAGGCGGCTAATGGGACACGCCTATGAAGCACACCGAAGAACGACCCTATGCTGACCCGGAAGCGGCCGCGCGCAAGCTCGTCGAGCTCGCGGCCAGCGTCGAGGCTGTCCAGGACGGTCGCATCTACATCGAGCGGATCAACGCGCCGTTCATGTTCAATCTGAAGGGCAGCGGCAGTGAGTTCGGCGCCGGGCTGAAATACGCGATCGAGCGCGGCTGGTTATCGAAGCACGAAAGCGGCACTTACGTGAAGCTGATGCCGCCCGGTGAAGATCTGCTGTCTCGCAAATAGGACGAGAAATAAGCCCCCCACTGGGGAGACCTACTTCGCGTCGGTTGTGAAATTTTCGGGTGGCCGCCTCTTAAGGCTCCAATACCCGCCCAACGCGCGCCACTCGAATACGATGACTATGATGCCGATCAGCGCGGTACCGAGTCCTGCCATAATCAAAATCGTTTGGAGCATCGAATCACCTCGTGGCGTGTCGATGTTCCTAAGTATCAAAGTGAACATTTGTTTCGAAGTCTTATTTGGGCGGCTGCAAGCCAGGCGAGCGCAGCCAGTCAGTTATATGGGCGCCGATCTCGGCGATTCTGACTCGCTTTAGGAGCGCCTCGCGCTCGGCCCCAGCCGGCAACCGATCGGCCATCGTTTTGAGCTTGGCGGCCTGCTCGGCCATTCGTTCTTCAAGGGAACGGGTTTGCTTCACTCTGCGGCGCTCTCCCATGGCGCGGCTCCTTGAGCAGTTAAGATGACTCCAAAACGAGGAAAGGTAAGAACAGTTCCCACACTAGAACGAACTTAAGCCACCGCGAAATTCGAACAGGGCGCCCATTACGGCGGCCTCAATGCCTGCGCCGTTCGACCTCGAATGTGAATTTGAGCTGGAGCACCGGACCGCTGTCATCGGACTTCAATCGACAGCTGTCGGCTACCGCCCCCAGCGCGGACGGCATCTCGAGCCATATCGGCCATTGAGCGAGCCGCCTCTTCTTGCACCTTCTCTATGGTCGAGAGTTCCAGACCTTCCTCATCCGGAAAAATCTCGTCACCCTCTCTGAGATCAAAATAGTACCGTCTCATCAGACCAGAACGACGCCGACCTCAAATTGTTCTTTTCGTAAAACAGGCCACGCCCAAATGAAACTAGGCGGCTGGGGCCGGAAGCAGGCCGGCACCTACCTCTGCTCGTTCCTCGAGAGGGAAGCTAGTCTATCCAGTTGGCCGGCCAAACCCACATAAGTTCGGGCAATGTTTTTCAGGACGGCGGCGCGATCCTTGGAAATACCGATCGCGCCGGAAAGACTCTTGTAGTGGTCAGCATGTTCTTGGCACTCAGCAATGTTGATCAAATGACTCAACCTTCTTGTTGCCCGCGCGGGTCATAGGAGCGCTCCCCGCTGGCTTGCCTTATACCATGTTAGCCCCCGTTAAAATCAGTCTTATGACACTGGTGACACTGGGTTAAATACGGACAGCGCCCCCTTCAGCTCGGAAAGGAACCAAAAGTGCGGGCGAATATTTGAGTCGTCGCTGGCTCGCTGCCAGAGCTGGCGGAGCGGCCCCCGGCTTACCCCCTTGACCCCCCTGGAGCCGGGGCCGTCTCTCGCCCTTGTCGTATCGGAATAGCGTATGCGTTCCTCGCCCTCGATCGTGCCGGACGACCGCCTCGACCGCGACATCTATCTAGTGCTTGACTACCACAGCTCGTTGTTACAACTCCCAACTCAATGTAGTGCGATGGTCGTTCCGGAAGTCCGTTGTGGGTCAGAAGCGGCGATTTCTGATTGAGCAAAGAATTTCTACTTAGACCCCAAAAGCCGACGTCTGCTCCTTTATGAGTGCACGCCCTAATACGGAAAGCACCTGAGGGAGGCGCCAGCTAGGCAATTTCTAGCGGTTTCCGGACCGCCTCGACCAGCGCGTATCCCGCTGCCGTCAGATGAATGCCGTCAGGCAGGAAATAGCTCAGGTCGGCCGTGTTCTGCAGCTGCGAGATGGAGCCGATATCGGCAACCACGTAGCCGTTCGCACCGGCGCCGCCGGTCAGCAGCGAATTATAGTAGTTTCGGCAATCACCCCTGAAATTTCCCGCTCCGACGTTAAAGTTAGTGCGCGGGAGGATCGTCGATGTGACGATCTTGGTGAACCCAGCCGCCTGCGCGGCCACCACATACGGCAGGAAATAGTTGTTGTAGAGGTTCTGTGCAGAGACCGTGTTGCCAGTCTGGGCATCGGCAACGCTGGTGTAGGTGATGACGCCGATATCGTTGGTCGGGTCGATGATGTGGAGGACATTCTTCGACTTCGTCACGTCGGAGAGAGCGAGCACTCGCGCGCGGTTCGTGTAGGCAGTGGCCAGCGTCTGGCCGGCCAGCCCCATGTCGTAATATTCCCACGCGCGAACGTCACCTTGCGGCCCCCGGCCAAAGCCCCCCTGCCAGCCTGCGCTCTGGAGCGAGGCCGCGCCGACGCCACTCATCAGCGAATTGCCGTCCTCGACGAGACGGTAGGTCCAGTTGGTGTTGCTGGCGCGATCTGGATTGAACGAGGCGTTGAGCGCGTTCTCGACCACTAGGTTTGCCGCCGCGGCATCAGCCTGCGCATAGATCGCGATGCAGAAGACATCGTTCTGCGAATTGTACTGGTTGTTGAGCGAGCTCTTGCCGAACCGCATACCCTGGATCGCCGACGAAGAGATTGCCCCCGTCGCAAACGTCCGCTCGACGCCATCGAACCGCGCTCGGACGTTGGAGCCGCCGCAGACCGTCGTGATTGCCTGCAAATGGCTACGCGGGAAGAACGTGTTGAAGATCAGGCTGCCGAAATTCACACCGAGGCCGCCGCCGGAGCCGAGCAGGAACGAATTCGAGGTGGCGAAGCCGGTATCGGAAAATCCCTCCCAAATGAGGTTCTGCTGGTTGGGACAGTGATCGACCATCATCATGTAGACGCTGACCGCCTGCCGGTCGAGGCCAGCCAAGACCGGCGTGTCCAACCATTTGGCGACGGCACTCTGCGGCCAAGTGTCGAAGGTGATCGGTCGGATACCCGCCCATTCGTTCAGCGCGGAGAAGATCGGCCGGTTGGCGTCGGTAGCCTGGACAAGATCCATGCCGTTGCCGGATTGGTCATAGACCTTGGCGATGGTCAGAGCAGAGCCGGCCGCGAAGGTATCAGCCGCCACCTTGTCCACGACATTCCCGGCGAAACCAATGTCCAACTGCGTGCTGTCTAACGCGCGCTGCACCCTGATGCAGCTTCCCGTCCAGCCCGCCACCTTCATGACGGAGTAAACCGCCTTCAGGTTGGTGGCCGGGACTGAGATTGCGGCCCTCCCCACTCTCCCAAGGTGAGTGAGCAAGAGCTTTTTCGGAACATTGATCACCGGGGACACCTCTTGGCTGTTGCGATTGCTTCCTCGGAGACGCCATCCGCGCGCGCCCTGCTCTCTGCCGCCTTCTCACTGCCCGCTAGGTAAACGGCGCGCTTGGCGACCCAGCAGAAGGCTGCGGATGGCGCTTGGCGCTGGCCGGCGACTTCAGCGGCACCGACAAGGCCGGCCGCTCCGAGCAGCAGCACGGCTGCGATCAGCCCAGCGGCCAGGAAGACCTTGGCGTCATCCCGGTTCATTGGACTGAAACTCGTGCCGTTCCGCCCATCCCCAGCGCCCTAGCCGCGCCGTAGGAGAGGTCGACGCACCGCCCGCGCACGAATGGCCCGCGATCGTTCACACGAACCACGACGCTCCTGCCGGTCGCCAATGAGGTAACGGTGAGCATCGATCCGAATGGCCGGGTTCGGTGTGCAGCGGTCATGGCATTTGGGTTCATCCGCTCACCCGATGCCGTGCGGCGGCCTCCGTAGCCATCCCCGTGGCCATAATGGGAAGCGATGCAGGTTTCAGCTCGAGCAGAAGACGCAGCGCAGGCGAACGCCAGCGCCGCCAACAGTAGGCGGAGTTTCATTATGATGCTTTCGGTTTGGTTAGATCGGTAGCCGTGCGGGGATCGTCAACAACAGGATCAGCACCGCGACCAGGGCGAAAATGGCCATGACCGTTAAGATCAGGAAGAGTGCGGCGCGGCGCTTGACGTGCGGCATTTCTACTTTGCGAACTGAGTTTCGTTGAACCGCGCCATTACGGCGCCGTGACGATCAAGCCCCTGATGCAGCTTGCCGAGATCTTCACGGATCAGGAGATTGTCTTGCTCCATGTTTCCTTGCCTGGTCGCTAGCGCGGCCTGCCTATCTTCGACCAAGGAAAGACGCCGATCGGTGTTTTTCAGGTCGGAGATGCTTGTCTCCACGTTCTTCACGCGATGGTCTATGACATCGATCTTACCGATAATCGTGGAGTTGTTCACGTCGATCTTGCCACCCAATTTGACGACAAAAACCGTAATTGAAATTATGTTGCCGATGACTGCGACGACGCCGACGACCAATGAGACGATAACCCCAGGCTCCCACATGCGATTCCAACTCAGTTTCCGTTCAACAAGTCATCAACAGGATCACGCAGTGCCGGCGGCAACTGTGGCGGAGCTGGCTGGGCTACCTGCGCCGCGATGTAGGGCACAGGCTCTATCGGCCTTGGTGCGATGAACTTCTCCTTGATGCGCCGGATAATACCCTTCTTCTTCGGAGACGTCACAGGGGCGCTAACTACCCTGCCCTCGATCGAAGCTGGCCGAGCCGCTGGTCGTTTCCAGTTGCATCCGCTGACGCCGCTTTCGACGAAATTATCGGCCACGTCTTGATCGTACTGCGTCTTTCCGCGAACCGCATAAGGCGGGCGCTCGAACACACGACATTCGCCGCCGGCGACTGACCCGACGGTCGGCCCATGTGCACAGCCGCCGAGCGAAACTCCGACACCAACCGCAGCGATTATAAGCCTCAGTAGCATTTGCCGGCCTTCTGGTCCCAATGCTTGCCGGAGTCCCGGCAATTTTTCCAAACCGCGCGCGCCTGCTGAGCACGGCCGATGGCCCTGGAGTCCGCAGCAGCGATGTCAGAGATCGCCCGGTCGTAACCGTTGCGATAAACCTTGTGGTGCCAGACTCCGTATGCAGCCAGGATTCCCGCCACGAGCCCGAGCCCGACAGCGATCTTGATCAGGAGGCTAGATCCCGAGAGAGCAGCCGCGCCGAGCTTGAGATATTCAATCATTGGCGGGCTCCGCTCTGCACCTGCGCGGTGATCTTGTTGACGCCAGATCGGGAGTTGATCGCGATAAAGACGAACAGCCCTCCGATCGCCAAAGCCCAGACGGCGCCGGGGACGCCAGACAGGTAGCCCCACGCCGTATGCAGGAAGCCGCTGTCGGTCGGGATGTCGTCTTTGTGGTCGGTGAAGAACTCCCACGCCGAGCCGACGGCGTTGCTCAGCCAGTCCCAGATAGCCGTCAGGAACGACACCACGGCCGCCCAGGCAGCCGCCCAGAAGTTTCGCTTCACAGGGACCACCTCAGGCGCGACCGCCTCCACGGTCTTCGTATCGGCCGCCTTACGGGCATCAGAGACGGGCCGCTTCCAACCCTCGCTCTCAGCCCGCCCCAGCTCAGCCTTGATGGCCTCACGGACCCGGTTGAAGGCGTCAAATGATGCCGGGATTGGGATCTTCCCACCGCGGTCGTTGATGAAGCCAGCGACCGCGCCGGACGTCCCCGAGCCCCAAAGGCCGTCAATGACGCCCGGGCTGTAATTGATCGCTTTCAGGCGCTTCTGAACCGAGAAGAGTTCGGGATCGCCGGTAGCGATCGTATCGACGGTCAGGGCCGCCGGAGCCGGACTATCGTCTTCGAGCTCGTCGGCCGGCGCCCCTGTTACGGGGTCCGCAACCAGCCTCTGCGCCACACCAAAAACCGGCGGCGGAGATTTTGGCTTACGGCCCCCGTTGTCGACGGCCTCAAAGTGCATCGGGTCCTTACGACCCGAATACCACCCTCCCCACATCCAGCCCTGACGACAGAATGCGTCGATGACGAACTGAGGCATGTTGCCCTTTGCGTAGAGGCCGTTCTCCTCAGCGTTCAGGTCGATGGCAGCTGCATAAGCGTGATTCGACCATTTCGTTTTCGAACCGCGGACCATGCGATGGTTGTAGGCGCCGGCATATTTCGAGACGCCAGCCGCGTCGATTTTTGCCTGGTCGTGCTGGCAGTAGTCCCAGATCTCATTGAGGGCAGCGAGCAACGCGGGGGCCGCCTTGTTGTGGAACTGGATCGCCTTGACCCGCTTGCCCTCGTAATACATCGCGAACGGCGGCACGACCGGCACTATCTGCGGCGCAATCTGCCCCTTGCCGGGATCCCCATAGAAGGCGTTCCGCGCCGCTTGATTGTCCTTGGGCCAAATTGCTGCATTCGACTTTGGCATGATGGATCTCCGCCAGAACCGCACTGAGGCGAGTTCAGGTCTACCGTGGGTTGCTCGATTAGGGGTTGTGGTGATAAGAAGACACCCTTTGGGGCTGGGTGACGTGGAATGTGGTCAAGCAGGAAGTTCGTTGGGAATCATGGCTTTGCCTTCCTGCTGGCCGCCACGCTTCTAGTCTTCACAGTTCCTCAGGCTTACCGCTCCTATGCCGCGTCCTCGGGGCTCCCGTTCTTTTGGACGACTAGCAAGGTCTGGCTCGAAAGCGCGGAGTGCGCGCAAAAAACCGGCAAGATCCTCGTAATCTGCCGCGACGATAAGGTCTTACCGATCGCTGATGGCTTTGGTGGCGATGACCTGGGCCACGCCCTCACGCTCGAGCTGATCACTATATTGACCGGCAAGGTGCCAACTCCCGCCAGCATCTCCACCCTCAATACGGCGGTTAACTATTTGGGCTTGGTAGCCTTAGCCCTTCTGCTTTTCTCGATCGGGATGCCGCTCGGTTCTTTCGCGCTGCTTACGGTCGGGACGCTCATCGCGAATCAATTTCACGCCCTCTCGCCGCATCCGTCTCAGTTCGGCGCCGCATGCTTTGCAGCCATTCTCCCGATAGCCATCGTGGCAAACCGGAAGTGGATCGCCGCCGGCTTACTCGGACTTGTCGCCGCCCTCATGCTCCGCGAATCCATCGGGATGATGGGCGTAGTCGCGTCGCTGTGCGCCGTCGTGGCGGCACGAGATCGCAGCAAACGGGCAGTGAGCTTGGCAATGGCCATTGCCATCATCGCGACCGCTGCAACGCCCTATGCGCTCCTCAGGGCGAGAGATGCCGCCTATAACTTGCCGCCGCCGACGAAGCTCGAAAGCCACGGGACATGGGCCAACCTGTACATGGGCCTCGGAGCCGTCGAAAACCCCTTTGGCATCGAGTGGAGCGACTTCAGCGCCATCGATGCGGTCAAGGCCGTTGATCCAAGCGTCGAATACCTCAGCCCCCGTTTTTACGAGATCCTCAAGGGGCTGTATTTCAAGACAGTTTTTGCTCATCCGCTCGATGTTGTGAGCGTGTATTTCCGGAAGCTGCTGGTCACGCTGCACACGCCAATTCTCTACGACTTGGAGATCTGGCACACGCTGCTCTTCGTCGTGATAGGCGCCTTTTTCGTCGGCCTCGGCCAGCCCGTCCTACTGATTTTCTTCGCCTTCATCGCAATGTTCTTGGCACAAGCAACGCTGTTCCACTTCCACATGCAGTACCTGTTTCCGATCAAGCTCTTTGTTCTGATCGCCGCCGCCAGCGTGATGGAAGCACTCGCCAAGCGCGTGCCCCAATTCCAGAAAGCAGCCGGCCAATGGACGCAGTGAACAGCTTCTACAGCTTCTCAAAAACCGAGCCTCTCTACTTCTGGTCCGTGGTGGCGATCATTGTGATTTTCGCCGTGACGAACGTGGTGATGATCGTCAGAGAACTGAAACGCTCTCGTTGACAATCATGGGAACGATCAGGACTTACATCGCACTCGTATCGTTCTTTGGCTTCTACTTCGCTCTTATCGTGATCGGCAACCTTCTGTACTTCACCGATCTAGGGCCCTTGATTGGTCAGCGCGGCGTTGCCGGGTTCTCAATTCATAGCTTCGCGCATGCTGGATCAGCGGGTTATTGGCTACTGCTATTTTTGCCATTCATTCTGACGCCGCCGATCGCCGTTCTGGTTCGTTACGCGGCCAGCCCGTTGGTCAAACTTGCTATAGTCCCCTCTTTGCCAAAGTCGGCCTATGCCATTTTGATTGCGGCTCTCTACTCCTATGCCGCTCTTTCGCTTTGGCGTGCCGACGCCTGGCATCTTCTACTAAACGCACAAGACCATGTCAGCGCGGTCGAGAACCGCTTTCGCCTGTTCGACCTGCTCGGCTTTTGGCCCCTAGTCGTCATCAAATCCGTTCTGTTTTCGATGTCGGTCTATGGGCTACTCGAATCGCTAATGCAGAAGCATCCATTTTGGAAGATCGCCACTGCGTTCAATCTCATAGCAATGCCCGCCATCCTGATCCTGCTCAACATGAAATGGCCCCTGGTGCTATTTTACGTCGCGCACTTCATCGCGATCCTTATGTTCGCCAAGCGCCCTTTCTTGCCAGCGATCCTCTTTGCGACGATGACCTTTGTCAGCTACTTTCTAATCTCTCTTATGCTTCTGCGTGTGACGGCTGGGCCCGCCACAATCGCCGTCAACGAAATATCGCGACCAATCGCGACTCCTACCAAGCAGGATGCACCGAAGCAGGAGACCGTCGATCGCGTAACGGTTGGCGATGGACTGTTTTTATCCGCAAACGCTGTCATCAACCGAATGGCGCAACCCTTCCCCTTCTACTTCGAGATTTTCTCGCAATCCCCTCATCAATGCGGCTCATTGCTTGGCCGGATTCTTCGCCGGCAGTCCCCGTGCCAGCCAAGCAACGTCGTCTACGCAGCGATGTTTTCCGATAGGTTTGCAGGAGAAGGCACCGCCCCTCAACCGCCGCATGTGACTGGGTTCGCCATTCAAGGCTGGAGCGGGGCTCTCATAGAAATCACGCTAACTTCGGTTGTTCTCGGACTCTTCGCAGCCGTTTCCGGGGGCACCGGGGCTCTACAAGCGACAATCTCAGTCATGGGCGCGGTCACCGGCTATTTCTATTCTCAACTGCCCTTCGAAGGTCCGATCATTTATGATCACGGCGTACTTTGGTGGGGAGTCCCACTCCTCTTGTACGGGGTATATGCAAGGGTTGCCACGAAATGAAGATACTACTCGCTTTGGCCTTACTCGCGTCAATTGCGATCTTCTTACAAATTTTGAACATCGACGATTGCGGACTTTGGCATCAATATTGTTTGGTGCCCTGACTTTAGTTGATCACGCGCGAGCTGACCCAACTTGAGCCGATCGTTCCGTAAACCCTCGTCACGGTTACGTTGTTAACGTTGGCGGTGTTCGAGAGATTTCCTCCGACCACGCAATTAAAGACAGCGCGCGTCAGCCAATCCAGTGAAAGCGTGCCCATGATACCAGTCCAGAAAATATCATCATTTGGCGCCGTGCTGTTTCCGGCGCAATTGACACACACACCCGAAGACGTTGTGCCGCCCGTGGCGTCGGCGAAAACGTTGCTGGCATAGCAGTGCTGCACGCTCAGCAGTAGAATCGTATATTGAGCAGCGCCGAAGAAATGGCAATTTTCGAGGAACACACTGCGGTAGCTCTTGCCGCCGGTACCGCCGACGCCGCCCGTGTTCACAGTGCCATTGATGTGCAGGCTCGCGTTCACGCCGTCGCCGCACGAAACGTAGATGTTTCGCAGGCGCAGGATACCAATATTCGCGGCGTTGTTTGGGAGGATAGCCGAAAGGGCGGAGCCACCGGACGTGCCGGCCTTGGCTGCGAATTGAATATCGGAAATCGTCCCGCCCCAAGCCCCGAGGGAAATCATACCCTTGTTGGCATCTGCTTCGACATATCGCTTGTAAAAAACGGTAGGCTGACCGCCACCCTGCGAACCCCTGATCTCGATGATGAACGTCGGCGACGTGATCGCGGCATCGAGCAACCACTGTCCTGACGGGACCATCATGTTGGCCTGCTTCAAATTGCAATAGGCCATGCAGAGGTTGATCGCGGCGGCGCAATCCGGATCGGTGTCGAGGTTGGCGACGGCGGCAACCGCACCGAACTGCGCGACGCTGACGAACCTCGACACGATCCCCGTCAATTCCCAATAGGCGCCGTCCGCCGAATGGATATAGCCGGAATGGCCGGGGAGACTGCCGACGCGCTTGTAAATCGCACCGGTCGCGATGCTGCCGCCGCCGTCGCCGACCGTCGTATAGCCGGCCGTCGTGATGTGCGTAACCGTGCCGGGAATGTTGGCTGCGATCGCCGCCGTTCGCGTCGCGAAATTCATACCGTAATTGACGGCGGCTGCCGCGGCCGCTGCCGAGCCTGAAGCGGCCGAGGCGCTCGACGCGGCCGATATTGCCGCCGCTTGTGCATCCGCTAGGATGGCGTTCCCGTCGATCGCAGCGGCAACGAGCAACTGATAATGATCGGTCACCCAGCACATCAGCGCCGCGTTGCCCATGATCAGCGAGCCGGAAGTCAGATTGGCGTTCAGCGCGTTTTTGATCGCGACGGTGGATCCGCCGTTGACCGCAATCGTGGTTGCGCTCGTGTTGTTCGCGGTAGGCGTCAGCAAATAGAGATGCTGGGCCGGATTGACCGGCGAAATCGGCGCGGTGGCCACGATTGCGTTTCCGGTGCCGCCCGTCACGGCTAGCGGAATGATGGAAATTTGCAAGTCGCCAATGCGAGACCACGAGCCCGAGCCGGAGGTGCCGGACTTCACATAGATGCCGTTGTTGGCCGCAGTGCTGTCGGCGTAGACCATCGCCAGGGTGTTCGCAGAGTAGAGCAAACTGGCGTCGAGCGCGGCCTTTGTCGCAAAGCCGAGACCGAGCTGCGCGAGCATCGACTCCAGCGTCGAGCCCCATTGGCTGACATCGCGCTTGACGGGCTGATGAGGGCCGCTCGCCGGCACGCCGTCGGTTTCATAGTCGCGCCAGATTTCGGATGCTTTGAGAATGGCCAATTGGTCGCCCTTTAGGTTGTCTCGATGATTCCGGTAATGACGAGATTAAATGCCGCGCAAATAGATGAGATCGAATGGCGGCTGCCCGCTCCAATCGAACGAGTTCTGCTGCTGGACTTCACCGTCGGTAGAAATGATCTGCTCTACGTTGGCCGGATTTGGACCGTAGCCTAAGAGTAGCCGGTCACCGGCTTTCACATCGGGCGCACTCATGGGACCTGGACCTTGAACACCTTGCACTGTGACTTTGACGAATCCGAATTGTGACATGATTAGTGCGCTCCTAACTAAGTTGTCTCGATCGTGCCGGTGATGACGACGGTGCGACCCGTCGCAATGATGGTCGTGTTGTCGTATTTCGCGATTGCCACCTGTGACCCGATGGTCTGCCAGTTGCACTGATAGCCGATTGCGACCACTTCCTTGCCGCCGCCGGCATGCGTCGTCGTCGGCGTGAACGGCAGGTCGAACAGGATATTGCCGGCGGCCGTGCCGGCGTTGGTGATCGTGATTGTTGCCGTAAAGAACGCAGTTTTGCCGATCAGCTTGTAACGAAGCGAACAGCTGACGGTCGTGAACGCGGGAACCGACGCCGTCACAGTCGGCGCCGTCACAGTCCATGCGCCTGTCAAGGTCGAGACCGGGAGCCCGCTGTCCTGCAAGGCCTTGCCGCTCGTGCCGTTGTAGGTCGCGAGATTTCCGGAGGTCGCCGAGGCCGGGCCGGTCACCGCCCCGTCGATATTCGTTTGGATGACGGACCAATTGGCGCCAACCGTCGCCTGGTTGCCGGAGGCCGTGCCATCCGTCAGACAAATGAACATGTCGCCGGCCTCGACGACCACGCCCGACGCGCCGCCGATCTTTCCGGCAACCGACACGCGGTAGGTATGGCCGCGATCGGCCGCCGGATAGTTGGGATTGCCGGAACAGTCGGTAACGCCCTTGAACACCATCGCGTCCTGCGCCGCGATCCGCGCGTCGGCGTAGGCTTTAACGGCCTTCTGACTGGCGATGCGCGTGTCGCTGTTCGCGGTAAGCGCGACATCGGTATCGATGACATTCGCCGCGAAGCTGGAGGTCGTCAAACCGCTAATGACGTTCGACGCCGCGTCGATCGTCTTGTTGGTCAGCGTCTTTGCGACCGTCGCGAAATAACTCGCGATCGAGGAGATCAGGATCCCGAAGTCATCGGTCGCCGTCTGAGCGGCAACCTTTTCGGTGCCGTCGACAGCCTTGTCGGGATCGTCCCAGATGTGACCTGCCATGCAACGCCCCTTAGTTTTGCCGCACGAGAACGGTGTCGTCGTGTCGCCGGTAGTAGGTGCCGTCCTGGCGGATCAGCGCCGGCGTCGCCGCGCCGAGCGCGGCCAGCGCGTCCCGATCGACCAGTTTCCAATTGAACGTCACTTGCCCGGCCAAAAGATCGACCTTGGCCCTGTCCTGGATTTCGACGACGCAATCCTCGAGGCCGGCGACGTCGGGAAACCGCACGGGGATCCAGCGCCGGCCGAGATAGCGCAGCCCATAAAGATCGGTCACGAACGTTCCGCCGCTGGCGTTGAGGCGCAACATTGCCCGTTCGGCCAGCAAATTCGCCTGCCAGGCATCCTGAACCCAGGAGAGGTCGAGCGGCTTGGCCCGCACCTCGCCGATCCGCGAGATCAGGTCTTCATCGCGCACCGAATCGATCTGGTCGGCGACATAGCCTGCCGCCGGGTTGGTGTATGTAACATCGAGCTGATTGACCAGCTCCTCATAAGCGATGCCGCGGTTGATGCTCCATCCCAGAATGTGCTTTGCGGTCAGCGGCGCATTGATCGGCTCACGATAGACGCCGACCGTCAACGACAGCGTGCCGTCGCCGGCCTCGCACAGCCAGCCGTCGCAGCTCGCCAGGATCTTGTTGATCACTGATTCCGGCGAGTTGTCGAAACGATAGAAGCCGGCCGAATAATATCGACCGTCGCAAAGATCCGCCTCATCCATCCATTGCGCGAGCGTCGCCGGCGGCAGGATGTCGTCGATCTCGAGTCCCATGCCGCCGTCAGGCTCGGTCAGGTAATCGATCAATTGCAGAACTGGATTTGGCGAGGCGCGCCAGGTCGATCGGTTGTCCCGCGACTGCGTGGGATCGCGCGGATCCCAAATCGGCGCGCATTTCGCGAGCACCGACGGCAGCGGCAACCCTTGCGGATAACGCTTGGTAAAAACGGATGGATCAACTTGGCTCTGGCAATACATTGCCAGGCAGGCAATTCCCTTACCTGCAAAATCAGACGTCCAAACGCCGCTCGTGTTTGAGGCGTTTATAACCCCGTTGACGTTCTGCGTGTCGTATCCATAGAAGGCCTGCACAGTCACGCAATTCAGAAACGCATCGGCGCCGACCGACTGCACCACGCAGACCGCGTCATGTGTAAGAGCCGGGATTGTACTGACCGGCTGATCGTGCAGATAAAGTTGCAGAACTGATTCAATGGGACCGCTATGAAATGCAAGCATGTCCTGCGAGTCGCCGCCGGCGCCCAAAAACAGCAGATAGTATCCGCTAAGCCGTTTTCAATTTGAGATTCGCTTACGCCCTTCCGGCGCATTGCCTCCGATTGGGTCTGGAGCTGCCGTCTAAGATAGCGCTCGGCCGCGTCCGGCCGCATCGACACCGCGATCACCGCCTGTCGCTCGATAAACGAGAGGCGGCCCCGGAGCGGAAAGGGAATGACGCGTGCGCTCATTGGTCGATCGCCCCCTCCAGGCTGGGATCGATCCAGAGCGCCAGCGCCTCAACCCACTTGGCGCTCTTGATCCCGCAGGACAGCAAGCGTCGGGCTATGAAACGCCTCGTCATTCGCCTCCAGGAGGCGTTCGAGCCGAGATATGCGGTCGCGAAGCTCTTGAAGCTCATTTGTGCCTGCGTCATCACGGCGCTCGGCTTTGGCCATAGCGCGCAATTGCTCAACTTCTGAGGCGCGAACGCTTACGCGCTCATCGCGGTACCAAATGTCCCTGACGCGCGAGTCCGACCATCCTTTTAGGCGGCGGCTCAGACGTCGAAACACCGCCTTAACGCTCTCATCCGCTGCACGCTCGCCTGCGATGTCTCGCAGCAACTGCGCAGCCTCGGTCAACGTTGACTGACGCCCCACGGTCATTTTCTCCTCCGACGATCTGTCGGACTTTTCCGATCGCATGTGTGCTCTCCTGTTTCGTGCCAAGAAGCACACAGGCGATCGATACGCGTTACACCTACTCACACTCTGCTCGCGGACCGTTCAGTTTTGCCGACGTCGGGTCCGCGAACGTTTATTCGGCGCCGGATTTCTCCGTCGCGATCGAGGATTGTTCGGATGAAGACGAGACACCGCGCGAAGCCTCCCGAGCATCGGCCCCGGGACATTGATCAGCTAGCGGCGATAATTCGGTATCGGGCGTGGGACGCTGAGATGATTCAACGTCATGGGCCGTTGTACTATCGAGCGATGAAGTTTTCTGTTCACTGAGAAAGCTCTGTCGAATCACATTCCACGTGCCGGCCTTGATCTCGCCCCGGCTCGCCTTTTCGACTGCCGCAACGGCCTTGATCGATGGCTCACGCTCGCCCGTCTCCCAACGCTGCCAGGTCCTGGCCGGATTTTTTCCGGAAACCCCGCATAGCGCCGCAGCTGCCCCTAGGGAGAGGCCCTGCGCCTTGCGCCAAGATCTGGGTGTGACCGCCTGCATTCGGCGACATATAGCCGATCGGCTATCTTGATTCAAGCGACCCGACAAGAATTTTAGCCTAATGGCTATAGACGCCCCATATGCAATAAGCGAAAAAGCTATATGGCAGAGGCTCCCAACAGAATCGCCGAATGGCGCAAAAAGAGAGGTATGACGCAACAGCAACTCGCTGACGCGATCGGCTCTCATTGGATCACAGTATCCAAACTCGAGCGCGGGAAGATGCAGCTCACTCACGAATGGGCCGATAAAATCGGAGAAGCGTTGCGCGTGATCACGCCTCGCCTCACCTATTTTGACGATAAAAAAACAATTATCTACGTGCAGGGCATCATAAGCAACGGCGAGAGCCACGGCCTCAAGTCTAAGGAGGATCTCCCGCTCGAAATTCGGACTAATCAGCGTGATCAAGTTGGAGACTTTTGGTGCATTGTGGGCGATGACTCGCTCTATCCAGTATTTCGGCTTGGTGACGCCCTCCTCCTAACCATATGCTCCGGACTGGACGACGACCCGTACGAAAATTATCTCGATTCACTCTGCCTAATCAGGCCAAAAGGCGTCGAACGGCACATAATCGCGATCCTTGATCGGGCGCGGGCGAAGGGCAAATTTACGGCCAAGCCCCTCAATGGTCCCCCGATCAAAGATTTCGAAATCGAAATCCTTGCTGTTGTTCAACAAGCTTTTTTTGCGCCCAAGCTAACACGAGAGCTGATTAAGGAGCTGGAGCAGGCGCTAAAACATAGCCGGTCGGCTAAATAGAGATAGACACAACTTAGCCAATCGGCTATGTTGTTCCTCGTCTTCAACAGACGGGGCCAACCATGATTATTCCACCCGACGACCGCTTACCCACCTTTCCTGAAATCAAAGCCTTCGATCCCACTTCCGCCTGGGATCGCCTAACGCCCGCCCAACAGCGCCAAGTCGGCATCCTAGCCGTCCAGCTCGGCGTCGTCGGCGGCGTGCTCAGCTATGAGCACTCGCACCTGACCAGGGCCGAAGTCGGAGAGGTCAGCAATATGGAGTCCGACCTTCTCACGGCCTTCACCCAGGAGATCGAACCCTTGTGGGGCCAGCTCTACGGTTGGACGCTCGAATGGCCGGAAGTGCGGAGGGCTGCGTGATGGCAACTCCGAATCTCGTTCTCCCCACAGGCCGCCTCGCCAGCGCGGCCGATCGCAGGCCGAAGAGCAAGAGCCTCGCCGCCCTCATCGACAAGCTCAACGCCGCGGTTGCCGACGTCGAGAAGTGGTCGCCACGCGAGGAGCGGCTCGGCGACGAATTTCGCAAGGCTGCCGGGCCCGCACCGAAGGTGAAGGGTGGCACGCGTTCGCCGTCGCGGATCGTCATGGACGGCAAGCCTGATATCGAGCTTGAAGGTGGAGATTGGTTCTATCACTCTCGCGAGGCGATCGAGGACGATCGTCCGAAGGTGCTGGCGAGCGTCGACAGCGATGCCGAGCGCAAAAATATTGAAGCGCGCTTCGCTGCTCTACTGGCCGATTGGGATGCTCAGGTCGCCGCCCGAGACCAGCGCAAGCCCCGAGGCCTCGATCACGCCAAGCGTATGCTGAGCAAGGCGCATAGCGCGTGGTCGGCGGCGGAAGACGAGATCGTTAATTTCCGACCCCGAACCATCGAGGAGGTCATAGACCTGATGGTCTACGCCGGCCGCGATGAGATGCGCGGCGTGTTCTTCACGCCCGAAGAAGGCCAGTTGAAATTCATGATGCGAAACATTGGGGACGCGATCGCCAAGTTTCATGCTCAGGCCAGATAGGAGTACGAGGGATGACCGCAATTCAAACGTCAGCAGCGCCGCCTGTCTTTTTCCGGCCCCCGTCTTCCAAAACTGACTTCGCAGCGTCACCCATTTCGAACGTGGCTCCGGTGATCGTTGCACAGCCGATCAAATATCCCGAGCCGAGCACGGCGCTGAAGAAGCAGGTCGTTTTTCATGATCTCTTCTACCGGGAAAAGATAGCTCGTAGCACGGCGCTTCTGCGCGCCGTACGTAAGGCGCGAGCGGGCACTTCAGCAGCCGTCGTATTCGCGGATGCGAAGAAAGCATATCGAGACTTCGTAAGGGCTCAGGAACGCCTCAAGCAAAAAGAAGCCTTGTTGCCTGACAATCAAAAGCTTCCTTATCCAAGCATTCAATTGGACCAATCCGGTCGGGAAACCAGCTTTCCGCGCGAAATCATCCGCTTCTATGACGACTGGATCAAGGATGCCCAGGCCAGCGGTCAGGGACACGCCAACATCCACTATCTGAAGAGCCAAAAGCTCTTCAAGTTGAAACGGCTCCAGCAGGAGACGAAAGCCATTCTCGAGGATCAGCGCGCATCTGGCTTGTGGGCCCTTCGTGTTGACGCCGGTGCACGCCGCTTCTTGCTCTCATCGCTTCTCTTTGAGGCTTGTTCGGTCAGACTGGCATCGCTCCAAGACTGCAAACTGGCCGCTGATTTTATTCGGCTTCTCACGCGCCTCGATCGAGCAAAGCCTGAGTACCAATATGATCTGAACCCATATCAGGTGTCTTCGCTCAGCAAACGCCTCGCGGCACGTCTGGCGAAAGGCCGATAGGATTCCGATGTCAGCTCCCCCCGTTGACATCGGATCGCAGGCGGACGCGCCGGCTCTGGCCCCGGGCCAGTCGCGTCCGCCAATCATTCGCCGCGACGTCATTAAGGAGCTCCAAGAGCTTCGCGACACGATCGCTCTTCTCACACTCAGCCTGGCTGCAGCGGAGAAGACACGCGACGCGGCTCTAACGAATGCCGCTCGATCGGCCGCTCAGGCAGACCTCTCTGAGCGCGCTCAGCACCAAGTTACGGCGCAGCGGGATCGTTGGAAGATGATTGCCGAATCTTACGAGGCTGCTAACCGATTACTTGCCGCAGGATCTCGCGCATGACCCAAGAGCCCGCCGCGCCAGCAAGTCAGGATCCGGTCCATCTCAAGCTCGACCTCTTGACCCATTTCATGATGGAGAGTCGGGCCGACCAAATTCGCGCTCGGAAGACGATCTTGCGCGCACAGTGGATCACCTGCGGGGTCGGCGTGCTGGCTGCCCTAGTCACCGCCGTAGTCGTTGTCCTATGGAAGCTACCGTGATCGATCCACCGAAAACCCTGAACGAGGCGGCAGCCTATTTTCGGGTCTCTCGCCGCTATTTCCAAGACTTCTTGCACACGCACCCATTTTACCGGACGATAGGCCGGCGGAAGCTTTTTTTCCCCGAGGACCTGGCCCGCCTCAAGGACGCGCTGTCAAAACCATGCCCCTCAGCCTCCGACCGCCGCGCAAAGGCAAGAGCCCGAACTACACGATCCGGGGCACCTACCTCGGAATCTACGTTGAACGAACTGCGGGTACTCCTGAACTGCGGGTCGCCAAGCGCATCCTCAAGGACATTAAGGACGCCATCGAGCGGGGGGACTATCGTCCCACTCCGGAAGTAGCCGAGGCGCCGCGGCCCCCGACCTTTGCGGATGCTGCGCTCGCATATCTCAAAGCCGGCGGCGAAGCCAAGTTTCTCAGCAAGATTATCGAGGCTACCGGCCCACACGCACTTCGGGACATGCCACTCGCCGAGATCGATCAGATCGCGATCGATAATGCCGCCCGTGGTGTCTATCCGCTCGCCCCAGCCACCACGCTCAACCGGCAATTTCACACACCAGTTTCGGCCGTGCTGAAGCACGCCGGCATCGAGCGCAAGATCCGCCGACCGAAAGGCTGGCGCGGAAGCAAAGCGACCGAGTGGCTCGAGCCGGACCAGGCGTTCGCCGTCATCCGCGAAGCCTACGGAATCGAGCCGGAGTTCGGCCTGTTCTGCCTGACACTCCTCTACACTGGCATGCGGCTTGGCGACGCCACCGAGGAAGCCCTGCTCCGCGGCCTCCGGCTCGACCAGGCGCTGCTCTATCTCGGCGCCACGAAGAACAGTGAGCCCCGCCCGGTGCATCTGCCGCCGATCGTGGTGGAGGCCTTCCGCAAGCAGCCGCCGCGCCCCACCCGCCCCCGCAAGGCCGCCGGGATGATTTTGGCGAACGGTGCAGCCGGCCGGTCGCGCCAAGGCGCTGGCGTGCCGTTCCTGGAGCGTCACCCCGACGAAAAACTGTTCCGGTTCTGCAAGGGCGGCCGGCTCTACAAGATGCTCTACCTGGCGCTGGACCGGGCCGGCGTAGTTCTGCCCAAGCGCATGCGCGGCTTCCACATCTTCTGTCACACCTACGGCACCTGGATGCACCGCTACGGCGGCCTCGACACGTACGGCCTGACGCGAACCGGCCGCTGGAAGGATCCGGACTCGGCCGACCGATATAAACACACGATGGCTAGTGCGGAGGCGCGACGGGCGGATTTGCTGCCTGTGCCGCGCCGCTCAAAGAATGCCAAACTAGCTTGAGCGCGGCGCCGGCCGAGCACTCTGAACTTTTATGCTTACCGTCAAGCATAAAGTTCACCTATTTCAGCGTCGGCTCGAACGCGGGAAAATCACCGTTTTTGAGCGTTCCCGGCTTAAGCGCGCAGAACTTTTCGATCCAGGCTGCGCTCAGCCCCAATTCGTTTAGAATGTCCTCGGGGTGTTTCTTACCGCTATCGATCAGAAGCTCCACAGCGCGCCTCAAGAGACGAGGCTGCTCAATTGGAATTTTAGTGGGGTCGTCTAGCGGCTCTTTTTTGCGCCAGCGGCGAAAAGAGATTTGCTTGTAAAGGTTCAATGCCTGATCGGCATCGATCAAATCGAGGTCGCGGCATCGATAGACCATAGCTTGTATGGACACCTTCCAGCGCGCCTTGAGAGGCACGAACGCATCAAGGCGAGGTGTGTAAACTTCGTTTGGGAACGAATTGCTGGGCAGCAAAAATGCGCCCGCGAATTTGTCAGCTTCGCTTTCGATCGCTCTCAGCGTAGCCTTGTCCTCTAAATCCGTTTGCTCGACCCATCGGTGGAGTACTAGATGACCAAGCTCATGAGCTAAGTCATAGCGCAAACGAACTCCCGCCTCTTTTTCCGAAGCCATAAAAACGAACGGCCGAGCACCATTCCAGAATGAAAAAGCTTCAACATTTTCACCCTGCATTTCGTAACGGCAAACAACGATTCCTTTGGCCTCAAGTAGTGCGAGGACATTAGAAATGGGACCCGGGCCTAAGCCCCATTGCTTCCGCAAATTCAGCGCGATTTCATCAATCTCGTCTATCTCATAACGCGCGCCGTCTCCTCGGGGAGCGCACTCCGGCAATGCCGGCATGGGATAGTTTACGAATTCGTCGAAATACTTCGCGGTCTGGACAAACCAATCCCCCAGCACGGCGGCAGCTTCATTTCGTCGGAGCGTTTCAGGACCAAATTTTCGATAAAACCGTGCGCCCGCCGCACCGAAGCGCACACGGTCCGGGTTAGTAAAAAAGTTGACCGGCTGGTCTAGCACCTCGGATATTTTTTGGAATGTCGATGGTTCGGGTGATTTATCGCCGCGCTCATAAGCTGAGATGGCCTGCCGAGAAACGCCGATAAGATCGCCAAGATCTCCTTGGGAAAGGCGGGCAACTTTACGCGCGTCGCGAAGCTTCGACGGAATCAAAAGCCGCCCGGCCTGGGTGGCGCGGGCGGCGGCGCTTGGGAACTGGACTATCTTATTGGTTGCCATTGTCTCTTCGCCACTTGTCGATTTCTTCTTTGAGAGTGATCACTGCTTCGATGTCGGTATCTTCCGGCGGCGGCTCCGTAGAGACTACGGCATGAGGCATTAACATCAGATTCGGAGACCGATAATGGTACCCGCTTTCCTGCTCCTCTTTGGGAATGCCGAGGTGAGCGAAGTTCAAGTTCTGATGCCCATGGATCAGCAAAACGTGAGGAATGCCTGAGCTGGGCTGATCTTCGGGAGAGAATCCAGCCAGCCACCCCTGACCATTGAGGCGCTTGTTTGCACGAAACCGAACATCGCGCGGCTGCTTTGAGGGGTTATCGACCTGACTGATCGTAATGACGGAGTGAGACGGCAAGATTTCAAGATAACGCCCTGTCGGGCGCTCGAAATACGTCCAGCGAAAATCGAAGGGCCACTGTCCGCTTTGGACGAGGCGCTCGAAACCCAGATCGACTGCCCACTGTATGATGCGGCCGCTGTTGTCCTTGGCACTTGTGACGCTGAGGATGGCTTCCTGCTCAATCAGGAGCCGCGCTGCGTCGTAAGCTGCTTTCAAGGTGGAGGGGATCAGAGAGCGCAATGGCGCTGAAATCTGATCTTTCAGAAAAGCCTCTGCATAATCCACGGTAGCCCCGAATCTGGTTGCCTCGCTCTCGATGCAACCAGATACGAAAATACCATGTTTTTGTCAACCGAAGGCTACTTCGACCCCCATCTTTTCTCAGCCGCCTTTTTTGCTATTTCTTTCCGCCGCTTAGCTGTCATGCCCTCGGCCCGCGCCTTGCCGCCCATGCGCCCCAGCGCCACGGCGGCGGCGTTCTTGCCGTCCTCCGTGGTCAAGTCGTCTATCTCGCCGGTCGCGATTCTGCCGACCATGACAGCGGCGCCGATCACGTCACCTGGACGCTTTTCGCCCTTGGGGCCTCTAGGCACTTGGCTTCACCATTGTTGAGAGGGCAACTACCTCATCCAACTTCAAAGTCCGCTTGCCGTCATCCTTGATGGTGATCTTCTGGAAGCCGGCGGCTTGAGCTTCCTGGTATTTTTCGAGCGCTTGCTTGGCATTGTCGACGTTGACGCCGTCAATCCCATTGGGGCCCGTCCACATAACCCTAAACACCGCAGCTTCTCCCAGGTTGCACCACGAGCGGAGAAGGGTAATGCTTAGCGGTAAGCTTCGCAAGGGAGGCGGCAAATGATGCTTGCCCGCGTGATATTGGGGCTCGCCGGCGCAGCCATCGCCATCGTCGTGACTTCCATGATGGGCGTCCACTACGCCCCGATATGGATTACTTTTGGCGCGTCTGCCGGGGTCGCAATTGCTCTACTAATAGAGGACAGATTTTCAAACTGAGACACTGGCAATCATGATGGCGTTGCCGATGGCGTCGGCGGGCCATTTCTCACCTTTAGGCCTCTGGCCATCGCTAGTCCTCCTCAGAGCCTATGTCAGCACCATCGATGTCAGGAGAGATACGACGGCGATATTCATCAATCTTCAAAAACTCCCGATGTGCAGCCTTCGGATCAATGCCATCGCCAACCACTAGGGTGTGGAAATCGATGAACATTTGGGCGACCTTGCCTTCAAGACTGAACCCGGATCGTTTGGTGTCACAGCATCCGACCGTGGAGTCGTAGTCATCCGACCAGCCAGTTTTGTCGGGCCAGATGCCAACCTCAACCGCGCCGTCAGGTTTGGCCTTCCCGAGTCTGTCCAGTGCAGGTGTGCTGTGTTTTGGGTTCCACGCCACCATCCATTTATCAATTGAAAAGGCCATTTTGCTCCTGCTTTGTGCTAGGCATAACCATGGAGCTAGGGCACGTCGCCCTATCGCCAATGCCAACTTATCTTCAAACTAAGACACTACCAAAAACTGAAGCACTACTGAAGGCTCGGATTGAGATGGCCGCCGATGCGATCATCTCAGCGCTCGGCGAGTCGGGGAATTCGAGGGGAATGACCGCCTAACCGCGAAGAGCCGTTAGATATCAAAGTCGGGCCGGACCTTCACACGGGAGAGGTCCAAGGTTCGATCCCTTGTGCGCCCACCATCCATCCTCCTGAACCCTGACGGTTGCCGACGATCGCCCAAGCCTCGCGGCTGTCGGGGACCGTCCGAACCAAAATGTCGAAAACAACCCCATGCACAGTAGCCGGCGTCAGTCGGATCAACGGGTTACGCCTTTTCCGAAATTCGATTGACGCGTCGGGCAAAACACCGGCATGATGGCATCATCCAAGGAGAGGCCCGCCCCCCGAGCGACTAGCTCGCCTTTGACAGGCGAGAGGCCCATGGTTCGACCCATGTGCGCCCACCATTGATCCTAGATTTCAAGAGTCGCTGAAAGCTCCCTTGCGAGGCGTGCGAACGTCCGCTTTGCCAAAAGCGGTCATTCACCCGAGGTCGGCTTTTGACCCAAAGCGGACATGCCGACCTCGGTCATCGCAGTAAGCTGGGTTGGAGCTATCCTATTCACAGAACCTCGAGGACTATCATCTTTCGGTGGTCTTTGCGGGACAGGCGACTGGGACGTACATCGATATCGGCGCAGGGGCATCCGGTAGCTGAGCTGTGCTTCGGAAGCTGGTAGCGGCGCAACCGCGCTTCAGACCCGTCCGTTGACCGGCAGCAGCGCGCCGGTAACGGCGCTGGCGGCGTCACTCGCCAGGAAGAGGATGACATCGGCGAGTTCCTTTGGCGCGACCCATTCGGAAGAATCGGCCTTCGGCATGCTGGCGCGGTTTGCCGCGGTATCGATGATCGAGGGCAGCACCGCATTGACGGTGATCTTGCCTTTCAACTCGGCAGCTAATGACTCCGTCAGCTTATGCACGCCGGCCTTCGACGCCGCATAAGGACCCATGCCGGGGCTGGCCTGCAGTGCGCCCGTCGCACCGATATTGACGATGCGGGCCGCCCGCGAGTTGAGAAGATGCGGGATCGCTGCGCGCGAAGCATTCAGCGCGGTCTCGACATTGAGAGCATGCATGCGCTGCCAAACCTTGGGATCGCCGTCGGCAATGGTCTCGAAGGCAAATCCGCCAGCAATATTGATTAGCGCGTCGATCGCGCCAAAATGCGCGGCGGCGGCATCGATAGCCTCTTTCGCCTGTGCCGCATCGGTCAGGTCGATGCGGCCGAATTCGATCCGCTGGGCTGTTGTTGCGGCGAACTGCGACTCAGCATGATCGATACCGGCGACTCGCGCGCCGCCCGAAAGGGCTTCCTCCGCGACCACCTTGCCAAGCGCGCCCAGCGCGCCGGTGATGATAAAGACGTTACCCTTCATGGCGGTCTCCGTGCGAATGAGAATGAATCGACGCCGCAGTCACTATAGTCAGCAGAGCTTCAAAATGTGCGCCGCCCTGGCTGAGATCGACCGCGACGATACCGGGATAAAATGCCGACGACGCCCGGCATCCGCCCAGGCTTGCGGCGCATATCATTGGCGCCGATCTGCCACAGTCACGCATCACGTCTTCCACTTGATCATCGTCCGCAGGATGCTCATTGGGCGGCCGGCGTAGGGCGGCTGAAATAGCATTTGGATCGGCGAGAGAGGACCTTGATAGAAGACCGGGCGCAATTTTGAAAAGGTGTTGAACCCCTCGCGCGCGTGGTAATGGCCCATACCGCTCGCACCGATCCCACCGAATGGCAGGTCGTGCTGGCCGACGTGCAGGAGAGCTTCATTGACCGATACGCCACCCGACATCACCCGCGAGATGTAGAAGTCGCGCAGCTCGGCATCGGAGGTGAATGGATAGATTGCCAACGGTCGGTCGTGACTATTGATATAGTCGGCGACCTCCTGCCGATCTGTATAGGTCTTGATCGGCAGGATCGGGCCAAAGATCTCGCGCTGCATGACAATCATGTCGTCCGTCGGATTTAGCACGAGATGCGGTGGAAATTTGCGCTGCTTCGTGTCCGGAATCTGCCGTTCCGCAAGATTGACCAGGACTGCACCCTTTGTACGGGCATCCTCCAGGGTCGCCTGCAGCCGCGTGAACGACGGTTCATCGATGATCGACGTGTAGTCTTGACCGTTGATGTCCGGGAAGCGCTCGGCAAACAGCTTGCGGCAATGATGGACGAACTCGTCCTCACTCCCTTTGGGCAGAAACATGTAGTCGACATTCGTACAGATCTGACCGGCATTGAACATCTTCACCCAGAGAATGCGCTCTGCCGCTGTCTTGACCGGGAAGTCAGGCCCAACAATTGCAGGTGCCTTGCCGCCCAATTCAAGCGTGACAGGGGTGAGGTTGCGGGCCGCGTTTGCCATGACTGCGCGACCGGTCGCGCCGGATCCCGTGAACAGCAGATGGTCGAAGGGCAATGACGAGAATGCGGGTCCTCGTCCGCCGCCATCCTCGAAAAAGGCAAGCTTCTCGAGCGGGAAATACTTCGGCGAGACACGGATCAGGACCTCGGCGAGCGCTCTTGAATTTTCCGACATCTTGACCATCGCACGATTGCCGGCGGCCAGAATTGCGGCGAGCGGGCAGAAGCTGAGGTTAAGCGGGAAATTCCAGGGAACGATGACCCCGACGACGCCGAGCGGCTGTGGGATGACGCGGTTGCGCGCGAGCGGGTAGGTCATGAAGTCGACGTGCCTGCGCTGCGGTTTCATCCACTTTTTCAGGTTCTTTCTGGCGTCGGCGATTGTTTCCAGGACAACGAAATATTCGGCGAACAGGGTCTCGAATTCAGACCGGTTGCCGTAGTCGGCGTTGATCGCTGCGACCAGCTCGTCCTTGTTGTCCTTCAGGAGTTGCCCGAGGGCCTTCAGGTCAGCAATGCGCTGATCGTAGGATGGCTCGGGCGCCGCCAAATAGGCCGCCCGCTGCGCGGCGAAGCAGGACTGCAGTTCGGCGGGAATGTCGACGGAACGGAAATTGACAGGCACGTTCATGATGTTCGCTTTCTCTGGGTTTCGCGTGTCCTCCAGGTGGATAACCAGGGCACGCGCTGACCGTGACCGTGTCAACTCCAAGTCAGTGCATGCTTGCGCTCGCATGGACGGAGCCCGGCCTCTCATCCATGATCCGCTTGATGGCGCGAGCGCAGCAGCCGCACTGGGCGCAGCATCCGAGGCAGGCATACACCTCGCTCATGCGGGGCCGTCGCGCTTCTTTTATGACCACTGACCGCACCTGGTGGTCGCTGAACACATTGCAAGAACAGACGATCATCGCCTTCTCCTAACCAATACCAAGGAGTCGGATGAAGACCGCCACAAGCGCGGTGCTCCAGCCGCAAGCACGATGGTTTCCGCTCGGCTCATCTCGGTGTGGCCAAGAGGCCGCTCGCGGACCAGATGGTTACCCATTCCAGCTCCTTCCGAGGCATCGCGAACGCTTGCTGCGTCGCCTCGACGCTACCCGCGTTCAGGTGGCCTTCTGCTTAGCTTCGGTCTGCAGGTCTGCTTCGGTGAAGCCACGGCCGCCGGGGCGGAGTGCCGAATGTTCGCGCTTTGAGTGGACGAGCGGGTAGAACATTTGCGTCGTCCAGCGCTCCGGGCCAAACAGGATGTCGTCCTGCAGGCCGACCTTGGCGGGATATTTGCGTGTGATATGCGCCGTGCCGAACAGCACGTCCCAGAAGAACAGCAGGTTGCCGAAGTTGCCCTTGTAGTGGCCAATGCCATCTTCGTTGGTGAGCGCATGGTGCGCCTGGTGCGTGGCCGGCGTGGAGATGGTGCGCTCCAGCACCCACATCAGCGGATGCAGCGCGCGGATGCGGTACAGCGGCGCATCCCACGCCCAAGCGCAGTGCGCGCCCAGGATGACCGCCAACTTGATCACCAGGTACGCCGCATAGACTGGGCCGAAACCCAGGTACACCGCCACGCCGCCGATCCACAGGCCCGGCATCATCAGGTAGTAAAAGAAGTTGTTGCGGTAGGTAATGCGCACGCTCATGTAGGCCGCGCTGTGATGCGCGCGGTGCAGCGGCCACAGCAAGGGCGTGTGCGAGGCGCGGTGCCAGAGGTACTGCGTGAGGTCATCGCCGATGAGCAGCAGTCCGGCCATCGCCCACCATGGCAGGTTGGCCCAGGCGTTGTGCTGCGTCGGCATGAGCCAGCTGCACAACGCGTTGCTGCCCAGCAGTGCGATAGGCTGGGTGATGGCGATCAGGCTGACGAACATCAGCACTTCAAGCCAGGCGTCGTTGGCTGTCGCGTTGCCGCGCACGGTGGCTTGATACCGTCGGGTGACGAACTCCATGGCGGCAAAGCCTAGGATGCAGGCGCCAATTAAGAAGTACTGCAATTGCGAGCTCATATGGGACGTCTCCTGCCGCTCTCATGTTTTGAATTGTGGAACGGTCTAAGGGGTGTCGCCATATTGCGTCCAATGCATAATATTCATCATCTTGATGCATGGAGAGCAATGCCGTGAATCTGCGCCGCCTGAATCACGTTGTCGCCCTTGCCGACACTCTGCACTTCGCCCGCGCCGCCGCAGCCGCCCACCTGAGCCAGCCGGCCTTCAGCCGCAGCATCCAGGCCATCGAGAACGACCTGGGTATCCGCCTGTTCGACCGCGACGTTGGTGATGTCCGCCCCACCCGTGCCGGGGAATTCGTCATTGAGCGGGCGCGCAAGCTGCTGTTCGAGGCGCGTTGCCTGCAGCGCGACGTGGATCTTTACCGCGACAGCCAGCTCGGCGACACGGCCTTCGGCGTCGGGCCGCTGCTAACGGCCACCCTGATGCCACGCGCACTTGTGGCGTTGCGCCGCCAGCACCCGCAGGTGGCGCTGCGCATGGAGGTCGGCAACTGGGTGCAGTTGCTGGAGAGCTTGCGTACCGAAAGCATCGAGTTCTTTGCTGCCGATGTCCGTGACATGCCTGGGGATGCCGCGCTGGACATCCAGTTGATCGGGGGGCAGCAGGCCGGCCTGTATGTGCGGGCAGGACATCCGCTGGCCGGGCGCGAGCACATGCTGCAGGACGTCTGGGCGTACGGTCTCGCCGCACCGAAGTTGCTGAGCCCCTCAAAGGTGGAGCTCGCCGCCCTGCTGGGCCTGCCTGCGGGCCAGGAGGCCGCCATTGCGCTCGAGTGCGACAACTACGGCCTGCTCAAGACGGTCGCGCTCACCACGGATACCGTTCTGGGTGCGACGAACGCGGCGGTACGGGGGGAGCTGGAATCCGGCGCGCTTGTCCGGCTTGTCGTACATGGCTGGCAGTCGCCGCCGTCAAGCACGGGCATCGTGTGTTTGCGAGGGAGAACCTCGTCGCCGGCAGCCAAGGCAACCGTGACAGCGATTGTGCAGGCAGCGGCCGAGATCAACGTCTAGGCGCCTTGTCGCACTCGACGCATCGTCCGGTGCGGATTACCGGCCTGTCCATTATGACGACTGTTTCGAAGTGATCGACCAGACGCCGGAGTCTGCTTGTGGCCCTTAGCGGACCTCGCTAATTTCCCAAATGTCCGCTTTGCCCTCGCAAGCAGAAATCAGGCAGCCGACCGACATGGGCCAGATTCGGACATCGCAGCACAATGCGCATCTTGATCAACTCGAACAACCGCTGCAGCAGGTCGCGACGACCACGATAGCAGTCGGGGCTCGCTCTGGCCGGCAACCTCGATCATGCGAACGTCAGGGACCGAGCGGCGTGAGGGCGCTGCGCAGTGGCGCGCTGGAAATCTGCATCAAACCCGCAAATGGCTGCCCCAGCTCCAGGACCAGGTAGATCGCCCCGGCGGCCGACAGTGCAAAAACGAACAGCGAGCCGAAAACGGTTGCGCTGGGTTTGGCAAACAGGCCGAAGCTTCCAAAGATGATGGTGAGCCAGAAAATCAGCACCACCAGGAACGGCATAGGGATCGAGTTGTTCGTCTGTGCGAACAGCGACAGGCGGGTTTGCGCAATGTCGGTGGCGATCTGTATGGCCCTGGCTTGCAGGGAGCGCTGGGAATCGTTCTGCGGCGAAAGCTCCTGAAGCTTCGCAAAGAATGCTTCGCTTACCGCGCTGGCCTCGAAGGGGTTCGCCTTGGCAACCTCGGAACTTTTCTCGCGCCACATTCGATCGGCTAAAACAACGATGGCGCGCCGCAACAGATTGCGTTCGCCATTCGCCTCCGGTCCGTACTGCGCCAGCAGATTGTCGAGCAGGACAACATTACTCGTCATCTGCGTGACTTGAGTGCTCTGCGTGTCGTAGGAGCCCTTCGCCGAGGCGATCAGCAGACCGAGGACAAGCGCGGCTATCGTCCCGATGAGGCCCGTGCCCAGCCTGACCACATCCTTGTCATCCGTGCTCAGGTGATGCCCAGGAAGGAACATACCGAGCAGGGCACCGCCTGAGATGCATAGAAACGTGATGCACGATAGCGCGATTGCATTCATGATTCACCACTGTGTTGCGAGGCGTGTCGTGACTTAGCGCTGTGTCGCCTTCGCCGCGGAGGCAACTGCGGGTCCCTTGGCGATCAATGTGCGTCGGTCGTGAATCAAGCTCTCCAGCCGGTGGGCTGCCACGTTCAATGTGGCATCATCCACCGCGCTCTCGTCTCCAGCAGCGGATTTGGCGAGCTCCGCCTTTAGAATGCGGTCGATTTCGTCTTCGATATCCGAAAGTTCAGCCTCTGTATCGACTTTCCGAATCCGGCGCGCCAGGGCGTAGAGAGAATCGAGCGGGCCTTCGGCTGCGCGGCTGCCGAGGCCCAGGAATTTCCACGCCGCCGCAAGCATGGTGGCAGCGCCACCCAGTACCATCGGCGTCAAATAGATCCAGTTGCCGTATTCATCCATGAAGCTTTGCGTGGTGCTGTTGTAGACGGCTGCCGCGCCAGGATGCAGCGGAAGGTAGGCATCCTGGTCGGTGCTGGGCGCGGTGATCTGCGCGAAAATCGGCTGCTCGCGCAGCAGATTCCTGCGCGCGCTCATGATCGCCTCCGTGAGGTCGGTTACCAGATCAGTGCCAAGCTTCTTTTGCGCAACCAGGTATAGCGAGGTCCTCAGGGTCGTCAGGTCATCTTCCGGGACCGGCGGCGATCCCCGCAGCGTGCCCTTCGGGACGTCGAAGCTTTCAAAAGCGCGCTCATTCTCTGCAATTGCCCCCGCGGACTCGATTGGGATCAGTACCGGGGTCTTTTTACGGTCAAGCTGAAAAAATCCGCGAACGAGCGAGAGGTATTTTTCGGCGAGCGGGATCACGACAAGCAGGACGCTGACTTGCTTTGACTGAATGGCTTGCCGGACATCCGTCAAAGCAAGGTTCTTGAAGACAACTTTTGCGCCCGCCAGATCGTATCCCTTGGTCAACACATCGACAATTTTGGCGTTCACTGCTCCGCCGACCACGCCGACCGTGCGTCCCTTCAGGTTGGCAATGCTGTCGATGGACGATCCCGGCGGCGCGATGATCAGTACGGCCATATGGCTGACGACGACGACGGCTTGCGCCTGCGACAAGTCGCCGACATCGCCGCGAACCACAGCGAGATCGACCTTACCCGCGGAGAAAGCCGCAGCGGCCTCGAGCGCGGTGCCGCTGTCGATAACCTTGAGCCGGACCGGCGCGTTCGCTGAAACGAACTCGCCTGCTATCGCTGACATTGCCTTCGCTGCCTCGCCGTCGAGCGACCCGACCGCCACAGTCAGCGTTACCGGGCGGCTGTAGTACCGATAGGCAAGGAGACTTGCGCCTGCTGCAAAGGCGACGACGCCGACGAGCAGGAAAAAGCGAAGCCACAGCGGCAATTTCATCGACATCATGCTCGCCACTCCAGACGCGTCGGCCGATGGACATCGCTGCATGCCCTAATTGCAGCGCGTATAACCGCAATACCAAAGCCTCGTAGCTCCAACTATGCGAAAGCCGGCGGGCTCCTGTGTGAGTTTGCCACGTCCTTGCCGCTGTATTTCTGCGGACCTGCGATGCCCGCAAACGTCCGCGGCCAGAATAGCTGCCAGCCGCCGCTCTACGTGCTCGCTGCTACGGCAGGTGAAGACGTTGATCTATATCAAGCTTACCCACCGCTGAAGGTCTACGGGAAACGGCCGGCAAATTGGGCTGTTTGCGCGCCCGATACGGCGGCTCATTCCCTCTCCTCGATCAGGGGTGATCATCATGCAATCCTCTTGGCCTAACGAGCCCAGTCGTCGCCTGGTTCTAGGCGCACTCGCAGCACTGCCCGCATTCTCCGTGCCACTCGTTGCCGATGCCCAGACACAGACAACGCCCGCGCAAGCACCGCTTCCCGCAGCCGGTTTTTCATTCGCTGCGGTCGGCGATACCCGACCGATGATGTACCTCCCATTGAAAGAGGGACAACCGGACCTCAGCAAGTTCTTCGTCGAGATGTTCGGATTGGTCATGCCGGAAAAGGTCGCCGAGGCCGTCGTAGCGAAGGATGTGAAGATGATCTTCGATCCGGTCACAAAGGACCTGATCAAGGTCGTCATGCCGTTTACATCCAAGACGGAAGTGATGACCCTGACGGTAGATAAAGGTTGGGTCACTGAGGCATCCGTTGAAGACGTGAAACTGCTTCCCGGAGTGCATCGAACCATGTTCCGGCTTCAGGGCGGCGAATGGGTGACGCGCGAAATCGTCAAGGACGTTCAATCCGGTCGCGCCAAATTCGTGGTCAATAGCGGTGACGCTGTGTGGTGGGGCAATCAGGGCTTGACCGTGAGTGACAGCCCATACTGGAAGCGCGTGAACGAAACAATGTTGAAGAAGCTACCCGCGCCGGATGACGAGATGCGCGCGGCCGGTCTGGATGGGCGCTTTTTCATGAGTGTGGGGAATCATGAGGTGTGGGCCGACCCAAAGATTGAGGGCGTACTTTCGGCTGTGCCGTATCTGAAAAAATTCGGCGTCACGCCGGAAAACCTCATCTACAAATTCGACTTCAAGGGCACCCGCTTCATCTATCTCTGGAGTGGCAAGTACGATTACCGTTCGCCGTCGCTGTGGGACGCTGATCGGCCAAAATATGCCGAGCAGATGACCCAGCTTCAAAAGTGGATGGACGAGGCGAAGGCCAACGGCATTCGGAAGGCGTTTATCGTCTTCCACTATCCCGTGTTTGCGCGGTCAGGCTTAGGCCCGATCCCGGCTCCCGATAACCCGCACAAGGTGATTGCGTCGTATGCCAAGGACATGGAGGTGATCGTGTTGAACGGGCACGTCCACACCACGGAAATCTACGATGTAGATGGGGTAAAGTATCTTCTGTTGGGCGGTGGGGGCGCAGAACAAGACCCAATCCTGCCGGGGCGAACCAGCATCAAGGTGCCCGCCGACTATCCGCGGGACCTTTACTGGAAGGGCCAGCCTCCGCAAGAGGAGTACAACTACGTGCTGGTGGACGTTGAACCCGGCCAGAAGACGAAGTTCACCCTCAATCGCTTCCGGCCGTGGTCGGCGGAGCCATTCGGGACTGAGGAACTCTTCACGTGACAGCAAGCGGGCAATAGGCCGGGAGTGAGGTTCTGGCGACAGTACTCCTGATTATTCACGGCTTGGTCGCCGTTGCACTGCTTGGCGCGATTACGCACCAGACCTTGGCGACGTGGGCGACTGTGGGAACGCGCCCCAGTTCGTTTTTCGGCCGCTTTCGCTCCGTGTCATCGGCCCGGTTCGCCGACGCCGTCGTCGTCTTGTATGCCATCTCCATCCTGCTCGGTGGGATCATCTATCTGTATTTTCGCGTCGACATCAGGCCAGAGTTAGAGCGCGCCGGTCATTGGCCAGCCCTGGGCTTCTTCGACCTCAAGGAGCACTTCGCCGCTATCGGTTTTGCGTTGCTACCAGCCTACTGGGTTTGCTGGCGACGGCCGCGTGCCGACGAGCCTGCTCAGACGCGCACTATGCTCACCTCGATCCTCGCCTTTGTCATCTGGTGGGGCTTCCTAACTGGCCACGTCGTAAACAACATCAGGGGTTTCGGCGCATGACGTTATCGGCTGCGTTCCGCCGCTTTGCATTCACGTTCGGGACGACATTTGGCTTCCTCTACGTGGTTGCACTCGCAAAGGACCTTGCTCTTTTCACCGTTTTCCCGTCGCTCGGCATCGTGCTGGCGGGCACGCATCATTCGCGAGACGTTGCTGACCCTGCGATGGGATTTCTAGCTCCAGCGATGTACTGGTACGGGTGGGCCGCGACGGCCGCGCTCGGGGCACTGATCGTCGCCCTCGTTGCTGCGTCGTTACCCGGACGTTCAGTGCGAAACCTCTGGTCGGGATGGGTGTGGGTAATTCCCATCCTCTCGATGGTCGCTTGCGTCTATCTCACCCTGCCTTGGTTTAGGCTCTGATTTGGGTGCTTCCGCACATGGATCATGACCGACCAAGCTCAAAGCAAGGTCTCGGTTCGGAAAACCGCTTCGCGCTCTTCCGGATCAAGCTTCAAGCAGCCCGATCCGGCCGCAAGGCCGCGTAGAGACCGACGAGGGTCCCGATGGCGACCAGGCCTGCCGCCAGCAGCACCTGCAATTCCCCGTCATCGGTGGCGCCTGCGGACGACACCAGCCTGGTCACGACGACGAACAGAATGCCCACGGAAGCCGCTGCACCCACGCAAAGATGGGCAAGCTCTCGCGTCAGGTTCCGGCCGAGAAGTCCGAGCGCCGTGAAATACATCGCGCAAGCGTTGGGATGAACGAACAAGGCAACGCGCGCATAAGGACCATAGGAGTCAAGGAGGGACTCACATCGGCTCAGTGCCGCTTTTGAGGCAACCCGCTGCAACATCGGTCTGAAAAAGCGAGCCTGTCCGTAACTCAGAACGGCGCCCACGATGATGGCCGCCCACGCCACGATGAAAACGGAGACATCCGCAGGCTTCGGATTGAGCGCCACGGACATCAGGATGAGGGCGGTTCCGGGAAAATAGCCAAAATACGGAAAGACCGACTCCAGGAGCACACAGGCGAACATGAAGACCGGAAACCATGCCGAACCGGTCGCACCCTGGACGATGGCGTTCAAGTCGAACAGGTTCGTCTTGTACAGGACGAGGTACATGCACATGGCCAATCCGGCCAGCGCGTAGAACGGCAACGCCCCCGACAAAAACCGTCTCATCCAGCCGCCGCGCTTTGTTTCGCGGACACGGCGGAGACCTTCGATATCGGGACAAGACAACGGAAACGCATGGCTCATGTTTAGGCGAATGAGATTGCCCCTGTCGATAGCAATCCTTGCCCCAGCTGCGCGGGCCATTCGCCGCATTGAAAATGCTCGCTGATCGGGAAGGACCGATCAATCACAGACCCAGTGTGACCTCAGCCCAGTGCATCGCGGTGCTCCCGCCCAGAAACTCGATCACGCGGGGTTCGATGGTTTCCGGCCGATCGTGGCCAATGACAGCGGTCGCCGCGATCATGTCGCAACGTTCGTTGTAGACGACCGACACCAGCGTTTTGCCGGGAGCGCCACGTGAGTTGAGCGTGTAGGCGCGGCTGCGACCGTTCATCGACGCAATCCTGACGGGATGGCCGGAACCGCGTGGAGAGACCTCGCCCAGGAGAACGGTATCGCCCATACGATCGAGGTCCTCGTCATCGGCGACGCCCGTCGTGCAATTGCAAAAACCTATCTTGGCGCGCAGGTACAGCGTCACCTCGACGCCGCAGTCGGCCGCCTTGCAGCGGAACGCCTTTCCATTGCCCCATTGGTCAATCGAGAAGGGCCAGGTCACCTCGTGCCACACCGGCGTGGCGGAATTCGCGGCGGCATGCCGTGGCACATGGAGCCACACGAGCGATGCCGCCAGCGCGCTTCCCAGCACGATAGCTGCGACGGCGATGGCGGCTGCCCTTCTCATCATTCCACCGTTCTCGTTCCGGGTCAGTTGCTGGCGAGGTATTGCTTCGCCGCCGCGACCTCGGGGCGTTCCGAATCGGCACTGGCCGTCAGCGTTACGAGCTGCTGACAGTTCTGTCGTGCCGCTTCCCTGTCACCAAGGGCTTCGGCCGCCTTGGCCGCTCCCGCGAAAGCGTGCAAGCGGTTCGGCTCCTTCGCCTTGGTTGCCTCGAATGCAGCAAGCGCCTCCCTGGCCATGCCGCGATCGAGCAGCATGAAGCCGTAAAGCTCGCGCGCCGGCGCCAGCGGTCCGGGCGTGATCACGTGCTTTTCCGTCTTGTCCTCTGCATCCGCCGCGGCACTCATCGCATTGAGTGCCTCGTCATACTTGCCCTCGGCGTAAAGCACCCAGGCGACGGCGACCTGACGCTGGATGTCGACGATTCCGGACCAATAATTGTCCTTGGCGTCCTGCAGCTTGTCGCGCAATTCCGCCAGCTTCTGGATGTCGGCCTTGGCGGCTTCCGGTTTGCCGGAGCGCGCCGCGCCGAGAGCCCGGGCGAAATGCGTTACCGCCATCGCAAAGTTGAGGTTGCTCGGCCTGACCGGCAGCTGCGAGGCCCCCTCCCAATCGCCACGGTCGATCGCATAACGCGCCGGCGAAGCCGCCAGCGCGTAGTCTGCCGCCGCGACCGTCGCCTTGAAGTCGGTCTCCTTGATCATGTCGTCGATGACGGCACGCGCCTGCTTGTCCTGGCCGAGCTGCAGGTAAGCATAGACCATGTAGTCCTGCGCATGCAGGTAGTTGCCGACCGACTTTTCGGCCATCGCGGCTTTCACGGAAGCGACGTTGGAGTCGATCGATTCCTTCCAATAGCCGACGCGCGTGTAGATGTGGGAGGGCATGTGCTGGGCGTGCGGCGCGGCCGGCGCGATCTTGGCGTAACGATTGGCGGCATCGAGCCCTTTCTGCGCCAGCGCCGGGTAGTCGTAGAGATGGATCAGATAATGCGTCACGCCCGGATGCATCGGCAGCCGCCTGGAGATCGGCTCGAGAATCGCCGCGCCCTTAATTTGCTGCGCGTAGGTCTTGTCGTTCAGATCCGCCGACGTATTGAGCGTAATGGCGTAGGCGATCTGGGCTTCGTCGTCGTCTGGATATTTTGCCGCGACGCGCGCCTGCGCGTCACGCAGCATGCGCATCCGCTGGACGTGAGGGATCTTGTCGTAATCGGCATACATCACCATCAGCGCATCGATGTAGTCGCGTTCCCGCTCGGTCGCGGCGCCGATCTCCTTGGCCTTCATGATCGCGGCGAGGCCCGGCGCCAGGTTCGGCTTTGGAATCGCATTGTGCGGATTGTCCATGTAGGTGAGCGCAATGCCCCAATAGGCCATGCTGCATGTCGGGTCAGCCTTGATGGCTTCCTCGAAGATCTCCTTGGCGTTGGCGTACCAGTAGGAATGCTGATAGCGCATCCCGCGATCGAAACGACGCTGGGCCACATCGTTGCAAGAGGTCTGGAAATGAACGCTGCCGAGCTGCTGATCTACATCGTCTTGCGCGACCAGAGCTTGTGGTCCTGATAGGCCGAGACCGGCTGCGATGACGAAGTATAGGGACTTCCGCATGGATCGCTCCCTTGGCCTGACACGCAATGAATTGGTCTTGATACCCCCTCACTATATGACCTTCGCGGCTTTTGAACAGCGAAGTGAATCGCGGCAGCGCAACTGACCCAGCGGCGCCTCGAAGTTGGCGAAACCAATCCGAAGCCAGAGCCGTCGGAGTTGGATCCTCACGCGCGCATCATTCTGGCCTCGGATCGCATCGCTACGCGATCGACAGAATCTCGATCTCTTGCGCGCCCGAACCCACGACATCTCCGACCGCCTTCCCGATCAGCGACTTCGCGACCGGCGCCACGAACGAGATCGATCCGGCCTTTGGATCCGCTTCGTCCTCGCCGACGATGCGATAGGTCTGCACGCGGCCGTCGGTGCGGCTGAAGGTCACGGTGCTGCCGAAAGCGACGACATCGGTCGACGCCGGATCGGGAATGACCTGCGCCGTGCGCAGCCGTTCGGTCAGATAGCGAGCATCGCGCAAGGGCACCGCCGACTGCCGGCGCTTTTCGTTGACGTCCTCGATGGCTTGCGCGGCTTCATAGGCCTCGCGCGCTTCGCGAAGCTGCGCCTGCAGCGCCTGCAAGCCGGCTTCCGTCACGAGGTTTGGATGCGGCGAGATCGGGCGATCCGGCAGCAGCGTCTCGGACGCGGTTTCGGCGCTTTCTTCCTTGGTAAAGGCGACGCTCAATTCAAGATCCTGTCGAACTGTTTCGGACACCCGCTCGCGCCTCGCCCCACAACGGGGAATCGCGCCGAACAGCAGCCGGTGATTGTCCCGGACTATATCTCAAGTTCGACGAAACGGCGCAGCTTGAAGACCAGGTCCGGTACGGCCTGGCGGAACCGCGTCGCGTTCTGGAACGTGGTCGAGAACGGCGCGAAGGTGATCATCGCATTCCAGTGCTTGTAACCGTAGACCGTGACGGAGGCGCCGGTCGCCGGAAAATTCTCCAGCTTGCGCAGCTCGCCAAGCACCAGATCGGCAATCGCCTCGGCGGGAAGCAGCTTCTTGCCATCAGGCGTCGTCGTGATTTTCGCCGGCCGCTCGACCGGCTTCGCGGCAGCCGGCACGGCATCGGGCGCAGCGTCGGGTTCGGCCGGTGCAGGATCGGGGGTGGACGGCTCGACCAGGTCGAACCCGTTCGTCGGCGCTGTCGGCGGAACCTCGGTGAGCGGCGGCGGAGCACTGCTGTCTGCGCGCTTGTTGCCTCCCAGGATGCTGCTGATCATGGCCACAAGGCCAGCATCCTTCACGTCGTCGCTCATTTCTCCCCCCGGGGCTTCGGCCTACTCTAGCACCGCTCTCGCAGACCGCCACTGGGGATGTATGGCCGGATTCCGCCTGGCCAAGGCGCTACGACAAGGCGTCACACCAAGGCCACGATGGCACCGGCGGCCCGACGTCCGATCACGTCGCCCGCCGTGAGACCCGTCACCGCTTATCGAACGGAATGTACTGCTGGTACTGCCTGGGCACAGAGCTGCGGTAGCGCGCGGGCACGGTGCCGCTGTCGACCGAATGATCGATTTCCTGCTGCCGCGTCATCTTCTTCTTCGCCGGCTGCTTCGATGCGCTCTTCTTGGAGTCGGCCGGCTGGCTGGAGGTGTCGCCGGTCGCGGCCGGCGTTGTCGTCGTCGCTGCCGGCGCAGTGGTTGTCGCGGCCGGCGCTGCGGTTCCACCGGCGGCCGGCGCACTCTGGGCCAGCGCGAGCGGTATTTGCATGAAAAGCGCCAGCGCTGCTGTCGCAGCCAGCAAATATGACCTTTGCATTAGAACCTCCAAAATACCTGATCCGAATGAGACAAGCCTAGTTCTCCGGGATCGACGCGCGCAAGTCGGCCACGATAGGCCCGGACCCCCACCGCGAACTGTGGCGTAGATCACATTGCTGGCCGCCGGCTGCGTCATGATGTGCCACGTCGCGAACGCACGGCATTCCGCCGACACCAAGATAGGCATGACATGCCTCAGACGAGCCTTGGCTCGCTGACGTTCCCGTCCACCCGCTCTCGAAGGAGATTGAAATGCGTCGCATCATCCTCACTCTCGCATCGTTCGCCGCCCTGGTCGCCGTAGCATCCCCGGCCGCCCAGGCACATCCTGCAAACGATCGATATTGCCTGCAGGGACGCATGTGGGGCTATCCCGGCAACTGCCAGTTCGCGAGCTATCAGCAGTGCCTCGCCACCGCCTCCGGCACGTCGGCCTCTTGCGGCATCAATCCGCGCTACGCGTTCTCGCAGCAGTATGCCTACTGACGACATCGCGGCGTGCGCGCATGACGCGCACGCCGCCACACTTATTACGTGAAGACGATCCGCTTCGCCGACAGTCCGGCGAACTCACTTGCGCGAAGCCGCTTTGCGCACGCCGATGACGAGAATGTTATCCGTCATCGCTTCGGGAAAAATTTGCAAAGCGCGGCCGCAGCTTGCTCGTAACGCTCCCTCCCGGAACAACATTGATGTCGCGCAGTGTGTGAAGCAGATCGCTTGTGGCACCCAATCGCCTGATCTAGCGTCGCATGCATATTCTGTTGCGAACAACTTTAGCTTTATTCGTTGCACGTCGTGACTTTTCAGGGAGGTGTTTTCAATGAGCAGCCGCCACAGCATTGTTCCGCGCGGTCTGAACGCAACGCGTTCGCCGCTTTCCCAAGGCCGCTTCGGACGCATGTTCCGCAAGCTCACGCCGGCGAAATTCGGTCCGAACGACGCCGACAATGTTGCGAACCTTTCGGCGCTGGCCGACAAGATGGTCGCCGACTTCGATGGTCCGAAGGACGGGCCGGACGCGGAGGAGAGCGGCATTCCCGCGCTCTACACCTATTTCGGCCAGTTCATCGACCACGACATCACCTTCGATCCGGTCAGCTCGCTGACGAAACAGCAGGATCCCGACGGGCTCGTCGACTTCCGCACGCCGTCGCTCGATCTGGACAATCTCTACGGCCGTGGTCCGAACGATCAGCCCTACATGTATGACGGCATCAAGTTCCGCCTCGGCGAGAAGCTGACCGGCGCGGGCGTACCCGATGCCAGCGACCTGCCGCGCTTCAAGGGCCGCGCCCTGATCGGCGACCCCCGCAACGACGAGAACAGCATCGTCTCGCAGTTCCAGGCCTTGATGCTGCGCTTTCACAACCGCATGGTCGACGATAACGACAGCCTGTCGTTCGAGGACGTGCAGCAGCGCGTCCGCTTCCATTATCAATACGTCGTGCTGAACGACTTCCTGCCGCGAATCGTTCACGCCAGCGTGCTGGACGAGTTGAGGACCGCGGGCCAATACGACCGCAGCAAGCTCGCTCACTACCACTGGAAGACCTATCCGTTCATGCCGGTCGAATTCTCGGTTGCGGCCTACCGTCTCGGCCATTCCATGATCCGCCCCGGCTATCGGCTGAACGATGCGGACAACATGCTGTTGCAGATCTTCCCCGACCCCCACAATCCCGACAAGAACGCGCTGACCGGCTTCCGCGCCATGGGCCCGGGACGCGCCATGGACTGGGGCCGTTTCATCGATCTGGACACGCGCCCCTATGGCGTCGAGGACGACGACACCAATCCCGACAACAAGAAGCGGCTGCAGTTCGCCTACCGCATCGACGCCTCGCTGGTCGATCCGCTGCGCAAGCTGCCACCGGAGGTCGCCTCCAATCCGTCGTCGCTGGCGTTGCGCAATCTCGAGCGCAGCTGGCGGCTCGGCCTGCCCTCAGGCCAGGCCGTCGCCAAGGCGATGAACCTGACGCCGCTGACGGATGATCAGATCATCATCGGCAAGGCCGTCGACGAGCCCGGCGCGGGCGATCCGCAAACTGGGATCGCGACCATCGCGAACGGCGTGTTTGCCGGCAATTGCCCGCTCTGGACCTACATCCTGGCCGAGGCGCGGCAATTCCAGACCGCGGTGACGATCCCGGCCACCGGCGCGCCGGCGGCCGGAATCAACACGCCGCAGCTCGGCCCCGTCGGCGGTCGCATCGTGGCCGAGGTCTTCCTCGGCATGATGTTCGGCGACCATTCCTCCGTGCTGTCGCTCGACCCGCAATGGACGCCGGTGACCGGCTCCAGCTTCGCGCTGAAGGACCTCGTCGCCTACGCGCTCGGCCAGGGCGATCCGCTGCACTGAGCTTGATACGATGAGGCTGGACTGACGCTTAGAAAAAAGTGCGTTCCCTCCCTGCAAGGGGGGAGGGAACGGAGAGAGCGGTGCTCGTGACCGCTCTAATGCGCAGTCCCTAGACCGCTCTCCTCCAGCCGCGCCGCAAACCATAGCGACAGCGGTTGATCAACGACGCCGCTGACATAGACTTCCGAAATCGTCACATGCTGCCTGTCCAGCACCAGGAGCAAGCCGATCCAGTACGCGAACCAGACATGCGCGTCGGTCAGCGCCATCAGCTTGTGCTGGTCGTGGTCGAGCGAGGTGTGATTGCTCGCCTTGCGGATCTCGACCGCGAGCAGATTGTTCGGGATCTCGCGCTGATGCACGACGACGTCGGGGTAGATCGATTTTCCCAGATGATCGTCGGTGGAGACGATCGTGCCGTGCGGCAGATGCAGCGTGCGCTCGCCGAGGCGATCGTAGTTGCAATCGACTGACCAGCCGGAGAATTGCCGCTCCAGATAGACGGCGAAGCGGTGCGTCACCGCCCGCTCGCCGACGTCCTTCTCGAACAAGAATCCTTCGTGGGCGTAGAAGTCCCGAAGCGCCGCGATCACCTTGTTCAGCTCGGTCTGCATCTTGCCCCCCGGCTCTCGGCGCTCCCAGATGCTGCGCCCTACATCTGGACTTCGATCAGCCGCGGCCCGGGCTCCGCGACGGCTTCCGCCAGAGCCTTGTTGAACTCTTCGGCATTGGTGACGGCGCGGCCGGGCACGCCCATGCCCTTCGCCAGCGCGACGAAGTCTAGCGTCGGACGGTCGAGCCGCAGCATGTCGTTGGCGCGCTGGCCGGGCTCGCCGGCGCCGACATTGTCGAACTCGCCGCGCAGGATCTGGTAGATGCGGTTGGCGAACACGATGGTGACGATGTTGAGGTTCTCGCGGGCCTGCGTCCACAGCGACTGGATCGTGTACATCGCGCTGCCGTCGCCGACCATGGTGATCACCTTGCGGTCCGGACATGCGATCGCGGCGCCGATCGAAAGCGGCGTGGAGAAGCCGATCGAGCCGCCCATGTTCTGGAGCCAGTCGTGCGGAGCGGCCGCCGCCGTCGGCGGGAAGAAGCCGCGGCCGGTGGTCAGGGATTCGTCGACCATGATCGCGTTCTCGGGGATGGCGCATGCGATCGCCTGCGCAATCGAGGCGAAGGTCAGCGCGCCGGTCGGCTTCACCAGCTCAGCCAGGGCCTGCGGCTTGACGTCCTTCGCGCTCGCCTTCACCGCGCCGGCCAGTGCTTCGAGCGCCGCGACCGAATTCTCGCCCCAGGAGGTCATGCGATGCACCTCGCAGCCCTCGGGCTTGAGCATGCTCGGCTTGTTCGGATAGGCGAAGAACGCCACCGGATCATCGGACTCGACCAGCACGATGTGCCGGAACTTCGCCAGCATCGGCAGCGCGTTCTCGATCACGTAATGAATGCGGTCGATCGAATAGCGGCCGCGGCCGCGCGCCATCTTGGGACGGAAGGTCGGGCCCATCACCGTGCAGCCGGTCTTGCCGGCGATACGCTCGGCCAGCGCCAGGCCCTGTTCGCTCAGCGCGCTGCCGGTCATCAGCAGCAGCGTACCCTCGCCGTCGCCGTGCAGGATCTTCGCGGCCCGCTCGACCGCCTGCGGCGAATAGCTGGCGCGCTGCTGCTCGGCCGGTACCTCGGCGATGCCATCGGCCTCGTTCCAGGCGGTGTCGGCGGGCAGGATCAGGGTCGCGATCTGTGGCGGTGCGCTCTTGGCGGCGGCGATCGCCGCGGCGCCGTCAGCTGCAACCGATTTGGAGTCCGGCGAGGTGCGGACCCAGGACGACATCGGCCGGGCCAGGCCCTCGATGTCGGAGGTCAGCGGCGCGTTGTAGTCGATGTGGTAGACCGCATGCTGGCCGACGATGTTGATGATGCCGGAATTCGCCTTCTTGGCGTTGTGCAGATTGGCCAGGCCATTGGCCAGGCCAGGGCCGAGATGGAGCAGCGTCGAAGCCGGCGTGCCCTTCATGCGGAAATAGCCGTCAGCGGCGCCGGTCACCACGCCTTCGAACAGGCCGAGCACGCAGCGCATGCCCGGCACGCGGTCGAGCGCCGCGACAAAATGCATCTCGGAGGTGCCTGGGTTGGTGAAGCAGACATCCACCCCACCCTTGACCATCGTCCGCACCAGGCTTTCCGCACCGTTCATCCCAAAGCTCCCTGCAACCGGCAATATTCAAATGTCCGCTCGATCAATCATTGTTCGCCGCCTCCGTCAAAGCAATAGCCGGCATCGCCGGCCTGCCCCGCGCGACGATCCGCTTGTTTGGCTAATGCTTTCAGGCAAATTAGCGTGGTTGCCGGTTTGGTAACGCCAGACGTTAAGGATGATCTCCCTCACGGGCCCGTGGCTTGCGAAATGCCCGCAAATATGGCCTGTGACTTCAGTTGAATCCGATTTTTTTACTGGGGGAAACAAATGATCCGATTTTTTGCCGCGCCGATTGCCGCCATCGCATTGCTGTCGGCCACCGCCGGCGGCGCATTCGCCGAGGGGTTCGACTCGCGCGAGATCATGGGCTTCGGCCCGAGCTTCTTCCGCGGCGGCTCTAGCCCGATCCCCCGCACCACCATTATGTACAACGGCAATTACGCCCCCGGCACGATCGTGGTGAACACGAGCGAGCGCCGCCTGTATCTGGTGCTCCAGAACGGCCAGGCGCTGCGCTACGGCATCGGCGTCGGCCGCGACGGCTTCCGCTGGGGCGGAGTGCACAGGATCACCGCCAAGAAGGAATGGCCGGACTGGACGCCGCCGTCGCAGATGCTGGCCCGCCGGCCCGACCTGCCGCGCCACATGAAGGGCGGCATCGAGAATCCGCTCGGCGCGCGCGCGATGTATCTGGGCTCGACGCTCTACCGCATCCACGGCTCCAACGAGCAGGAGACGATCGGCCAGGCCGTGTCCTCGGGCTGCTTCCGCATGACCAACGAGGACGTCAGCGATCTCTACAGCCGCGTCTCGGTCGGCACCAAGGTGGTCGTGCTCAACAACTAGCCGTCGGCGAACTGCGGGAACCCGCAGGGCGCGTGAATATGCGGTCTTGTGCGTCGCTGCCGAATACGGCAGCGTCGGGTCGTAATGAGCGCATTGGCCCCGCCTTCGTCAGGCTTTCGCATCGCCCTGCTGGCGCTCGCCACTTTCGCGTTCGCCCCTGACACCGCTATCATCGCCGTCGCGGGCGAATTGCCCGCGATCGCCTCGCGCCAGCGCGCCGAGAAGAAGAGCTTTACCGACGGCGAGATCGTCGAAGGCTTTCTGAAGACGGCGTTCGGCGCCGAATACCACCTCGCCGGCCGCGTCGACCGCATCCGGAAATTCGACGGGCCGGTGCGCGTCTACGCCGAGAGCGAGCGCGCCGACCGCAAGACGCAGCTCGCCAAGGTCGTGGCCGACATCGGCAGGCGCGTGCAGCATCTCGACATCGCCATGATCGACACCAGCGAAGCCGCGAACGTGCGGGTGAAGCTGGTTCGCGACCGCGACCTGTTTCGGACGATTTCCAGCTTCTACGGCGCGGAGAAGGCGCGCGAGATCCGCACCTCGCTCGATCCGCAATGCCTGTCCGGCTTCCGCAAGAATGACAATTTCGAGATCGAGCATTCCGACGTGATTCTCACCGTCGACAACGGCGATTTCACCTTCCTCGACTGCGCCTATGAGGAACTGCTGCAATCGCTCGGCCCGATCAACGACACCGCGAGCGTGCCGTGGACCATGTTCAACGACAATGTGTCGATGGGCTATTTCGACGTCTACGACCAGTACATCCTCAACCTGCTCTACGATCCCCGCATCAAGCCCGGCATGACCGTGCAGGAGGTCAGGGCGGTGCTGCCCCAGGTGCTCGCCGATGTGCGCGCCTGGGTGAAGCGCGTGAATGATCTGAAGGAATGAGGTACTGCTTACCCTCCCCTGGAGGGTAAGCGGCGCGCCTCCTCCGCCTCTACTGCACGAGATCGGCGACGGTGGTCGCGGCTTTCAGGCCCGTGCCGGTGAGGACCGCAACCGTGGTCTCGTTCGCCTTGATCGATCCGGCGCCGGAGAGTTTCTCAAGCGCAGCGGCAGCGCTGGCGCTGGTCGGTTCGGCAAACAATCCCTGCCGCGCAAGACGCCGCAACGCGGCGACGATCTCGTCCTCGGTCAGCGCAACGGTGCCGCCGCCGCTCTCGCGCAAGCTGCCGATGATCTCGCGCAGGCGCAGCGGATTCTTGATGGCGGTGCCCTCGGCGACGGTCTTGTTCACCTCGCGGGCGACCGGCGTGTCGACACCCGCCTTGAAGCTGGCATCGATCGGCGAGCAGTTCAGCGGCTGCGCCGCGAACAGGCGCGGCAGCTTCGCGATCTGCCCGGCCTTCAGAAGCTCGCGGAAGCCGAAGGCGCAACCGAGCAGGCTGCTGCCTGCGCCAACGGGAACGATGACATTGTCCGGCGCGCGAAAACCGAGGTCTTCCCAGATTTCATAGGCGAGCGACTTGGTGCCCTCGAGGAAAAACGGCTGCCAATTGTGGCTGGCATAGAAGGTCTCGCTCGACTGGCGGATGGCCTCGGCCTCCGACTCCTCGCGCGGGCCCTCGACGAGTTGAACCGTCGCGCCATAGGCCCGCACCTGCGCGATCTTGGCCGGCGACGTCGAGGCCGGCGCCAGGATCTTCACCCGCATGCCGCCGGCGGCACCTAACCCCGCCATCGACGAGCCGCCATTGCCGGAGGAGTCCTCCAGTATCGCGTCGACGCCGATCTGCCGCAGGAACGACAGCATCACCGCAGAGCCCCTGTCCTTGAAGCTGCCGGTCGGGTTGAACCATTCGAGCTTGAAGAACGGACGCAAATCGCCCCAGTCCTGCTGGACCAGCGGCGTGCAGCCTTCGCCAAGCGTGATCGGCTTCTTGATCTCGACCGGCAGCGCCGCCCGGTAGCGCCAGAGCGAGCGCGTGGCGCCGTCGATGTCCGCGCGCGATATGCCTGGTCCCGGCGTCACCAGCAGCGGCGTGCGCTCGTCCGAGCACCAGCGCGGCTGGTCCAGCGGATAGAGCTGTCCGTTGCGGGGGTCGATGTAGCTGGCGGTGGGCATGGCGTTCTCCAGGCGAGAGGCGACCTATTTGTCCGATTATGTGGGTCCGGTCCAGCCCACGGCACCGCGGTGGCGCAACTTGCGGGACACCCTCTTGAAAACATAAAAAATAAAACTATTTCAAATCCTTAGACCTATCGCGCGGATCGAATAGCAAGGTTCGGCCGGGGCGAAGGCGCGGCATCCAGGCGAGCCGGACCGGCCCATCGGCGACGGGAATTTGGCCAGGGTCGCCTGCCCGGCGGGGAACCATTAACTTGTCTGTCGTCGCCAGCCGCTACAATATGTTGGATTGAGCTCGCGTCGCCGGTGTTCGGCACCGGTAACGCAAGTGAGCCAGGCCCGTCCGAGCGGCGGGCCGTCGGCTTTTTGGGAGCCTGGACATGAGCCGCGCGAACCGTACCGATCACATCCGCCTTACCTCCCATCCGGAGCCGGGCAAAAAGGCCGCGTTTCCAATTCACTGGGGCGCAGCCGACGCGCGCGCCCGGGGGCCGATCATCGGCACGGTATCGCGCGCTGGGGATCGCAACGTGATCGGCAGCCATGGCGGCTCCTACGCGATGTACCGGGCTCTCGCGGTGTCCGCAGGCGCGCTCGATCCGATCCGCCGGCCCGACCTCACCAACACCTTTCCGGCCGCGACCATCGGGCCGTTCGAGCAATGGCGCGATCCCGACAAGATCGTCGCGCTCGATCCCTGGGGGCATCTCGTCGCGGAGAATTTCGGCAAGGACATCGCCGAGGGCGTCGACATCCGCCCAAGCATCGCGGTGACGCGCGCGCGGCTCGACCTGCCTGAGATCCGCGAGGCGCTCGCCGCAAAACGGCTGCGCGCCGACGGCGAGGTCGTGCACGCCAATGGCAGCGTGTCGGTGGTGAAGATCGCGATCGATCCGGTCTGGTACCTGCCGGGCCTTGCGACGCGCTTCGGCACCGGCGAGACCGAGCTGCGGCGCACGCTGTTCGAGCAGACCGCCGGCATGTTCCCCGAGTTGGTCACCCGGCCGGACATGAAGGTGTTCCTGCCGCCGATCGGCGGCACCACCGTCTACATGTTCGGCGACGTGACAAAACTGCCGGACCACCGCACCAAGATCACCTGCCGCGTGCATGACGAGTGCAACGGCTCCGACGTGTTCGGCTCCGACATCTGCACCTGCCGCCCCTATCTCATCCACGGCATCGAGGAATCCGCGCGCGGCGCGCAGGAGGGCGGGCTCGGGCTCGTCATCTACAACCGCAAGGAAGGCCGCGCGCTCGGCGAGGTCACCAAGTTCCTGGTCTACAATGCGCGCAAGCGCCAGGAGGACGGCGACGCGGCGGCCGCCTATTTCGAGCGCACCGAATGCGTCGCCGGCGTCCAGGACGCGCGCTTCCAGCAATTGATGCCGGATACCATTCACTGGCTCGGCCTGAAGCGCATCGACCGTTTCCTGTCGATGAGCGACATGAAGCATGACGCACTGACCTCGCAGGGCATCGACATCGTCGAGCGCGTGCCGATCCCGCCGGAGCTGATCCCGGCCGACGCCTATGTCGAGATCGCCGCGAAAAAGGCTGCCGGCTATTACTCGACCGACATCGCGCCGGAGAAGGACGTGAACGGCGTGGTCGGGCGCTCGCTGGAAAAGTACTGATCGCGCGATGGCGGAGGCTTTGGAACAACAAGCCCGCTCCCTGCTCAGCGCAGGAGCGGTTCGCGCGCGTGCCGCAAAAATGCTCGAGATCGGCCTCGCCGGCGGGCTCCGGCACTTCACGATCGACCTCGACCGCATGGATGGTGTGGCGGAGGCCGTGATCGCTGTCACGCGCAAGGCCTATCCGACGCTGGACATCCCCTTCCATGCCCGATGGCGGCATTTCGTGCTTGGCGGCGTCGATCGCTGGGCGGGCCTTGCCGACGAGGTATCGTGGCCGGATCGCGCGGCACGTGCGCGCGCCGAGTTCGACCTCGCCATCGTCAGCGTGCTGCTCGACGCAGGCGCGGGAGCCATGTGGCGCTACCGCGACGCCCGGACCGGCGAACGTATCGGCCGATCCGAGGGACTTGCCATCGCAAGCCTCGACATGTTTGCAGGCGGCCTGTTCTCCGGCGATGCGCGTGCGCCGTTCAGGGCCGATGCAGACGTGCTGGCGAAACTACCGCTGGCCTCCCTCATCTCGGCCTTTCAGGCGAGCGATGCCAATCCGCTGCTCGGTCTCGACGGACGCACTGATCTGCTGCGACGTCTGGGCAAGCTGGTTGCCGAGCGCGCGGACATCTTCGGCCTGCACGATACGCCGCGGCCAGGCGGCCTGTTCGATCACATCGCGGCACAGGCTGTGGGCGGCGCGGTCGCCGCGCCCGCCATCCTGTCGGCAGTGCTGAACCAGCTTGGACCGATCTGGCCGTCACGGCTCGAGCTCGCCGGGATTCCGCTCGGTGATTGCTGGCGTCACCCGGCGATCGACGCGGACGACGCAACGGCAGGCCTCGTACCCCTGCACAAGCTGTCGCAATGGCTGAGTTATTCGCTGATCGAGCCGCTGCAGCGCGCCGGCTTTGACGTCACCGACATCGACGGCCTCACCGGGCTCGCCGAATACCGCAATGGCGGCCTGTTCGTCGATCACGAGGTACTGCGCCTGCGCGATCCCGGCGATGCCGAGCGCGCGCATGCGGTGGATTCCCTGCTCGTCGTGGAATGGCGCGCGCTCACCGTCGCGCTGCTCGACCGGCTTGCGAGCAGCATCCGCGCCAGGCTCGGCCGCACGCCCGAGACCTTGCCCCTCGCGAGCATTCTCGAAGGTGGCAGCTGGGCTGCCGGCCGCGCCATCGCCTTCGCGCGCCGGCCGGACGGCGCACCGCCGCTCAAGGTGATCAGCGACGGCACGGTTTTTTAATCCATTCGTCCGCAGCGTAACCCATTGCGTATCGATGAATTTCAGGAGCATCCCATCATGGAAGGCGTCACGATCGTCGATCATCCGCTGGTGCAGCACAAGCTGACGCTGGTGCGGGACAAGTCCATCTCGACCAAGTCCTTCCGCGAGCTGATCAAGGAGATCGGCATGCTCCTGTGCTACGAGATCACGCGGGATCTGCCGCTCGCCGATACCGTCATCGAGACGCCGCTGGCGACGATGCATTCGGCCAAGATCGCCGGCAAGAAGCTGGTGTTCGTGCCGATGCTGCGGGCCGGCACGACCTTCGTCGACGGCATGATGGATCTGGTGCCGACCGCGCGCGTCGCCCATATCGGCCTCTACCGCGAGCCGCACAGCTTTGCCGCGGTCGAGTATTTCTTCAAATCGCCGTCCGATCTCAGCGAGCGCCTGGCGATCGTGGTGACCCCGGTGGTCGCCACCGCCAACACGGCCGTCGCCGCAATCGACCGGCTGAAGGAGCGCGGCGCCAGGGACATCCGCCTCGCCTGCCTGATCGCGGCCCCTGAAGGGCTCGAACGGCTGCGCGGACTGCATCCCGACGTTCCGATCTGGACGGCTGCGGTGGACGAAGGTCTCGACGAGAACGGCTTTATCCTGCCGGGCCTCGGCGATGCCGGCGACCGCGCTTACGGGACGCGGTAGGCGAAAAGCTCTTTTTTTGACGCGTTTTCTTCACGCGAACCGGTCGCCACTTCGCTCGAAAACGCTCTAGATCTTCCCGCTGCCGCAAATCAGCTTGAGCGACTGCCATTCCTTGTCCGTCAGCAGCGGCGGGCCGCTGGCGGGACGATCTTCCCTAGTCATGCGCGCGAGGCGGTCTTCGGTGAGCGGGTGGCTCGCCAGGATCGTGGTGAGGCCGGAGCCGCCTTCCTTGCCGGTGATGCGGAACATCAATTCGGCCGCGGGTTTCGGCGAGCGGCCGAGCTTGTGCATGATCTCGATCGCAAACGTATCCGCGGCGGTCTCGGCCTCGCGCGAATAGGAGGCCTCGACCACGCTGCGCGAGGCGAAGATCACGGCGCTCGAGCCGGTGACGTCGCCGAACAACAGGCCGATCAGGAACGATGTGCCGCCGTTGTAGATCAGCCCGCGCATGTTGTCGTAATGCTTGAGATGGCCGAGCTCGTGGGCAAGGATGCCGGCGAGTTCGTCGGGGTTTTCGGCCTTGTCGACCAGGCCCCTCAGCACGTACACCTTGCCGCCGGGCAGTGCGAATGCATTCGGCACCGAGGTCGGCAGCACGCCGGCCGTCATGGAATCGTCGTCGAGGCCGGCGGCATCGCGCAGACGATTGACCAGTTTTGTGAACGCGGCCTTGCCCGCGGGGTCTTCGCACGCTTTGCGGCCGAAGATGGTTTTCACCTGGACTTCGGAGGCGTCGCCGATGCGCCGTTCGATCGGCTTGGGCACCAGCGGCGCGAGCCGGTCCGCAGCGAGCGGTACACCGAACAGCACGACGCAAACGATGGAGACGGCGGCGGCCACCGACCAGCCGACGATCTTTGCGACACCGCGGCGCGACGTCTGGTGCTCGTCGAGACGCATGCAGCGGGCGGTCACGTCGGCGGCGAGCGCGGCGTCGCGAATTTCAAGCCGCGCCAGCGGCGGTGCGGATGTCGAGGCCAGGCGCAATATTCCTGCCGGACTGTCGGCGCGGCGAATGTCGGCATAGGTCCAGCGAACCGGCGCTCCGCCCTCCTCGACGATATCGAGCGCGTCACCGAGCGCCAGCGACACCTCCCGCCTGCGGCTCGACACGCCGTCGAAGAAGATCGTCGGCTTGGCGGACTGCGCCGGAACCTCGGTGGACAACTCACTCACAGATCAGAATCCCGCGACATCGAGCCCATCGGCAAAGCCTTCGCCGAGCGCGCTCGCAAGCTCACCGCTGCCGCGGACATCCGCCGCGGCCCCGATGTTGTGCACCTCGACGGTTTCCAGCACCTTGGCCCAGAGATCGCGCTGCAGATAGACCCGCATGACGATGTTGATCGCTAGCGCCACGGCGAAATAGCCGATGACCATCATGACCAGCATCGGGATGCTCTTGCCGGCATTTCCGGGGCCGAACACCTGATCAGCCGGAACGCCACTCAGCTGGACGATGAGCAAGGCGCCACCGCCCATATAGGCGGCGAAAATGGTCGAAAGCAGCATCCACCAGCCGATCACTTTCCAGTACAGGCCGTAGAACGCGTTGTGCGGCAACTCCGAGGACAGGCTGACACCACCGATGCGGATGCCGTCGAGCCACCAGCGCCATTCGCGCGCCTTGAACTCGGCATAGAAGAACGGAGCGAGCGGGAAGATCACGATTGCGATCGGGCTCAAGAGCCACAGCCACCAGCCGCGCTTGAAGAAGGTCCAGCCGTCGCCTTCGAAGTCGCCGGAGAGATCGCCGTAATGGGTGTGCCGCATCTTGTAGCGTTCGAGCGACGCCTCGCGCCAGGGCAGCGCCAGGCCGAGGGTGAGGAACACCAGCAGGCCCCACGCCATGGCGCGGAACGAATAGGCCCAGCCCGAGCCGTCCATCCAGAACCGGACGCCGCGCCAGACCGTGCGCGTCAGGCGATAGCGCCGCGCGCGAAAAATCGCGAACTGGCCGAAGGCATAGAAGCTGATGAACAGCGGCGTCGAGGCAAAGCCCTGCCAGCGCTCGAACTCGATGCCGATGAGAAAATAAGCGAGGTAGATCGGCACCAGGATCGCGAGCGCGAACAGGAAGCCGACCAGCAGCTCCTTGGCTCGCCCGGTGTATTCGGCCGCATCGCCGTCGACCGCGGTGTTCGTCCACAAATGACGGCGGATGTCGGTGACCAGCCAGAACCGGTAGAAGCCGAAGGTGACGAGCTCAAGCATGGCACCCTTGGTGACCAATTTGCGGAACTCGGAGCGGTTGCCGGTGAAGTCGACCCGCGTGGGCGGCAGCGGCGGGGGTAAGGGTTCGGACCCGATGGGGGCCCATTGCATGTCGTTCACGGCGGCAACCTCGGGGTGCGGACCTGATACGGTCAAACTATAGATCAGAGATTTGGTCGATCCCCAAGATGGCTGGGTTCGATTTACCTCGATTTCTCGCATGATTCCGCAGGCGCGGGGGTGCGGGAGATCACGTTGACACATCTGCGTGACGGTTGCTGATCCGTAGCCCGGATGGAGCGGAGCGTAATCCGGGACAGCGCCAATGGAGGCCTGAATCCCGGATTTCGCTCCGCTCCATCCGGGCTACGCATCTAGCCACCTCTCGCAAAGGTTGGATGTGGCAAAAGTCTCCCTTGCTCCGACGCAGACAACCGGCTGTAATTGCAAATCAAATACCGCAGCGCAGAATTCAACGAGAACGCGCGGTTCATGTCAGGGAGAGCGGTCATGCATGGGACCATCGAGAGCGCGGCGAAGCTCGACGAGCTACGCGCGCGCGCCACGTCACTCCCGCTGGAGCAGTTCGATCCGGGCGATCCCGAGTTGTTCAGGACCGATACGTTCTGGCCGTATTTCGATCGGCTGCGCCGCGAAGATCCCGTGCACTATTGCAAGGACTCGATGTTCGGGCCGTACTGGTCGGTGACGCGCTACAACGACATCATGGAGATCGAGACCAACCATTCGGTGTTCTCCTCGGCCTCCGCGCTCGGCGGCATCACCATCCGCGACATCGACCCGGACCTGCGCCGCGAGAGTTTCATCTCGATGGATCCGCCGCGCCACGCGGCGCAGCGCAAGACCGTGGCGCCGATGTTCACCCCGACGCATCTGGACAATCTCGCGCTCAGCATCCGCGAGCGTTCGGCCGAGTGCCTGGACAATCTGCCGCGCGGCGAGGTGTTCGACTGGGTCGATCGTGTCTCGATCGAGCTCACCACGCAGATGCTCGCGGTGCTATTCGACTTCCCCTGGGAAGACCGCCGCAAGCTGACGCGCTGGTCCGATATCGCCACCACCATTCCCGGCCCCGACGGCCTCGTCGCGACCGAAGACGAGCGGCAGGCCGAGCTGACGGAATGCGCGGGCTATTTCGCGCGGCTGTGGAAGGAGCGCATCGAGCAGCCGCCGAAGAGCGACCTGCTCTCGATGATGGCGCATGGCGCCGCGACGCGCGACATGGATGCAAAAAACTTCCTCGGCAATCTCATCCTTTTGATCGTCGGCGGCAACGACACCACCCGCAACACGATGTCGGGATCGATCTACGCGCTGAGCCAGCATCCGGAGCAGTATCGCAAGCTGCGCGAGAACCCCGGCCTGCTCGACAGTTTCGTGCCGGAGGTGATCCGCTGGCAGACGCCGCTGGCGCATATGCGGCGCACCGCACTTGCCGACTTCGAGTTCCGCGGCAAGCAGATCAAGCAAGGTGACAAGGTCGTGATGTGGTACGTCTCGGGCAACCGAGACGAGGAAGCGATCGAAAAGCCCTACGATTTCATCATCGACCGCGCCCGCCCGCGCACGCACCTCTCTTTCGGCTTCGGCATTCACCGTTGCGTCGGCTTGCGGCTTGCCGAACTTCAGCTCAAGATTATCTGGGAAGAGATCCTCAAGCGCTTCGACCATATCGACGTGGTCGGCGAACCCAAACGGGTCTATTCGAGTTTCGTAAAGGGACTTGAAACCTTGCCGGTGAAGATCACGGCGTGAGATCACTCCCTCTCCCCGCTTGCGGGGAGAAAGAGAAACACTGGAGCTACGACCATGAACATCCAGACTCCGGTCAAAACCGACAACGCCGAACGCATGCGCAGGGCCCGCGAGGAGGCCTATGCGACGCCGCTGGCGCAATTCCACCCCGGCGCACCCAGGCTGTTCCAGGACGACACCTTGTGGCCGTGGTTCGAGCGGCTGCGCAAGGAAGAGCCGGTGCATTACTGTACTAATGCGCCGATCGAGCCGTACTGGTCGGTGGTGAAGTACAACGACATCATGCATGTCGACACCAGTCACGGCATCTTCTCCTCGGACTCTACGCTCGGCGGCATCGGGATCCGCGACGTGCCGCAGGGCTATGACTGGCCGAGCTTCATCGCGATGGACCAGCCGCAGCATTCGGCGCAGCGCAAGACGGTGTCGCCGATGTTCACGCCGACGCATCTGGACGAGCTGGCAAAACTGATCCGCCAGCGCTCGCAGACCGTGCTCGACAATCTGCCGCGCAACGAGACCTTCAATTTCGTCGAGCGCGTCTCGATCGAGCTGACGACGCAGATGCTGGCGACCCTGTTCGACTTCCCCTGGGAAGAACGCCGCAAGCTGACGCGCTGGTCCGATGTCGCGACCGCGCTGCCCAAGAGCGGCATCGTCGCCTCGGCCGAAGAGCGCCGCCGCGAGATGGACGAGTGCTACGCCTACATGTCCAAGCTCTGGAACGAACGCGTCAACTCCGCGCCGCGCAACGATTTGCTGTCGCTGATGGCCCATAACGACGCGACGCGCTTCATGGACCCCGACAATCTCATGGGCAACATCATCCTGCTCATCGTCGGCGGCAACGACACCACGCGCAACACCATGAGCGGCTCGGTGCTGGCGCTGAGCGAGAACCCGGACCAGTTCGACAAGCTGCGCGCCAATCCGGAGCTGATCGATTCCATGGTGCCCGAGGTGATCCGCTGGCAGACGCCGCTGGCGCATATGCGGCGCACCGCGCTCGCCGACACCGAGATCGGCGGCAAGCATATCAAGAAGGGCGACCGCGTCGTGATGTGGTACGTCTCGGGCAACCGCGACGAGGAGATGTTCGAGAAGCCGAACGACTTCATCATCGACCGCCCGCGGCCGCGTACCCACCTCTCCTTCGGCTTCGGCATCCACCGCTGCGTCGGCATGCGGCTGGCCGAGCTGCAGCTGCGGATCGTCTGGGAGGAGATGCTGAAGCGCTTCGACCGGATCGAGGTGGTCGGGGAGCCGAAGCGGATCTATTCGAGCTTCATCAAGGGGTATGAGTCGTTGCCGGTGAGGATTCCGGGGTAGGCCCCACTGTCATGCCCCGCGAAGGCGGGGCATCCAGTACGCCGCGGCTTCTCGGTTCTAGCCGCGCCGCCTCTGGAATACTGGATCGCCCGCCTTCGCGGGCGATGACACTGAGGGTGAGGCTGGGAGCGCACGCTCCTCACTCTTCATCCGGTCCAGCTATAGAATTCCGGCATGACAGGTCGCGCCAGATGCGAAGGCAAGTTGGCGCGCGACTGTTCTAGGACACGCGTGCATCTAACTCAACTTGATGTCCCACAGGCCTTCCTTGCGGCAGGCCGCGACTTCCTCGCGCAGAAGCGTCGTGACGGCGAGCGACGCCGTCGAGGCCGGGCGGTCGATCGGAGAGGCGAAAATGAGCTCGCGCGTCATCGGCTTGGATACGGGCGCGGTCTCCAGCCGTCCGTCGGCGACCTCGCCGTGGACCGACGAGGGCGGCAGCAGCGCGAAGCCGAGGCCTTCCTCGACGAGGCTCGTCAGCACGCGGAACGAATCCGCCTCGAGCTGGACGTCGAGCTTGATCTTGCGCTGGGCGGCGGCGTGCTCGATCAGCGCGCGGAGACCGTGGGAATGACTGGGCAGCACCAGCCGCTGGCGCAGCAGCCAGCCGACATCGACGCTCTTCTTGCGCGCGAGGCCGCAGCCGCGCGGGCCAACCGCGACGATGTTGTCGCGGCCGAGGCTCTCCACGTTGAGATGCAGATCGGCGGAGCGGCCGTAGAGAATGGCCAGATCCATCTCGCCGCGATGCAACCATTCGACGAGATGGCCGCTGTAGCTCTCGACGATGCGCAACGAAATGCCGGGAAACTTTTCGACGCAGCGCCGCGCGAAGCGCGCCGACAGCACGCAGCTCACGGTCGGAACCAGGCCGAGCACGACCTGGCCGGACGGCGGCCCCTTGGTCGACTGGATGTCGTCGCGGATCTGGTCGATCTGCCGCACGATGCCGGAGGTGCGGGCCAGCAGGAGACGGCCGGCTTCCGTCAGCACCATGCCGCGACCATTGCGCGTGAACAATTCGGTACGCAGCTCGTGTTCCAGCAGCTTGATCTGCCGGCTCAGCGCCGGCTGCGCCACGCGCAACGTGTCGGAGGCCTTGGAGAGGCTGCCGAGCTCCGCCACGCAACTGAAGGTCCTGAGCTGCCGGAAATCCATGCTTGCCAATCCTGGAAGGCTACTTCATACGCTATAACAAATGAGCATAGGGGGCTGGCGATGTTTTCACAACGCCAGAGGATCGGCCGGCGTTATCTTGACTGCCGCTATCGATGGAAAACGCCATGAGTGAACAACACCACACCGAAGATCACGCCGACATCCGCGAGGCCGTCGCAAAGCTCTGCGCGCAGTTTCCCGGCGAATACTGGCGCAAGCTCGACCGTGAGATGGCCTATCCCAAGGCCTTCGTCGACGCGTTGACGCAGGCCGGCTATCTCTCGGTGCTGATCCCCGAGGAATATGGCGGCGCGGGCCTGAAGCTGTCCGCGGCGGCTGCGATCCTCGAAGAAATCCAGCGTGCGGGCTGCAACGGCGGTGGCTGTCACGCCCAGATGTACACGATGGGCACCGTGCTGCGGCACGGCAACGACGAGCAGAAAGCGAAGTACCTGCCGAAGATCGCCAGCGGCGAATTGCGGCTTCAGGCGTTCGGCGTCACTGAGCCGACCAGCGGCACCGACACCTCCTCGCTGAAGACCTTTGCGCGCAAGGAAGGCAACGACAGCTACATCGTCAACGGCCAGAAGATCTGGACCAGTCGCGCCGAGCATTCCGACCTGATGGTGCTGCTGGCGCGCACCACGCCGAAGGAGCAGAGCAAGAAGCGCACCGATGGTCTCTCGGTCTTCATCGTCGATATGCGCGAGGCCAAGAACAACGGCCTCGAGATCCGTCCGATCCGCACCATGATGAACCACGCCACCACCGAAGTGTTCTTTACCGACATGAAGGTGCCGGCGGAGAATCTGATCGGCGAGGAAGGCAAGGGGTTCCGCTACATCCTCTCCGGCATGAATGCGGAGCGCATCCTGATCGCGGCCGAATGCGTCGGCGACGCAAAGTGGTTCATCGCCAAGGCCACGAACTACGCCAAGGAGCGCGCGGTGTTCGGCCGGCCGATCGGCCAAAATCAAGGCATCCAGTTCCCGATCGCCAAGGCCTACGCCTCGATGCGCGCGGCCGAGCTGATGGTGAAGGAAGCGACGCGCAAATACGAAGCCGGGCTCGACTGCGGTGCGGAGGCCAACATGGCAAAAATGCTCGCCGCGGATGCGTCGTGGGAAGCGGCAAACGCCTGCATCCAGACCCATGGCGGCTTCGGCTTCGCCGAGGAGTACGACGTCGAGCGCAAATTCCGCGAGACGCGGCTCTACCAGGTGGCGCCGATCTCGACCAACCTGGTGCTGTCCTACGTCGCCGAGCACGTGCTCGGCATGCCCCGCTCGTACTGAGGTCGCATCATGGGAGCATTGGACGGGATCAGGGTGATTGCGGTCGAGCAGGCGGTCGCGGCGCCGTTCTGCTCGTCGCGGCTGGCAGACGCCGGCGCAGAGGTGATCAAGATCGAGCGGCCCGAGGGCGATTTCGCCCGCGGCTATGACGCGGCGGCCAAGGGCCAGAGCAGCTATTTCGTGTGGCTCAACCGCGGCAAGCAATCGGCGGTGGTCGATCTCGCCACCAAGGAAGGCTGCGCCGAGCTCGAGAAGCTGATCGCGAGCGCGGACGTGCTGATCCAGAACCTCAAGCCGGGCTCGATGGACAAGCTCGGCTTTTCGCGCGAGCGGCTGCTGAAGGACTATCCGAAGCTGATCTCGTGCACCATCACCGGCTATGGCGACGAAGGTCCCTACGCCCACCGCAAGGCCTATGACCTGCTGATCCAGGCCGAGAGCGGCCTCGCCTCCATCACCGGCAATCCTGACGGCGCCTCGCGCGTCGGCATGTCCATCGTCGACGTCGCGACCGGCGCGACCGCGCATGCGGCGATCCTGGAAGCGCTGATCGCGCGCGGGCGCACCGGCAAGGGCTGTGACATCCGCATCTCCATGTTCGACGTGATGGCGGACTGGTGCACCGTGCCGCTGCTCAATTCCGAAGCCGGCAATCCGCCGAAGCGCATGGGCCTGCGCCATCCCTCGATCGCGCCCTACGGCGTGTTCACATCGAAGGACGGCAAGGACATCTTGATCTCGATCCAGAGCGAGCGCGAGTGGAAGACGCTGTGCGTCAAGGTGCTCGACCAGCCCGATTTGCCGGCCGATCCGCGCGTCGCCAACATGGTCGAGCGCGTGCGCAATCGCGACTTCACCGACACGACGGTCGCAGACATTTTCGGCAAGATGACGCGCGACGAGCTGTTGAAGCGGCTGTCGAACGCCGACATCGCGTTTGCCGAGGTCAACACCATGGCCGACCTCACCAACCATCCGCATCTGCGCCGGATCGAGGTTGATACGCCACAGGGACGCGTCAGCTACCCCGCGCCGGCGCCGATCATCGTCGGCGAGACCCGCAGCTATGGCGCCGTGCCAGGCATCGGCGAGCGGCCGGCCAAGAAGTCATAACAAGAGCGAGGCGTCATGGCCGAGAAGCTCGACATCGATCACTTGCGGCAATGGATCGGCCGCAGCACCGAGGCCACCGACATCGTCACCGCGCAGCTCGTCAAGGGCCTGCGCGCGACGCTGTTCCAGGAGGTCGGCGAGCCCAAAAAGGGTGATGCCGCGCCGTTCACGGTGCACTGGTGCCTGGCGCAGCCGGTGTTTCCGATGTCGATGCTGGGACCCGACGGCCATCCGACCCGCGGCGGCTTCCTGCCGCCGGTGCCGCTGCCGCGCCGGATGTGGGCCGGCGGCGAGATCGAATTCCTGCAGCCCTTGCGCGTCGGCGATGAATCGACGCGGACCTCGCGCATCGCCGATGTGCAGGTGAAATCCGGCTCGACCGGCACGCTGTGCTTCGTCTCGGTCGAGCACAGCATCTCCTCGCCGCGGGGCGTTGCCATCCGCGAGCGGCAGGACATCGTCTATCGCGAGATGACGACGAGCGCGCCTGCGACGGCAAAGGCCCCGCCTCCGCCGCCCAAGGCGCAGCGCCGCGAGACGCACGTGTCCGATCCCGTGCTGCTGTTTCGTTATTCCGCGCTGACCTTCAATGGCCACCGCATCCATTACGACCGCGACTACGTCACCAAGGTCGAGGGTTACCCGGGCCTGATCTTCCACGGGCCGCTGCAGGCGGCGCTGATCGTGGAGATGGCGGCGAAGCTGCACGACGGCAAGGCGCCGAAGAAGTTTTCGTATCGCGGCCTTCAGCCGCTGTTCGAGGGCACCGAGTTCTCCATCAACGCCAACGAGACTGAGGCGGGCCTGGAGCTGTGGACCGCGAATGCGGAGGGACAGCCGACGATGAAGGGCACGGCGGTGTGGTAGGCACCGTTATTAGACCCTCACCCTGAGGAGCGCGCCCCTTCGCGCGCGTCTCGAAGGGCGAGGCCACCAGCCGGGCCTTCATCCTTCGAGACGCGCGTTCCGCGCTCCTCAGGATGAGGAATAAAGAGGGACGGAAACCATGGCCAAGAACGGCAAGAGCGGCAGCAAGTCCGTCACCGTGAAGCAGGCGACGCTCGATCTGCTGCGCTCGCTGGGCATCGACAGGGTGTTCGGCAATCCCGGCTCGACCGAGTTGCCGTTCCTGAGCGACTGGCCTGATGACATCGACTACGTGCTGGCGCTGCAGGAGGCCTCCGCCGTCGGCATGGCCGATGGTTACGCGCAGGCGACGCGCAATGCCGGCTTCGTCAATCTGCATTCGGCCGCCGGCGTCGGCAACGCGCTCGGCAATATCTACACCGCGCACCGCAACCAGACGCCCCTCGTGATCACCGCGGGCCAGCAGGCGCGCTCGATCCTGCCCTTGCAGGCGTTCCTGTATGCCGAGCGCGCCTCGGAATTCCCGCGGCCTTACGTCAAGTACAGCGTCGAGCCGGCCCGGCCCGAGGACGTTCCGGCCGCGATCGCGCGGGCCTATTACACCGCGATGCAGCCGCCCTGCGGGCCGACCTTCGTGTCGATCCCGATCGACGACTGGGCCCATGCGACCGCACCGGTCGAGGCCCGCAAGGTCAGCCGCGAGATCGGGCCCGAGCCGGACGCGATGACGGCGCTGGTCGCCGCGCTCGGCTCTGCAAAACACCCTGCCCTCGTGGTCGGCCCCGGCGTCGACCGCGCCGGCGCGGTCGATTTGATGGTGCGCGTCGCCGAGAAGGCGAAGGCCAGCGTCTGGGTCAGCCCGTTCTCCGCGCGCTGCTCCTTCCCCGAGCGTCATCCCCAGTTCGCGGGCTTCCTGCACGCCTCGCCCGCACAACTGTCCGACGCGCTGCGCGAGCACGATGTGGTCGTGGTCATCGGCGCGCCCGTGTTCACCTTCCATGTCGAGGGCCATGCCGCGATCTTCGACGGCGGCGCGACGATTTTTCAGATCACCGATGATCCGGACGCGGCGGCGGTGACGCCGGTCGGCACCAGCATCATCGCGACCATGACGCCGGCGCTGAGCCTGCTGCTCGACCTGCTGCCGGAGAGCAAGCGCGCGACGCCGAAAGGCCGCACGCTGCCGTCGGCGCCGCAGGCCGCCGATCCGCTGCCGGTGGAATTTTTGCTGCATTCGCTGTCGCAGGCGATGCCGGACGACGCGTCACTCGTCGAGGAAGTGCCCTCGCACCGGCCGGCGATGCAGAAGTTCATGCCGATGCGCGGCCAGGACAGTTTCTACACCATGGCAAGCGGCGGCCTCGGTTACTCGCTACCCGCGGCGGTCGGCATGGCGCTCGGCAAGCCGAAGCAGCGGACGGTGTGCCTGATCGGCGACGGCTCGGCGATGTATTCGATCCAGGCGCTGTGGACCGCCGCGCAACGAAAGCTGCCGCTGACCATCGTCGTCATCAACAATTCCGGCTACGGCGCAATGCGCTCGTTCAGCCAGGTGATGCAGGTGAGGAACGTGCCGGGATTGGAGCTGCCGGGGATCGATTTCGTCAGGCTCGCCGAGGGCATGGGGTGCCATGCGGTGCGGGTGAGCAAGGCCGCGGAACTGGGCGAGGCGCTCGAGCGCGGAATGGCGTTCGACGGGACGAGCCTCGTCGAGGTCGTCGTGGATTCGGCGGTGCCGGTGCTGTACGGGCAGAAGCATTAGCTTTGTCGTCCCTGCCTAGTGCGCAATTGCGCACGGGGCGCAGGGACCCATACCCACAGGGAGAAGTTTGACGAGGACTCGTGGTGGGCAGCTTCGCGCCACGATTACTCCCTGTGGTCATGGGTCCCCGCGTCCGCGGGGACGACACCGAATTTGCCGCGACATCGCGCCAACTACGACGCCAAAAATCCCCCGTCCGCCGCCAGCACATGCCCGACGACGTAGGATGACGCGTCGGACGACAGCCACACCACGGCCTCCGCCACTTCCTCCGGACTCCCCATCCGCCGCAGCGGCAGGCCCGCACTGACGGTTGCGACATCGCCGACGCCGGCGCGCAGCATCATGTCGGTGACGACGCGGCCGGGCGCGATGGCGTTGATGCGGATGCCGCGCGGGGCGTTCTCCATCGCGGCCGAGCGTGTCAGCGAGATCGCGGCGGCCTTCGAGGCCGAGTAGAGCGAGAAGCCGGGATTGGGATTGCGCACGCCGCTGACGGAGGCGTTGACGACGATGCTGCCGCGCCCCTGCGCCAGCATCGCCGGCAATTGATGGCGCAGGCACAAGAACAGCGCACGGACATTAGTGTCGAACACCGTGTCGTAGATCTCCGTGCTCTGCTCTTCCAGCGGCGCGCGGCGCTCCTGGAATCCGGCATTGTTGAAGGCGACATCGAGCCGACCGCAGCGCTCGACCGCCGTGCGAACCAGACGTTCGACGTCGTCCTCTCGCGTGATGTCGGTTTGGATCGCTATCGCTTCAGCGCCGAGCTCCCGGCACGCTGCGGCGGTGTCCTTGATTTCGGCTTCGCGCCGCCCCGCAACGACGATCGCCTCCGCGCCTTCCGAGGCCATCCGCAGCGCCGTGGCGCGGCCGATGCCGCTGCCGCCGCCCGTGACGAGGCAGACCTTGCCTCTCATCCGCATCCCGGCCGGCAAAGTTCCGCTCATGGCTCACTCCAAAACGCTTGCGCGCGACGTTGCGTGCATTTCGTTGTATGATACAACTATATGCCGGGAGTCAAGATGGCCGAGCCTTCGCTGATCGACGACATCCGCGCCGCCTCGCGATTGATGGTGCGGGAGCTCGGCTTCATGGATGCGACGGTGGCGGCCTCGGACTATCCGCCCTCGGCCGTGCACACGATCCTGGAGATCGGGATTCGCGGCCCGATGAACTCAGGCGAGCTGGGCGATTTCCTGCGGCTGGAGAAATCCAGCGTCAGCCGCATGGTGCGCAAGCTGGTCGATTGCGGCGAGCTGCGGGAGACGCCTGACGAAGCCGATGCGCGCAGCAAGCTGTTGTCGCTCACGGCGAAGGGCCGGCGCACACTGGAGGCGCTGCACGCGTTCGGCCGCCAGCAGGTGCGCGGCGCGCTGACCGCGCTGACAGAGGCCGAGCAGCGCACGGTGCGCGAGGGCATGATGCTCTATGCGCGGGCGCTGCGGCAGAGCCGGATGGAGGATGAGGGGGAGTCGGCGGCGTAACTAGGTGTCATCGCCCGCGAAGGCGGGCGATCCAGTATTCCGAGACGGATGTGGTTGAACCGACAGGCCGCGGCGTCCTGGATGCCCCGCCTTCGCGGGGCATGACAGCGTCAAGTGCGCCGGCTACTTCCCGAACTCCTCCCGCATCTTGGCCTGGATCTTGGCCATGCCGCCGATCCAGCGGTCGTAATTCTCGGTCTTCTTGCGCATGTAGCCGAGCACCTGGGGGTGCGGCAGGATCAGGAAGGTCTCCTGCGCGAGGCCGGCGAGCACGTCTTTCGCAACCTGCTCCGGCGTGAGATCACCATCGCCGGATTGCGGGCCCTTCGGGATCGAGCGCAGCATGTTGGTGTCGACGCCCTGCGGGCAGAGGATCGAGACCTTGATATTGTCCGCCTTGTGCGAGATCGCGAGATTTTCGGCAAAGCCGACCGCGGCGTGTTTGGTGGTGGAATAGGCCGGGCTTCCGACCTGCGACAGCAGACCCGCCGCCGAGATCGTGTTGAGGAAATAGCCGCCGCCGCGCGCCTTCATGCGGGGAATGAGATACCGCGCCGCATAGACATGGGCCATGACATGGATCGCCCAGCTCCGCTGCCACGGCTCGTCGGAGGCGCCGCCGGCATTGACCGACATCGGATCGAAGCCGCCACCGATGCCGGCATTGGAGCAGAACAATTCGATCGGGCCGAACTGCCGTTCGGTCTCCTCGATGACGTGGGCGACCTCTTTTTCCTGCGCGACGTCGCATCTGAAGGCCGCGCCATCCACCGTGGCGGCGACGGCTCTTGCATTGGCGGCGTCCATGTCCGCGACGACGACCTTGGCGGCACCCGCCTTGTGGAAGGCCTCGCACAGCGCCTTGCCGATGCCGTTTGCGCCGCCCGTGACGACCACGACCTTGCCGGTCACCTGCATGCGACGTCTCCTCTTTGTCTTGTAGCGCTTCTCTTTTCGGATAGCGCTTCGCTATCTTATACCGCTTCGCTTATTCCGCTTCGCGGATCTTGCTCAGCTCAACACGAGGTCGAGCACCGCGGTATAATGGCACGCCGCGCCGGCCAAGACAAAGCCGTGCCAGATCGCATTCTGGAAGCGCAGCCGCCGCCAGGCATGGAAGATCACGCCAAAGCTGTAGAGCAGGCCGCCCGCAAGGATGAAGCCCAGCACCAGCGCAGGCAGCGCCTTGACCACGGCGTCGTAGACCATCACGCCGCTCCAGCCCATCGCGAGATAGATTCCGACTGCGACGCGGTCGAACCGGCCGGGATAGAGAAGTTTCAGCACGATACCGAGGATCGCGACGCACCAGACGCCGCCGAGCAGCACCAGCGCGAACACACTGTCCCTCACCTCGAGGATGAACGGCGTATAGGTCGCCGCGATCAGCAGATAGATCGCGCAATGGTCGAACCGCCGCAGCAGCCATTTGGCCGGCGAGACCGGCCAGAGATTATAGGTCGCCGACAGCACCAGCATCGAGAGCAGGCCGGCGACATAGATCGAGACCCCGACGATGTTGGTGGCGTCGGCATAAACCGCCGTCAGCACCACCAGGACCGTGGCGGCGACGATGCCGCAGAACACGCCGATCGCGTGGATCACGCCGTCCGCGATCAATTCGGCACGGTCGTAGTTCCAGCCGATCGCGTCGGCCGCGGCGTGGACGGAGGTGGATGCGAGCTGTTTCAGCGGGAAGACGGTCATGGCAATCCGCAAGGCTAAGACAATGCCCTCTTGTAGGGTCTTTCGCGATCGGCGCATCGTTCAAACGGCTGATTTGCCGACAAAGGCGGTGGAAGTATGAAGCTTGATTTTCCCTACGCAATTGCCACTTTTGTGAACGGCTTCACTGTTCCGCCCGCCCCGAGATCAATCACGTTCATATGGCATTCAGTTTCCAGGATATGGTCGAAGAAGCGCGGCTGTCGGCCAGGGCGCTGATCGACTATGGCGAGCACTTCTTCAACCCGACGGTGCGTCTCGGGGTCACCGGCCTGTCACGGGCCGGTAAGACCGTATTCATCACCGCGCTGATCCATGGCCTCACCCGTGGCGGCCGCTTTCCGGTGTTCGAGGCCTATGCCTCGGGCCGGATCGCGCGGGCGCATCTGGCGCCGCAGCCGGACGACGCCGTGCCGCGCTTCGCCTATGAGAACCATTTGCGCGCGCTGCTCGAGGAGCGGCGCTGGCCGAACTCGACCGTCGACATCAGCGAACTCAGGCTCGTCATCGACTATCAGCGCCAGAACGGCGCCGACCGCACATTGACGCTCGACATCGTCGATTATCCCGGCGAGTGGTTGCTCGACCTGCCGCTGCTCCAGAAGAGCTATGAGCAATGGTCGGCCGAAAGCCTCGCGCTGTCGCGCGAGGCGCCGCGCGCGCATCTTGCGGCGGATTGGCACGCGCATCTCGCGACGCTCAAGCCCGAGGCGCGCGAGGACGAGCAGGCGACGCTGACGGCGGCAAAGCTCTTCACCGGCTATTTGCGCGCCTGCCGCGACGAGCGGTTCGCGATGAGCCTGCTGCCGCCCGGCCGCTTCCTGATGCCCGGCAATCTCGCCGACACGCCGGCGCTGACTTTTGCACCGCTCGACGTGCCCGTGGGCGGCCAGGCACCGGACGGCTCGCTGTGGGCGATGATGGTCCGCCGCTTCGAGGCCTACAAGGACGTCGTGGTGCGGCCGTTCTTCCATGATCATTTTGCCCGGCTCGATCGCCAGATCGTGCTGGCCGACGCGCTCGCCGCCTTCAACTCCGGCCCCGAAGCGCTGCACGATCTCGAAGCCGCGCTTGCCGGAATTCTCGACTGCTTCCGCATCGGCCGCAGCACCTTCCTCTCCAGCCTGTTCCGGCCGCGTATCGACCGCATCCTGTTCGCGGCGACCAAGGCGGACCATCTGCATCATTCCAGTCACGACCGGCTCGAGGCGGTGCTGCGCCGCGCCGTCACCCGCGCGGTGGTGCGCGCGGAAGATACCGGCGCGGAGATCGACGTGGTAGCGCTTGCCGCAGTTCGCGCCACGCGCGAGGCCCAGGTCGCGCATGGCCGCGACAAATTGCCGTCGATCCTGGGAACGCCGGCGGCCGGCGAAAGCGCGGGCGGCGAATTCTTTGACGGCAACATGGAGGTTGCGACGTTTCCGGGTGACCTGCCGCAGGACCCCGAGCCGCTGTTCAACGGCACCGACGCATTCCGCGGCCTCTCGACCGAGGCCGCCGAGAAGAGCGATTTTCGCTTCCTGCGCTTCCGTCCGCCAAAGCTCGAACGCGAGGGCAATGACGAGCCGGCGCTGCCACACATCCGCCTCGACCGTGCCCTGCAGTTCCTGATCGGAGACAAGCTGTCATGAACGACCGATCCAAGCCGCGGCGGCCGGCGACGTTCCGGCTCGACGATCCCGGCGTCGTCGTCACCGAAGCCGACGAAGCGGCGCGGCTTGGCCGCACCACGATCCAGATCACGCCCGAGCACGATCCGCAGGCATTGCCGGTGCCGATCGAGGCGGCGCTCCCCGCGCGGCGCGGCTTTCCCTGGGGCACGCTGTTCTGGTCCGGACTCGGCGGGCTGACGCTGCTCGGCACCGGGCTCGGCGTGGTCCGTCTGATCGAGGATCTGTTTGCGCGCAGCGAAACGCTCGGCTTCGTCGGCCTCGCATTCGCCTTCGTCACCGCACTGGCGCTCGCGGTGGTGATCGGGCGCGAGGCCTTTGGTCTGGCGCGCCTTGCAACCATCGAGAAGCTGCATGCGCGCGCCGCGGCAGTCCTTGCCAGTGACGACCGCAAGGAGAGCCGCGTCATCGTGCAGGACCTGCTCAAGATCGCGCACCAAAATCCGCAGCTTGCACGCGCTCGCGCGACGCTGGAGAGCCACACGGGCGAGATCATCGACGGCGCCGACATGATCCGGCTTGCCGAGCGCGAATTGATGTCGCCGCTGGATGCGGAAGCGCGGCGGCTGGTGTCGTCGGCCGCGCAAAAGGTCTCGATCGTGACCGCAGTTTCGCCGCGCGCGGCGATCGACGTGTTATTCGTGTTCGTGGCCGCGTTGCGCCTGATCCGTCAGCTCGCTTTTCTCTATGGCGGCCGCCCCGGCGCGCTCGGCATGATCCGCCTGCTCCGCCACGTGATCGCCCATCTCGCCATCACCGGCGGCATGGCCGCGAGCGACAGCCTGGTGCAGCAGATGCTCGGCCATGGGATTGCGGCAAAGCTGTCGCAGCGGCTCGGCGAAGGTGTGCTGAACGGATTGCTGACCGCGCGGCTGGGTCTGGCCGCGATCGACGTGACGCGGCCGCTGCCGTTCGCGGCGCTGCCGCCGCCAAAACTGTCGGACCTCGCGACGGATCTGTTGCGGAAGAAGGACGAGGAGTAGCGGCGCTATTCGCGCCATCGTTCGCGCCATTCGCCGGACCGACACATGGCGCGCCGCCTGAATGAGCGAAGCTTAAGCTCGCGGTTCATCGGGAAAGTCAAAGCTGACAATGATAAACCCGACCGCACCAAACACCAACAACGCCAGGAACAGTGCCGCAACAGCAAAGGACCACACGAAAGGCTCCGAGCAGCTGATGCCACCCAATCGAGCCAACGAGCGGAATATCATCCCTCGCCGGCTGATCTGAGGCAGACCCGGACGGGGTTAAAGGGCAATTGTCCGGTAAAATGACCTTGCTCAGTCAAGCCGCACCTCGCAAGCGAACTATCGAGTTAGCCCTTTCGAGTATTGGAGGATTATGTGCCGCAGTTAATGGCAACTGAGCACGAGGAGGCGGCAATTCAAGTCGTCGCTTTTAAGTCAGCCTCTGGCCGCCCCATACCACCGCGCGTCACCCCATTAAGAAACTGGTTACCAGTCAATGTCACCATTTGCATATTAGGCCGCCATATGCGGCGCGCATTCTGAGAACGGCTCAATATTTCGACACGCCCGGTTGGCGGTCTCTTTCAGGAGAGGCCCAATGTTTAAGGGCTTAATGGCAGCGCTTGTGGCGCTGATCAGCACACTGCAACTGGATCGATACCTGACCAACGGTCGGTACACCGACGCGGCCATGGATATGCTGCGGCAAATCAGGCGCGCGTTTGGATTTTAAGGTGCACTGGACGATTTGAGGCCGGTGATGAAGGGCATCCCCTGGACTGATCTCGATGCGGAGGAGCAACGCGCCATTGCGATATTGGGCGCCGGGCTCTCCATCGAGCTGTGCGACCCCGTCGCTCTCTCAAGATTGAAGCGGCTCAGGCTGATCGCAGGGTCTCAATTGACCGCTGCTGCACACGAGCTGCGGAGGCGCGTTGTTCTGGAAGAACTCAGTGCGCGGGATTGAGCCGCGTAACCAATTGGCACGATCGATCCTCGCCTGGTCGGGAGTGCCTTGACGGGGCTAACAAGGCGTGGAGAGTTTGATGGTGGCAGGTGCAATTGAGCTGATCGTGGAGGGCTAGGTTTCCCTCAGGGACCAAGCAGCTCTTGATGAGCTTCGAACACAGCGTCGCAAACTTATCGCGGATCTCGATGCATGTACCGGGATCGACTGCAGGAGTACGATCCGGCAGATCGAGGAAGACATCGTCGTGATTGAGGCCGGGCTGGCTCGGTTGCCGGCCTAGTCGGCCGGATGTTCAGAGATTGCCCGGTGTCGTATCGGCAACGCTGCACTCGGTGTGGATCAGGTCCTTCTTGGTCACCCGCACGCTGCCAAGATAATAACCTCGCTCCTGGACGGCTGCCTTGATCTCGTCGCTGACCTTGAGAACTCTCGCTCTGCTCTTGCGCCATTTGTTGGAAGAGTAGAGGGCGGGCATCGGAGAGCCGTTGCTGACGACGAGGAAGTCCCGCTTGCCATTGCGATAGACATCAAACATGTCCGATCCCCGTAGATAATATCAATAAGAGAAAATATGTTTCGTCACGATAGCTCCAGCTTAGTGGCTTAAATGCTTGAGCGGGTGGTAATCTGGGATGGCGGCCTGTGAATGTCGGGAAAAATGCTGGTTTCAGCTAAGCGATCAGCTCAGATTTCTGTTTGTATGTTGTTCTCATGCCACGCCAAGCCGCTTCAACGCGTGGCCTCGTTTGCCTTTGGGACCCCACAAGGGGAGAAGGGAAGAAGGGTGCCTCGCTAGGCGAGCGTACGTTTCTCGAATTCCCCCGCCAGCACCCGCCATTGAAACAGCGGCGAATCCGTTGGCGGCGAGAGTTCCGGCGTCCAGCCGGTGAGCTTCTCAATCACGTAGGTATCCGTCAGAACGCCGCGCCAGCGACGTTCGACCTGGCCGAGCTGCTCGCGCTTCGCCGGGATCGATCCCCACACCGGTGCGCGATTGTCCGGCTCTCGCCCGACATAGATGCCCGCATGCCCGCTGATCCGATCCATGCCGGGATCGCGAAACCCCTGGAAGCGACCGCGTTCGTTGATCTCGATGACGGGCACGCGGCCTCTGAACAGCCAGCGCATCATCGCGTAGGTGCGATAGTCCGTGGTCGCGATCCAGGTCGCGCCGGTCTCATCCAGCGCGGCCTGCGCACGCGCCGCGACCTGCTCGTAGCCGGCCTCGGCGCCGATCGGATCGATCTTGCCGAGGAGATTCCAGGGCGCGGCGACGTAGTACAGGAATACAATGACGACGAAGGCGATCCCCGAGACGACCGCCGTATTGAGCCAGAAGATGCTCAACCGGATCATCCGCGCCGACCAGTGCTCGCGCGACAGCATGACGAGGTTGACCGCGGCGGCGGCAAAGCCGACCGGCCACATGAACATCGGCCAGGTGTCGCCGACCCTGAGCGTCGTCGACTTGAAGAAGAAATAGAGGAACGGCACCAGCACCGCGGTCGACAGCAGGATCGCGACCGGCTCGCGCGTGCGATAGCCGCGCCACGCCGTCATCACGAGGCCTGACAGCACGACCGGCAGCATGACGAAGCCGACCAGGCCGAATTGCAGGCCGATGTAATCGCCGATCGTGCGCAGCGAGATGCCGTAATTGGCGGTGGCCCGCACGCCCTGGAAACGGAACGAGGCCCAGTCGTGCTGCGCGTTCCAGATCAGCACCGGGGAGAACACGGCGATCGCGATCAGCACCGCGAGATAGGGGTAAGGACTGCGCAGCCAGCGCCAGCGCCAATCCGGCACCAGCAAAAACGCGGCGACCGCCGGCGCGAACATGATCGCAGTGAATTTCGACAGCATCGACAGCCCGGCGAACAGGCCCGCCGCCAGCCACCAGCGTCCATCGCCGCCCTGCGCGAGCCGCACCAGGGACCACATCATTGCCACCGCGAACGGGATCATGGCAACGTCCGGCGCGACCTTGGCCATCAGCAGGCCGTAATAGAGCGCAGCCTCCGGCATCAGCACCGCGAACATGATGGCGCGCGCATCATGAGTGAGGCGGCGGACGATGTCGGCGAGCAGCAGCTGCGTCACCAGCATCGCGACGATGCCGCCGAAGCGGACGCCGAGCACGGTGTCGCCGAAGATCGCGGTACCAAAACGGATGAACCAGGCGATCATGGGGGGATGATCGAGGAAGCTGAGCGCTCCCTCCTTCGACCAGGTCCAGTAATAGGCCTCGTCGGTGCGCAGCTCGATGGCGGAGGCGTAGACGATGCGCAGCAGCGTCATCGCGGCGATGACGAACACGGCCATAACGAGAGGACGGCGCGCGGCGCCGGCTGGGGACACGGTGATATCAGGGGCTGTCGTCACGGCCGCGCTTTTCGCCAACCTGGGAGGGGGAGTCAATGCGGGGGGTGGTGCCGCAAACACCGATGTCGTCCCGGGCGCGACGAAGTCGCGAGCCCGGGACCCATAGCCACAGGGAGGAGTCTTGGCGCGAACTGGTAACCACGAGTCTTCGTCAAATCCGATCCTGTGGCTATGGATCCCGGATCGGCGCGCCGCTTCGCGGCGCTTGTCCGGGACGACAGCGGTGGGTGTGGCGCGCGCCTTTGCCCACCCTACGGTTCGGTAACCTTGCCGCGCATGTGATCAGGCCAGCTGTCCGCCCCTGGAATTAAACGCTACGCTGGCTGTTCTCCTTCATGAACTGATACAACCGAATCATGGCCACTGCATCCTCACGATTGTCCGAACTTTCCCGCGCGACCAGCATGCGGCAGGTTCGGCTGGTCTGCGGCGTCATCCTGTTCTCCTACGTGGTGAGCCATTTCCTCAACCATGCGCTCGGCAACATCTCGGTCGATGCCATGGAGATCGGGGTCTACTATCACACGGCGTTCTGGCGGTTCCTCCCCATCGCGATCGTGTTCTATACGGCCGCGCTCACGCATATGGGGCTCGGCATCTACGCGCTCTATCAGCGCCGCCAGTTCCGCTGGCGGACGATCGAGCCGCTCCAGCTCGTGCTGGGCCTGAGCATCCCCGCCCTCGTCATGGCCCATGTGATCGGCGTCCGCCTCGGCTACACGCTGTACGGACACCAGAAGCTCTATCCGCAGGAACTCTATCTGTTCTTCGTCACCTCGAACCGGATCTGGACCATGACGGTCCTGCTGATCATCGCCTGGGTCCATGGCTGCATCGGCATCTATTTCTGGCTGCGCCTGAAACCGTTCTTCGCGCGCGCCGCGCCCTATCTGCTCGCCGCCGCCGTGCTGATCCCGACGCTGTCGCTGCTCGGCGTCTACCAGGGCGGACGCAGCGTCCAGGTCGAGGTCGACGACGGCGAATGGCGCACGCACAATCTCACCCGCCGCCAGCTCGGCTCGACCGCGGAAGCGGCGACGCTCGACCGCATCACCGGCGGCCTCACCATCGGCTATGTCGGCCTGCTCGGACTGGCGCTGGCGGCACGCGGCGTGCGCGCCTTGCGCGAGCGGCGCCGCGGCATGATCGCGCTGTCCTACGGCAACGGCAAGACGGTGCGCGTGCCGAAGGGTCTCTCCGTGCTGGAGGCGAGCCTGCGCCACAATGTGCCGCATGCCAGCGTCTGCGGCGGCCGCGCCCGCTGCTCGACCTGCCGCATCCGCATCATCGGTGACCATGCCGCCCTGCCCGAGCCGTCGCAGCGCGAGGCCTTCGTGCTCGCGCGCGTCGGCACTGCCGATCCCTCGATCCGGCTTGCCTGCCAGCTGCGGCCGGACTCCGACCTCTCCTTCTTCCAGCTGTTCACGCCCCACACGCATTCGGCGGACGGGCAGGCCTCGACGTCAGCCAGAATCGGCCAGGAGCGCTACCTCGTCAGCCTGTTCGTGGACATGCGCGGCTCGACGCAGCTTGCCGAGAAGCGGCTGCCATTCGACACCGTTTTCATCGTCAACCGCTTCCTCGGCGCCGTCTCGCGGGCCGTGATCGAGAATGGCGGCCAGCCGAACCAGTTCGTCGGCGACGGCATGCTGGCGCTGTTCGGGCTGTCAGCCGATCCGGAGACCGCCTGCCGGCAAGCGCTGAAGGCTGCCGCCGGCATCGCCACGCATATCGACGAGCTCAACGAGCTCCTGAGCCACGATCTCCGCCAGCCGATCCGCTTCGGCATCGGCATTCACGGCGGCGAGGTCATCATCGGCGACATCGGCTATCGCGATCACATCGTCTTCACCGCGCTCGGCGATGCCGTCAACGTCGCCGCCCGGCTCCAGGACATGACCAAGACGCTGGCCTGCGAAGCAATCGTCTCGGAGGAGGTCCGCCGTACCGCGGGCCTTGCCGACGATGCGCTGCCGCAGCAGGAGGTCGCGATCCGCGGCCGCGACGAGCCCCTGGCCGTGCGCGTGGTTGCGGACACGAGGCAGCTGTCGGCGCTGGTTGACCGAAGCGAGCGCGTCGCAGCTTGATTCTTCACCTCTCCCCGCTTGCGGGGAGAGGGAGTGCACTTTCACTGCGGCTACAGCTCGGCAATCTCGTTACGAACGTAACACCGGCTTGCTGCAACGCAGCGACATGGGCCTGCTGCGAAAGCACGAATTGACTTCATCTCAATCGTTGCGACAGATGAGCGCGGGATCGCGGTGATGACCGCGGTCCAACGAAAAGCTCCGGGAGGAGACGAGAATGTTCGATCGACGCGACCTGCTCAAAGGAGCGGGTCTTGCCGCTATGGCGGCCACACTGAATTCCACCAAGGCGCTGGCACTCGACACCGTCACGCTTCCCTTCGCCAATGGCGAACGGCCGCTGGTGAAATATCCGCAGAAGCGGCCGATGATCGGCCTGACCAGCCGGCCGCCGCAGCTCGAGACGCCGTTCGCGATCTTCAACGACGGTCCGATCACGCCGAATAACGCGTTCTTCGTGCGCTATCACCTCTCGGACCTGCCCTACAATCTCGATCCCGACAAGTTCACGCTCGAGGTCAAGGGCAAGGTCGACAAGCCGCTCAAGCTGTCGCTCAAGGACATCAGGAAAATGAAGGCGACCGAGATCGTCGCCGTCAACCAGTGCTCCGGCAACAGCCGCGGCTTCTCCGAGCCGCGTGTCGCCGGTGGCCAGCTCGCCAATGGGGCGATGGGCAATGCGCGCTGGCGCGGCGTGCCGCTGAAGGCCGTGCTGGAGATGGCGGGCGTGCAGAGCGGCGCCAAGCAGGTCACCTTCAACGGCATGGACGGCCCCGTCAGCGACAAGACGCCGGATTTCGTCAAGGCGCTCGATCTCGATCATGCCACCGACGGCGAGGTGATGCTGGCCTACGGCATGAACGGCGAGGACCTGCCGTTCCTCAACGGCTTTCCGCTGCGCCTGATCGTGCCCGGCTATTACGGCACCTACTGGGTCAAGCACCTCAACGAGATCACCGTCATCGACAATGTCTATGACGGCTTCTGGATGAAGTCGGCCTATCGCATTCCGGACACGCCGAACAATGCGGTCGAGCCAGGCACCGCGCCGAAGGCGACGATCCCGATCAACCGCTTCACCATTCGGTCCTTCATCACCAGCGTTCCCGATGGCGCCAAGCTGAAGGCCGGCGGCACGACGCTGCGCGGCATCGCCTTCGACGGCGGCAAGGGCATCAAGGATGTCCAGGTTTCCACCGACGGCGGCAAGACCTGGGTCAGCGCCAAGCTCGGCAAGGATCTCGGCAAATACTCATTCCGTGAATGGAAGCTGCCGGTGAAGCTCGCGGCGGGCGCCCACGAGCTCAAGGTGCGCGCCACCGGCAATGGTGGCGAGACCCAGCCGGATGCGCCACGCTGGAATCCGGCCGGTTATCTACGCAACGTCGTCGAAACCGTCCGCGTCACCGTGGCCTGAGGGAGAATGATCATGCAGCGCACCGTTCTCCTCGCCATCTCACTCGCCGTCGCCGCAATGGTCGGTTCGGCACTTGCAGCGCCGCTCAACTACAAGACGCCCGACGAGGTCGCCGCCTTCAAGCCGGGCCCCAATCTCGAGGTCGTGCAGGGCAATTGCAGCGCCTGCCACTCGGCCGATTACGTCAACACGCAGCCGCCGATGAAGGACAAGAAAGGTTTTTGGCAGGCCGAGGTGACCAAGATGATCAAGGTCTATGGCGCGCCGATCGACGATGCCGATGTCGGCAAGATCGTCGATTATCTGGCCGCGACTTATTGACGGATGGCGCGCGGCGTGCCGATCAATTGACCGCGAAACGGGCAAAATCGGCAAAAACGCTGCGAAGTTGAGCGGAATTCGGCGAAATGCCGATATGGTTTGAGCTACCAAGCCGGCCACATTCCGCGTATCCTGTTAGGACCGAACCGGCCGGTTGGCGGGGACTGGCGGTTCGAGATCTCGGAGGAAGACCCGCGGAGAAGACGTGATGGCTAAAGGTACGGTCAAGTGGTTCAACCCGACGAAGGGTTATGGATTTATCCAGCCTGCGTCGGGCGGCAAGGATGTGTTCGTGCATATCTCGGCAGTGCAGAAAGCCGGTCTGTCGTCCCTGAACGAAGGACAGACGGTGGAATACGAAGAGATCGCAAACCGGGGCAAGACCTCCGCAGAGAACCTCAAAGTATAAGCCCGGCAGCCTTTGCTGCCTCCCGGATCTGTCCGGGAGCCGGGCCAAAAAAATTTTAGAAGACGGCCAGTGCATTCGACGACGGGCGTTGCGATTGCACACGGAGAGCTATTTTCCCGCGAAGACCGCTCGTTCAACGCCACAGCAATGACAATCGCGACGGCCCTTCGTTAGTCCACCGGCAATGGTGCGTCGCGCTTGATCTCTTCCATCACCGCATAGGTTCGCGTCTCGCGCACGCCGGGCATCGACAGCAACGTCTCGCCGAGGAAGCGTCGATAGGCGGTCATGTCCGCAAGCCGCGCCTTCACAAGATAGTCGAAGCCTCCTGCAACCATGTGACACTCCAGCACCTCGGGTGCGAGTTTCACCGCGCGCGCGAACCGCTCGAAATTGTCCGGCGTGGTCTTGTCGAGCAGCACCTCGACGAACACCAGAAGACCCAGGCCGAGCCGGTGCGGATTGAGCCGCGCGCCGTAGCCCTCGACAAAGCCCTCCCGCTGCAACCGCTTCAGCCGCTCGCCGACCGAGGTCGGCGACAGCCCGATGCGCTCGGCGAGCTCGACATTGGCGATGCGCCCGTCCTGCTGCAGAATCGAGAGGATCTTCCGGTCAATTCGATCGAGTTCCATATTTTATGTGGCCAATGCACCAATGATCTTCATTTCCTAAGGCAAAATGGCTAATTTGTCTATCGAACTACGGTCTAGCGGGCCTTATCCTGAATTTGAGCCACAGGACACGCCATGCCGAACATCCCGCCGCCCTTCACCGCCCCCTATGCGCCCGATGATGCCGAGATTGCCGCGCGACTCTTGCCCGCTTCGCATCTCGGCCCGCCGCAGGAGGCGCGGATCGACCGCACCGCGACGCGGCTGATCGAGGCGATCCGCAAGCGCGACGACCGGCTTGGCGGGGTCGAGGACATGCTGCGGGAGTTCGCGCTCTCGACCAAGGAGGGGCTCGCCCTGATGGTGCTGGCCGAGGCGCTGCTCCGCGTGCCCGACGCGCGCACCGCCGACCAGTTCATCGAGGACAAGCTCGGCGAGGGCGACTTCATCCACCACGAGACCAAGTCCACGGCCTTCCTGGTCAACGCCTCGGCCTGGGCGCTCGGCCTCTCGGCGCGGGTGATCCAGCCCGGCGAGACGCCCGACGGCACCATCGGCCGGCTGGTGAAGCGGCTGGGCGCGCCGGCGGTACGCACCGCCACGCGCCAGGCGATGCGGCTGATGGGCAATCATTTCGTGCTGGGGGAGACCATCGAGCAGGCGCTGGAGCGGGGTAAGCCCCGCTCCGGTCAAAAGACGCGCTACTCCTTCGACATGCTCGGCGAAGGCGCGCGCACCGCAGCGGACGCCAGGCGCTATTTCGACGCCTATGCCAGTGCGATCGAGACCATCGGCAAGGCAGCGGGCAGCCATCCCCTGCCCGACCGTCCCGGCATCTCGGTCAAGCTCTCGGCGCTGCATCCGCGCTTCGAGGCGATCAGCCGCGCGCGCGTGATGGCCGAGCTGGTGCCGCAACTGTTGGACCTGGCGCAGCGCGCCAAGGCCCATGATCTGAACTTCACCGTCGACGCCGAGGAAGCCGACCGGCTGGAGCTGTCGCTCGACGTGATCGCGGCGACGCTCGCCGACCCCTCGCTCAGCGGCTGGGACGGCTTTGGGCTGGCGATCCAGGCCTATCAGAAGCGCGCCAGCGCCGTGATCGACTATGTCGACGCGCTCGCCCGCGCGCATGACCGCAAGCTGATGGTGCGGCTGGTCAAGGGCGCCTATTGGGACACCGAGATCAAGCGCGCGCAGGAGCGCGGGCTGGACGGCTATCCCGTGTTCACGCGCAAGGCGATGACGGATCTGAACTACGTCGCCTGCGCGCAGAAGCTGTTGGCCCTGCGGCCGCGCATCTTCCCGCAATTCGCCACACACAACGCGCTGACGGTCGCGACGGTGCTGGAGCTTGCGCAAGATGGCGGCGGCTTCGAATTCCAGCGCCTGCACGGCATGGGCGAAGCGCTTTACGAACAGCTCGCCAAGGATCATCCTGATATCGCCTATCGTACCTATGCCCCGGTCGGCAGCCATCGCGACCTGCTCGCTTATCTGGTGCGGCGGCTGCTGGAGAACGGCGCCAACTCGTCATTCGTGGCGCAGGCGGCCGACTATCGTGTGCCGGTTGTGGCGTTGCTGCAGCGTCCGGCCGATGCCATCGTCCGGACGCAAGCGGCGGCCCATCCCAGAATTCCGCTGCCGGGCGATCTGTTCGCGCCGGAGCGGCGCAATTCGCGCGGCGTCGAATTCGGCGCGCGTGCGGCGCTCGACCAGCTGCTGGCAGACGTGAAGGCCGAGGCAGCCAGCCTCAAGCCGATCGCGGATGCAACGGCGGGTCAGGCCAATGCGGCGGTGACTGCTGCGCGCGCCGGCTTTGCCGCCTGGAGCCGGACGCCGGCGGCTACGCGCGCGGCCGCACTGGAGCAGGCCGCGCATCTCCTGGAGAGCCGAAGCGCCCATTTCATCGCGCTGCTGCAAGCCGAGGGCGGCAAGACGCTGGACGATGCGCTGTCGGAGCTGCGCGAGGCCGCCGACTTCTGCCGCTATTATGCCGCGCAGGGTCGAAAGCTGTTCGGCGTTGCTGCCGCCATGACAGGCCCGACCGGTGAGAGCAATGCGCTCGCCATGCGCGGGCGCGGCGCCTTCGTCGCGATCTCGCCGTGGAATTTTCCGCTGGCGATCTTCCTGGGCCAGGTCACGGCGGCGCTGATGGCCGGCAACAGCGTCGTCGCAAAACCGGCCGAGCAGACGCCGCGCATCGCCCGCGAGGCCGTAGCCCTGCTGCACGAGGCCGGCATTCCCAAGAGCGCGCTGCATCTCGTCACCGGCGACGGCCGCATCGGCGCCGTGCTGACCGCACACCAGAACATCGCCGGCGTCGTCTTCACCGGCTCGACCGAGGTCGCGCGCCTGATCAACCGGACGCTCGCCGCCAATGACGGGCCGATCGTGCCGCTGATCGCGGAGACCGGCGGCATCAACGCCATGATCGCGGATGCGACCGCGCTGCCCGAGCAGGTCGCCGACGACGTCGTGACCTCGGCCTTCCGCTCCGCCGGCCAGCGCTGCTCGGCGCTGCGGCTGCTGTTCGTGCAGGAGGATGTCGCCGACCGCATGATCGAGATGATCGCGGGCGCGGCGCGCGAACTCAGGATTGGTGATCCCGCAGATGTCGCGACCCATGTCGGTCCGGTGATCGACGCCGAGGCCAAGCAGCGCCTCGATGCGCATATCGCGCGGATGAAGAGCGAGGCGCGGCTGCACTTTGCCGGCACTGCGCCCGACGGCAGCTTCGTCGCCCCGCACATTTTCGAGCTCAAGGACGCCGGCCAGCTCACCGAGGAGGTGTTCGGCCCGATCCTGCACGTCGTGCGCTATCGCGCGGAAAACCTCGACCGCGTCCTGCAAGCGATCGAGCGCAGCGGTTATGGACTTACGCTCGGCGTTCACTCCCGGATCGACGACACCATCGAGGCGATCATCGATCGCGTGCAGGTCGGCAACATCTATGTCAACCGCAACATGATCGGCGCCGTGGTCGGCGTGCAGCCATTCGGCGGCAACGGGCTGTCCGGAACCGGCCCGAAAGCGGGCGGCCCGCATTACCTCGCACGCTTTGCGACCGAGCAGACCGTGACGATCAACACCGCGGCAGCCGGCGGTAATGCCGCGCTGCTTGCGGGAGAGGAGTGAAGCCCTGCGCCTGGCGCCGTTGCATCCCGGCAAAACATCGGTCTAATGCTGCCATGACTTGGCCCGCGCCAATTCCAGCGCGCGGGAAACAACAAGAGCGAGGGAGCTACGCCGCGATGGAAAAGGGCATTTTTGCAGGGCTCAAGGTTCTGGACTGCGCGAGCTTCATCGCAGCGCCCGCGGCCGCGACCGTGCTGTCGGATTTCGGCGCCGACGTCATCAAGATCGAGCCGCCCGGCGCCGGCGACCCCTACCGCAATCTGCCCAACATTCCGGGCTATCCGACCAGCGAGCACAATTTCGCCTGGCTGCTGGAGGCCCGCAACAAGAAGAGCATCGCGCTCGACCTCGCAAAGCCGGAGGCGCAGGCCGTGCTCTACAAGCTGGTCGAAGAGGCCGACGTCTTCATCACCAACATGCCGCCGCCGGTGCGCGCCAAGCTCGGCATCACCTATGACCACCTCGCCCATCTCAACGACCGGCTGATCTACGCCTCCTTCACCGGCTATGGCGAGAAGGGCGAAGAGGCCAACAAGCCCGGCTTCGACAGCAACGCCTATTGGGCGCGCTCCGGCCTGATGGACCTCGTCCGCGCCGACACCCACACGACGCCGGCCCGCTCGGTCGCCGGCATGGGCGACCATCCCTGCGCCATGGCGTTCTATGGCGCCATCGTCACCGCGCTGTATCAGCGCGAGAAGACCGGTAAGGGCTCACATGTCGCCTCCAACCTGATGGCCAACGGCGTGTGGGCCGCGGGCACGCTGGCGCAGGCAAAGCTCTGCGGCGCCAAGTTCGCTGAGAGACGACCGCGCGAGCGCGCGCTCAACGCGGTCGCCAACCACTACCAGTGCAAGGACGGCCGCTGGCTGATCCTGTCGCTGCTGAGCGAGGAGAAGCAGTTTCCGACGCTCGCCAAATGCCTGGGACGCGAAGACCTGATCACCGATCCGCGCTTTGCCACCAAGGCTGACCGCCACGCCCGCTCGGTCGAGCTGATCAAGATTTTTGACGAGACGTTTGCGACCAAGGATCTCGCCGAATGGCGCAAGATCCTCGACGGCAACGGCCTCGTGTTCGGCATCGTCGGCATTCTCGACGACATCCCCAACGACAAGCAGATGCTCGACAACGAGGTGCTGGTGCCGTTCGAGAACGACACCATGCTCACCATCTCCAGCCCGATCTGGATCGACGGCGCCAAGAAGGTCCAGCCGCGCAAGCCGCCGGCCGTCGGCGAGCACAGTGACGAGATTTTGCGCGGGGCGGGATACGACGAGAAGGCGATCAAGCAGCTGCGGTCGTCAGGAGCTGTGGGGTAAGGCGGCGCCACAAACTCCCCTGTCGTCCCGGGGCGCGCATAGCGCGAGCCCGGGACCCATAACCACAGGGAGGAGTCGTGGCGCGAACTGGTAACCACGAGTCTTCGCCAAACACCTTCCTGTGGTTATGGGTCCCGGATCTGCGCTCCGCTTCGCTGCGCTTGTCCGGGACGACGTTGAGGAGATAGCTCGCCCTACAAACTCCGTCATTGCGAGCGAAGCGAAGCAATCCAGAATCCCACCGCGGATGCATTGCTCGATTGCTTCGCTTCGCTCGCAATGACGGCGTGGGACGATCTCGCTATAAACTCACGGCAACATCGCGTCTCGTGAGGCCCCCATGCCCAGCTACCGCCTGCACTACTTCCCGGAATCCGGCAACAGCTACAAGCTGGCGTTGATGCTGACGCTTTGCGGCGAAAGGTTCGAGCCGGTGTGGACCGATTTTGGCGGCGGCGTCACGCGCACGGCGGAATGGCGCAAGGCCGTGAACGCGATGGGCGAGATTCCCGTGCTCGAGGTCGACGGCGTGAAGATGACGCAGACCGCGCCCTTGCTGCTGAAGCTTGCCGAGCAGTACGGCCGTTTCGGCGCCGAGACGGAGGACGAGAAGTTCGAGCTGCTGCGCTGGCTGTTCTGGGACAACCACAAGCTCACCGGCTACATGGCGACCTATCGCTTCATGCGGGCGTTCACTGAGAAAAACGATCCGCAGGTGCTGAAGCATTTTCGCCGGCGGCTCGAGGACTTCCTCGGCATTCTCGACGGACATCTCCAGCATAATGCCTTTGCGATCGGGGCGAAGCCGACGATCGCCGATATCTCGATGATGGCCTACCTGCACTATCCGAGCGACGAGCACGGCTTTGATTTCGCGGCGAGCCACCCTGCCATTCACGCCTGGCTCGGCCGCATGGCCGCGCTGCCCGGCTGGAAGCCGGCCTATGAGCTCTTGCCCGGCAAGCGGATGACGAACTACGCGAAGTGAGAGCGCTGGTACTAACCCCTCAGCGCCAGCCAGCCGAGCGTGAACAGAATCCCGCCGACGATGACGACCACCGCGACCGCCCAGGTGCTGACGCGGATGCTGCCGGTGACCTGCTTGGCTTCCTCGTTGCGCGCGATCTCGCGATTGCGCTCCTTGTCGGCGTCGCTGGTCTCAGTCATGGGTCATCCAAACCGGTTGCTGGTTTTATCTGGCGCGTGATCTTTTCGAAAAACCGCTACACACTTTTCCGGATCACGCGCTAACGCGTCTTGATGAAGCACATGCCGATGCGGCTCGATGCCGCGGCAGCCTGACAGGTGAGACCTTTAGCACAGCTCCATGACGTAAAACTCTTATCCGGCGCTCCCGATCCCGCATTTTGCAGGGAACAATGGGCGCCCCAGCCATCCTGATATTCGGTGCCGGCCAGCTCGCCGCTGCCGCGGGTCTGCGGCCGGCTGGCAAATCCACGTGAGAAATCAGGGCGTTTGCCCGCGGCGAATGCGGTCAGGATGTCGCGGCGGCGGACCTGGTCGCCGAAGAAATGCGGCGAAGCCGGCACGATGGTGGAGTTCGACGGCTTGTCCGCAAGCCAGTCGACGCCGGGGAAGTGGAAGCCGCCGATACCGCGGGTCTGGTGGCAGCCGGCGCAGGTGACGTCGTTGAGGCGGCGCTGGAAGCCCGCGACCGAGCGGATGTTCTGCATGTCGATGCCACGCGCCGCCGCCTGCTTCAGCGCGCCGACCACGTCGTTGTCGGTGAAGACCGGCTCGCCCTTATTGTTGTCACTGTCCTCCCCTTGCACCATGCCGAACTCCGGCTGCAACGGCGAAGCGTCAAGGCCCGCCGGCGTGGGCACCACCGCGGCCTTGGCCAGGAATGTCTCGGGGATCAGCACCGTGCCGCGATCGAACTCGCGGAGATTTTCCGGCACAAGCAGCCAGGCCTTGAAGTCACGTCGAAGATCGTTGTCGGCGAGGACGCGGTCGCGATCGATCTGGTTCTCCAGCGTCGATTCCTCGAACGTCTTCGTCGCGGCGTTATATTTGAACACCTTGAGCAGATAGTCGGAGCGGAAATCGTGCAGTGCCGATTTCGGCGCGATCGAGATCTGGATATTGGTCTCGATGCGGTCGAACATGGCATCGGAAGGGGAGATGCCGCTGCCGATTAGCCCCTGCCAGTCGCCATTGTCGAGCCAGCGCCGCGCGACCTCGGCGCAGGTGACCGGCTTGCCGTTCGCATCGGTCTGGCGCGCATCGCGTGCCTTCATCACCAGATTGAACGTCATCGGCAGGCGCGTTGCGGTCTTGCCACCTTCCGGCTTACTCTCGAAACGCACCAGCCGATAGATCAGCCTGATCTCACCGCACGCCTCCTCCGAGACATAGGCGCGGTCCATGCGATTGACGATGCCCGCCAGCACGAAGCGGGTGTCGCGGGATTTGAGATTGGCCCGATCGAACAGCTGCACGTCAAAGCCTTCGCCGACGCCGATGGTCTCGGTCGGGTACGCCGCCTTCTGCCTGATGACGTAACGGTCGAACTCCGCGTCGATCGCCGGCGGAATCTCCTTGAGCTGGGACAGCGACGAGAACAGCAAATTGGTCGTCAGCGGAACGTTTGCGTTCCGCTCCGGCCATAGCAGGCGCGAGATCGTAAGCGAATCGTTCTGGTCGAGCTTGCGGAGCAGATCGGGATCGATGATCGCCGTGCCGCGCGTCAACGGCGCGTTCTCCGCTGCGAAAAGCGAAACAGTCCCGCCAAGCAAGACGGCGGCAGCAAGGAGAATTCGCAACGCGCGGCTCATGCCTTCAGTAACACCGCGTAAGCCGGCCTATTCAAGTCAAAAGGCGCCTCACATGGTGGTGAAGCGCCTCTTTCGAAGTCGGATATCGAACGCTCAGCGCGCGACGATCAGGCCCTTGCTGGTGACGACGACCCAGCGGCCGTCCTGACGGCGGATCGCATCGACGCGGCCAATTCCGGGGATGGGGTCACCGGCATAGACCTCGTAGAGGCCGCCGCGGCCCTCGATCAGCGCGCCGCCATTGGCGACGTCGCGCAGAACCCAGCCGTCGATCGTCGGCAACCGGCCGACCTCGGTCTTGGGCGCGGCAGGGGCCGGAACCGGTGCGGCGGCGGCGGTCGCAACCTGGGTCGGCGCGATCGAGCCGGTGGTCTCCTTCGCGGCGGCTGCCGCGGCCTGCGCGGGGGCCGCGGGCGGCGTGGCGCGGAGCTTGTCGACGGTCTCGGACAGCTTTGCGATTTTGGCCATCGGCTCGGCCTGGGCCTTCTCGAGCTTGTCGAGGCGGTCATTGGACCGGTTGAACTGGCTGAGGCCAGTCTTGGAGGTGTGCTCGACATTCGCCTTCAGTGCGACGACATCGGCATCGATCCGGGCAACCGAGGATTCCAGCGCGCTGGTGTCGGCGACCTGCGCCGGCGCGGGGGCCGGGGCTGCGAAGTGCATCATGCCGGCGGTCGCGAGCGCGCCGCTGATGGCGCCGACGCTGGCTGCAATCGCCACCACCGCGGCCATCGCCGACAGGCGGCGCTTGCCGCCGGTCTCGCGCGGCTCGTCAGCCTTCACATGCGGGGCAAACTCCTCGCGCTCCCAGGAGCGCTCCGACGGTGCCATGACGATGAGCTTGCCGGGCTTCGGCTCGGGCTTGGTCTCGGCCCTGGTTTCGAACTTCGGCACCTCGATCCGGGGCGGCTCGACCTTCGGGGCCTCTGCCTTGACTGGATCAGGCTTGGGCGGCGACTCATGGTCGGGGGCGATCGAGGGGGCCTCGATGCCGGCAGCCTCGACGGCCTGCGACGCGGTCGCAGCTTCCACGACGCTCGTATCCTGGGCAGCCTGCTCAGCCATTGGTTCGCTCACAGTTCGAATACTCCACTCTGGATTGACCTTTTGGTAACTTTCATTGCTTGCGAAATCCTTACTTCGGGACCCGCTTACCGAAATTTTAGGAAGTCATCCGGGGCCGAATTTGGCCGGGAACGTGGAACCGGTGTGGCGGGCGTGAAACAAATTGTAAGCGGGGGAAGATGAACGGCCGCGGAATGGCTGCGCCGTTGCTCTTCGAGGCGACGGTCATGGAGCTGGGTGCACGCCGCCTCCACGTCGTCATTGCGAGCGCAGCGAAGCAATCCAGGCTCTCTCCGCGGCGGCAGTCTAGATTGCTTCGTCGCAAGAGCTCCTCGCAATGACGGAGTGGGCGGCGCCCGCTCCGTTCACGTCACCGCTCCGCCCACATCACGATCCGTCACATCACGACCGGCGCATCCGGCAGCTCGTTCGCATGCGGGCCCTGCGGCGGGAAATGTCGCGACAGCTCGCGCGACACCGCCGCGATGCCGCCGATCACGCCGCGCTCGAACTGGCCGGAGGCGAACTCGGCCTCCATCGCGCGGCAGATGTTCTCCCAGCCCTCGTCACCGACCTTCGCGTGAATGCCGCGGTCGGCAACGATTTCGACATCGCGGTCGGCGAGCAGGAGATAGATCAGGACACCGTTGTTGTGCGCGGTATCCCAGATGCGCAGATGCGAAAACACGTCGAGCGCACGCTCACGGGCCGGCTGGTTGCGGAACAGCGGTCGCCCGTCGAGCGCGCCTTCGACGACGAAGCGGACTTGGCCGGAATGCGTGCTCTCACCCTGCTTGATCGCCTGCTCGATGCGGGCGAGCACGGCTGGCGGAAAGATCTGCTTCGCCCGCCAATGATGCTGCACGAGATGTCTGGCAATGCGCTTGATGCTCATGACCGCTACCAGCTCCCCGAGGCGCCGCCGCCACCAAAGCTGCCACCACCGCCGCTGAAGCCGCCGCTGTCGCTGGACGACGATCCGCTGCTCCAGCCACCTCCCGAGGAGCCGCTCGACCACGAGCCGCCGCGCGACGACCCCGAGCTTGGCGCCATCGCCGCAAACAGATCGGCGATGAAGCCGATGACGAAGCCCAGCGCTCCGAGCGCGAGCGCGATTGCAAAGGACCCGAGAATGAGCCAGGTCAGCGCTGCGATGATGCCGCCGGTCGCCAATGAGCCAAGCAGCCGCCCCAGCATAGCCCGGAAGAAGCCACCGACCCCGATCGAGGCGAACAGCGTCACAATGAACAGCGGCGCAATATCGTCCAGATTGCCGAAATTCACAGTCGGCGAAGGTACTGGCAGCGGCTCGCCGTCGATCACCCGCATCATGCGCTCGACGCCATCAGTAATGCCGCCCGAAAAGTCGCCCGTCCTGAATTTCGGCGTGATGATCTCGTCGATGATCCGCCGTGAGGTGACGTCGGTGAGCGCGCCCTCGAGGCCGTAGCCGACCTCGATGCGCAAATGGCGGTCGTTCTTCGCGACGACGAGGATCGCGCCGTCGTCGACTTTCTTGCGGCCGACCTTCCAGGCGTCGGCGACCCGGATCGAGAACTGCTCGATCGTCTCCGGCTGGGTGGTCGGCACGATCAGGACGGCGATTTGGCTGCCCTTGCGCGTCTCGAAATCACGCAGCTTTTGCGACAACGCGGCGATGTCGGCGCTCGACAGCGTGCCGGTCTGATCGACCACGCGACCGGTGAGTTGCGGCACGGCGACATCGGCAAGGGCGGAGAAGGCAAAGGTAAGTGCAAGCGCGAGCAAGAGGGCAACGCACAATGAAACAGCGGAACAAGCGCGCCACAACCTCGCTGTCATCGCCCGGCTTGACCGGGCGATCCAGTATTCCAGAGACGCCGGCGGATCACGGAGAAGCTGCGGCGTACTAGATTCCCCGCTTTCGCGGGGAATGACAACGGAGGATGTGGTGCGCATCGGGGCTGAGCGCGCTTATTTCGACGGCGCCGGCGCCGGGTTGAAATCGACCTTCGGCGCGGTCGAGATCTCCTTTTCGTTCTCGACCGCGAAATTCGGCTTCTCCTTGTAGCCGAACATCATTGCGGTGAGGTTGCTCGGGAAGGAGCGAATGGTGACGTTATAGTCCTGCACCGCCTTGATGTAGCGGTTGCGCGCGACCGTGATGCGGTTCTCGGTGCCTTCGAGCTGCGACATCAAATCCTTGAACAGCGCATCGGACTTGAGCTGCGGATAGTTCTCGGTGACGACCAAGAGACGTGACAGCGCGCTGGAGAGCTCGCCCTGGGCGGCCTGGAACTTCTGGAAGGCGGCGGGGTCGTTCAGCACCTCAGGCGTCGCCTGGATGCTGCCGACCTTGGCGCGCGCATTAGTGACGCCGAGCAGCACGTCCTTTTCCTGCTGCGCAAAACCCTTTACCGAGTTGACGAGATTGGGCACGAGATCGGCTCGGCGCTGATACTGGTTCACGACCTCGGACCAGTTGCCCTTGATCTGCTCGTCCTCGCTCTGGATGGCGTTGTAGCCGCAATTGGTCAGGCTCAGCGAGGCCAGAGCCGCCAGCACGGTCAGGATCTTGCGCATCAAATTCCTCCCGGTGAAATCTGGCGTAAACTATCAGATTGAACGCGCGCGGTGCCAGACATCTTGTGCCGGCGGCGCGAAAAGCAGCCGACTGACGCAAGCCCCTTGCCTATCCCTGGCCGACATAGTCAACTTGAGCAAAACAAGAACGGAAACGCCAAGGGGAACGCGATGAGCTCGTTCGAGACCATCCTCGTGGAGCGGCCGGAGCCAGCGATTGCCCGGATCGTGATGAACCGGCCCGAGGCGCGCAACGCGCAGAACCTGCAGATGACCTACGACCTCAACGCCGCCTTCGACGAGGCGGTGCAGGACGACGCGGTCAAGGTGATCATCCTCGCCGGCAACGGGCCGCATTTCTCCTCAGGGCACGATCTGCGTCCCGGCGGCAAGAACGCCGCAGGCGTCGATTTTCCGCCGGTAGGAAATTGGGGTGGCTTCGCCGAACCGGGCGCGCATGGCCGCTTCGCGCGCGAACAGGAAATCTATCTCCAGATCACGCGACGCTGGCGCAACCTGGCCAAACCGACCATTGCCGAGGTGCACGGCAAGTGCATCGCCGGCGGATTGATGCTGGCCTGGGCCTGCGACCTCATCGTCGCCAGCGACGATGCGCAGTTCTGCGATCCCGTGGTGACCATGGGCGTCTGCGGGGTCGAATGGTTCGTGCATCCCTGGGAGCTCGGCCCGCGCAAGGCGAAGGAATTCCTGTTCACGGCCGACGCATGGAGTGCGCAGGAGGCGCATCAGCTCGGCATGGTCAACCGGGTCGTGCCGCGCGCGGAGCTTTCAGCGTCGGTGCTGGAGCTGGCGCGCCGGATCGCATCAAAGCCGTCCTTCGCGCTGAAGCTGACCAAGGAGGCGGTGAACCGCTCGGTCGATGTGATGGGGCAGCCCGCCGCGATCGACCAGGCCTTTGCGCTGCATCAGCTCTGTCACGCCCATAACCTTCAGGAGTTCGGCATGGTGGTCGATCCATCCGGACTGCATCCCTCCGTGCGCAAGCCGCCGGCGGCCGCGGAGTAACGACATGGACCTCAACCTGAGTGACGAGCAACGGCTGCTGCGCGAAAGCGCGGAGCGCTTCGTGGCCGAGAGCTACGACGCCGATCATCGCCGCAAAATGGCGAACGATCCGTCCGGCTTCAGCCCTGCGGTGTGGAAGCAATTTTCCGAGCTCGGCTGGCTGGCGCTGCCGATTCCCGAGGAGTTCGACGGTCTCGGCGGCGGCGCGGTCGAGATCGGCATCTTGATGGAAGCCTTTGGCCGCGGGCTGGTGTCGGAACCCTATATCGCGACGGTCGTGCTCGGTGCGGCGCTCATCGACAAATGCGGCAGCACCGCGCAGAAGCAGGCGCGGCTGCCGAAGATCGCGGATGGATCGCTGAAGCTCGCCTTTGCCCATTCCGAGCGCGCCGCGCGCTTCGATCTCGCCAAGGTCGCGACCGTCGCCCACAAGACGGCGCAAGGCTGGCGCCTTGCCGGCAGCAAGATCGCGGTGCTCGACGGCCACGCCGCCGACGAGATCATCGTCTCCGCGCATATCCATGATCATCAGGGACCGTCGGGGCGGATCGGCCTGTTCCTGGTCCCGGCGAAGACGCCGAGCCTCGCCATCAGCGACTATGAGCGTCTCGGCGGCGGACGGGCCTGCAACATCGAACTGTCCGACGTGCAACTGCCGGAGGATGCCCTGCTCGGCGACGGACACGACGCCCTGCCCGCGATCGAATGGGCCGTCGACCGCGCCATGGCCGCGTTAGGTGCCGAAGCCGTCGGTATCATGCAGACGCTGCTCGACACCACCTTGGAATACACCAAGATCCGAAAGCAGTTCGGCCGGCCGCTCTCGGCCAACCAGGTGATCCGCCACCGCCTCGCCGACATGGCGATGCAGGTCGACGAGGCGCGCTCGATGGCGCTGCGCGCCGCGCTGAAGGCGGACAGTACGCCGATCGAGCGCGCGCGGGCCGCCTCCGGTGCGAAAGCGAAGATCGGCAAATGCGCGCGCTTCGTCGGCGAGCAGTCGATCCAGCTTCATGGCGGCATGGGCGTCACCGAGGAGCTCGAGGTCGGCGCCTATTTCAAGCGGCTGGTCGCCTTCGACACGCTGTTCGGCGGCAGCGCGCACCATTACAGCCGCCACGCCCAGCTCGGCCGCACGGCCTGACACAAGGAGCGCATCATGGACCTCTCGTTCAACACCGAGGAGCGCGCTTTCCAGGACGAGGTGCGCGGCTTCATCGCCAAGAATCTCACCGAGGAGATGAAGCGCGCAACCGCGCTGACGCCGTCGGTGTTCTCCGACCCTGATATCGGTATGGCCTGGCAGCGCGCGCTGCACCGGCAGGGCTGGGGCGCACCGGGCTGGCCGGTCGAATATGGCGGTCCGGACTGGACGCCGGCGCAGCGCTGGATTTTCGAGACCGAATCCGCGCGGGCCGGCGTGCCCAATGTCAACGTGATGGGCGTGAAGATGGTTGGGCCCGTCATCATCGGCTTCGGCAGCCCTGAGCAGAAGAACTTTTATCTGCCGCGGATTCTCTCCGGCGAGGATTACTGGTGCCAGGGCTATTCCGAGCCAGGCTCCGGCTCCGACCTGTCCTCGCTGAAAACGCGCGCGGTCCGCGACGGCGACGACTACATCATCAACGGCACGAAAATCTGGACCACGCATGCGCACCACGCCAACCGCATGTTCGCGCTGGTGCGCACCAGCGACGGACCGCGGCAGCAGGACGGCATCAGTTTTATTCTCATCGACATGACAACGCCGGGCATCACCACGCGCCCGATCCTCACCATCGGCGGCGACCACGAGGTCAACCAGGTGTTCTTCGACGACGTGCGCGTGCCCGTGGCCAACCGCGTCGGCGACGAAGGCAAAGGCTGGACCTACGGCAAATATCTGCTCGAGTTCGAGCGCGGCTCCGGCATTGCGTCGGCGAAGCTGCGCGAGGGGCTGAAGGCGATCGCGGAGCTGGCCGATTCGGACCTGACCGGCCGCGCGATCGACAGCCCCGATATCGCCACGCGAATCTCCGAGGTCGAAATCGACATCGACGCGCTGGAGATGACCGAGCTGCGCGTGCTCTCCGCACTTCAGACCGGACAGAATCCCGGCGCGGTGTCGTCGATCCTGAAGCTGCGCAACAGCGAGATCCGCCAGGCCGTGACCCGGCTGGGCGTCGACGTGATCGGCCAAGATGCCCTCGCGGTCGAGCCGATGCGCCCGCTCTACAAGCTCAACCACGCGCCGGCGACGCCTGAGGAGATGCTGACAGTGGTGCCGGAATATCTCAACGGCCGGGCCTACACGATCTTCGGCGGCACCTCGGAGATCCAGCGCGACATCATTGCGAAGATGATGCTGGGGATTTGAGCCACGCTGGCGCCTCGCACTCGCTGTCGTCCCGGACAAGCGAAGCGCAGATCCGGGACCCATAACCACAGGGTGAGGTTATGGCGCGAGCTGGTCACCACGAGTCTTCGCCAAACCACTTCCTGTGGTTATGGGTCCCGGGTTCGCGCTTTGCGCGCCCCGGGACGACAGCTGGGTGTGTGGCGACAGCCTGCGCAACAACGCGCCGCGCTTAGCCCGTCACCTTCGCGTCCCGGATCGCCTTCCAGATCTTCTGCGGCGTCAGCGGCGTATTCAGCTGGGTGATGCCGAGCTCGGCGAGCGCGTCCATCACGCCGTTGGTGACGCAGGGCGGGCCGCCGATGGCGCCGGATTCGCCGCAGCCCTTGGCGCCGAGCGGATTGGTGCGGCAGGGCGCGGAGTCGTCGAGCGTAACCTCGATCGGCGGTACGTCGTCGGCGCGCGGGATGCAGTAGTCCTGGTAGCTCGCGGTGAGGAGCTGACCGTCGGCATCATAGGAGACGCCCTCATACAGCGCCTGGCCGATGCCCTGCGCGACGCCGCCATGGATCTGGCCGGTAACCAGCATCGGGTTCACGGCAACGCCGACGTCGTCGACGGTGGTGTAGCGCACGACCTTGGACACGCCCGTTTCGGGATCGATCTCGACCTCGCAGATATGCGTGCCGTTCGGCCAGCTTGGGCCATCGACCTCACCTTCGGAATCGACGCTGAGCTTGGCGCCGCCCTCCTTCTCGGCGAGATCGAACAGGCTGATGCGGCGGTCGGTGCCGACCACGGTGAGCATGCCACCTTGGTATTCGATGTCCTCGACCGAGGTCTCCAGCGCGTTCGCGGCCTTCTCACGCGCCTTCTGGATCAGATCGTTGGACGAGACGGCCACCGCCGTGCCGCCGACGAACAGCGAGCGCGAGCCGACGCTGCCAAAGCCCATGGCGAGATCCGTGTCGCCTTGGACGACGTCGATCTTGTCCATGGCAATGCCGAGCGTGTCGGAGATCATCTGGGTATAGGTGGTCTGCAGCCCCTGCCCCATCGCCATGGTGCCGGAATGCAGCACGACGCGGCCCTGCGACGTCGCATGCAGGCTGACCTTCTCGGTGTGGGCGCGGCCGCCGGTCCATTCGATGTAGGACGTGAGCCCGCGGCCGTAGAGCAGGCCCTTCTTCTTCGCCGCCTTCTTGCGCGCGGCAAAGCCGTCCCAGTCCGCAAGCTTCACGGCGCGATCGAGCATGTGCGCGAAGGCGCCGGAATCGTAAACTTGGCCCGCAGCGTTGGTGTAGGGCAGCTGCGTCGGCTTGATGTAGTTCGCTTTACGGATCGCACGCGGATCCATGCCGATTTTTCGCGCGGCGGCGTCGAACAGGCGCTCGACGATGAACACCGCTTCGGGCCGGCCCGCGCCGCGATAGGCGCCGACCGGCGCGGTGTGAGTCATCACCGACTGCACCTCGAAATGCACCAGCGGCAGATCGTAGACGCCGGTCTGCACGAACGGCCCGAGCACCAGAGGGATGATGTTCGCCGCGCCCGACGAGTACGCGCCGGTGCAGCCGATCGACTTGACGCGATAGGCCAGCACCTTGCCCTTCTCGTCGAGCGCGAAGGAGGCCGTCGAGGTGAGATCGCGGCCATGGGTGCCGCCGACGAATTCGTCGGTGCGGTCGCCGCGCCAGCGGATCTTCCGGTTCAGCTTGGTCGCGGCGTAGGCGACGATGCCGTCCTCGGGATAGAGGTTGGTCTTCTGGCCAAAGCCGCCGCCGATGTCGCCGACCAGCACGCGGACGCTGTCCTTGGGGCGCTTGAGCACGGCTTCCGCGAGCACGTCGCGGGTCGAGGCCGGGGTCTGTGACTGCACATGCAGGAGAAGACGGCCGGTCTTCTTGTCGATCTCGGCAATGGTCGAACGCGGCTCCATCGCCGACGGCACGAGACGCTGGCTGACGATGTCGAGCTCGACGGTATGCGCGGCCTTGGCAAACGCTTCGTCCGCCTTGGCGGCATCGCCATAGCTCATCGCGCCGACGATGTTGTCAGGCGCCTCGGGCCACACCGCGGGTGCGCCGGGCTTGACCGCCTCGACGGGATCGACCACCGCGGGCTGCACGTCGTATTCGATCACGATCGCTTCGGCCGCGCTTTGCGCTTCCGCACGGGAGGCAGCCACCACCGCCGCGATCGCTTCGCCGGCGTAGCGGACGATCTCATGGGCGAGCAGGCGGCGCGGCGGCACCGTCATCGGCTTGCCGTCGGGGCGCTTGAAGATGCTCAGGGTCGGGATGGTGCCGATATCGTCCTTCACGAGATCCGCACCGGTGTAAATCGCGGTGACGCCCGGCATCGATGCCGCGCCGCTGGTGTCGATCGAGACGATCTTCGCGTGCGCATGCGGCGAGCGCAGCACATGCAACCACAGCGCGCCCTCCTCCGGCTTGTCGTCGATGAACTGACCCTTCCCGGTGAGCAGCCGCTGGTCTTCCAAACGCTTGACGGGCTGGCCCGCTCCGAAACGCAAATTGCCGGGAAGAATGTTCATTCCGTGGGGTCCTCAGGGTCTTTTCGAAACTGCGGGCAGCCTTTTAGCGGATCGATCGGAGGCATACCAGCCGCGGTTTTGGGCGGGATATCCACGATTTCGGCATGCCGTCCCGCAAATCCACGATTCCGTAGGGTGGGCAAAGGCGCGCTTGCGCCGTGCCCACCATCTCTCAACGGATGATCGGAATGGTGGGCACGCTACGCTTTGCCCACCCTACGGCACTGCTACGGAGAAAGCTCCCTCAACGCCGCTTCCACGACCTTGCGCGCCTCCACGGTCAGTGCGGCCTGCGGCGGGACGGGATCGCCGACGTCGTAGCCCTGGATCGCCAAGCCCGCCTTGATGCAGGCGGCGAGGTTGAAGCGGGCGAAAGCCTCGTTGATCCGCCACAGTCTGCGCTGGAGCGCCATGGCCTCGTCCCAGCGGCCGGCCTTGCAGAGGTCGTAGAGCGCGACGCTCTGGCGCGGGATGATGCAGGCCGGTCCCGCCATCCAGCCGAGCCCGCCGATCAGCATCACCGCCGCCGGGATATGGGCGGAAGCCGAGAACACGCGCAAGGCATCGCCGCAGCGGTTCATGATCGAGAGCAGCCGGCCGGTATTGGTCGAGGCGTCCTTGATGTAGCCGATGCGCGGATGTTCAGCGAGGCGCGCGATGATGTCGAGGGTGAGGTCGGAGCGCTGGAATTGCGGATTGGTGTAGATGACGACGGGGATGTCGACGGCATCCGCGATGCTGCGGAAGTAGGATTCGACCTGGGCGTCGGCGAGCGGAAAGTACGCTTCCAGGATCGCCAGGATGCCGTTGGCGCCGAGCCTCTGATAGGCCCTCGCCTGCGCCACTGCGTCCGCCGTCGCGGTGGAGGCGACGCCGGCCACAACCGGCACGCGGCCCTTCGCGGCCTCGATGGTGGTCTGCACGATCGCGGTGCGTTGCGCGGCATTGAGATAGGCGAACTCGCCAGTCGAACCCAGCGGCGTCAGCCCGTGCACGCCTGCGCCGATCAAATCGTCGCAGAGCTTGCCGAGGACTTCGGTGCGCACCGTGCCATCGGCATCGACGGGCGAAACGAGATAGGGAAAGACGCCGTGAAAATCGGGCATGTCAGGCTGAACCCCGGAAAATTGGCTAGCGCCTGACCGGTCATAGCAATGCCCGCGCTAGCGATCAAACCCTGATCAGGCGCACCCGCGTGCCCCAGGGATCGACGGCCTCCAGACCGTTGGCGAGCGCTGTGACCTGCGCACCGCCTTTGCGCAGGCGTTCCTCCTGCGCGGCGAGAATGTCCTGCTTCGCCATCACCAGCGAGAACCAGGCAAGCCCCGTCGTCTGATCGTCACGTTGGCCGGCCCCCTGGCTCTGCCAGACGTTCATGCCGAGGTGATGGTGATAGCGGCCCGACGACAGGAACGCGGCGCTGCCACGGCGGCGGGTCGGATCGAGGCCGACAGCGCCGTGATAGAACCGTTCGGCCTCGGCGAGATCGCCGACGCGCAGATGCATGTGGCCGACGCGCAGACCGTCCGGCGCATTGGCATAGTCTGTGACGCGCGTGTTGGTGAGAGACAAGAGGTCAGGGATGTTGAGCTCGTCGCTCGCCATCTTCACGCTGCCCTCGCTCCACTGCCATTGCGAGGGATCGCGGTCGGCATAGACCTCGATGCCGTTGCCTTCGGGGTCGTCGAGATAGACGGATTCACTGACGAGATGATCGGCGAAGCCCGACAGCGGCACGCGATGCGAGGCGGCGTGCACCAGCCAGCGCGCGAGATCTTTTCGCGACGGCATCAGGAATGCGGTGTGGTAGAGGCCCGCGGCGTTGCGCGGCTCGATCGCGGCTTCGGGACGAGCTTCCAGCACGAGCAGCGTGATACCGGCCGTGCCGAGCGTCGCGCCGGTCGCGGAGCGCTCCATCACGGTGAGCCCGATCACGTCGCGGTAGTAGTCCGCGACCTTGTCGAGGTTCTTGACCCTGAGCGTCACCATGCCCACCCGCATCGGCGTGCGGCTGGCATAGGTCGGCCCCCCGGCTTGCGGCATGCCCTCGGCCCGAGCGGCGGCGGACGCCGCCATCGCGAGCGAGGTCGCGCCGGCGAGTTGAAGCAGGGTGCGGCGGGTGAGGTCGGCGGTCATCGGTCGGGGCTCGCTGGAAACGCTTAGGGACGTGCGGTGCAATTCCTGGATCGCTACACGTTCCCGTGAGGGCGTCCCAATCACATGTTCGTCGGCCGCGGTCCTGCGGAGGCCGGTCCGCCCCGTCTGTCCTGGCCACCCGGCCAGTTTCGCAATCGCCCGCGACATCCCAGATTGAGGGCAACTTACAGGAGCCTTCCATGACCGACCCCACTCCTCTGTCGTCCCTTTCGTCCGCGCTCGCGGATGTCGTGACGCGCACCGCGCCATCCGTCGTCGCCGTGCATTCGCATCGCTCCCGCGCCACCGGCTTCGTCTGGAAACCCGGCTTGATCGTCACCGCGGACGAAGCGCTGGCCGACGAGGGCGATATCCAGATCAGCCTCCCCGACGGCAGCACCGCGGCCGCCACAATCGTCGGCCGCGACCATACGACCGACATCGCGCTGTTGCGCACCGATGCCAGTCTTGCGCCGGTCAAGCTGGCCGCGACCGTTCCGCCCCTCGGCACGCTGTCGGTCGTCGTCGCCACCGATCGCGATGCGCCGAGCGCGGCGCTCGGCATGGTATCACTGTCCGGCAAGAGCTGGCGCTCCCTGCGCGGCGGCGACATCGATGCGCGTATCGAGCTCGACGTGCGCCTGCGCTTCGCGCAGCAAGGCGGGCTCGCACTCGATGCATCAGGCGACGCCTTCGGCATGGCCGTGCTCGGGCCGCGGCGGGTCCTGGTGATCCCGACGGCGACAATCGAGCGGGTCGCGGCACAACTCGAGACGCGCGGCCGCATCGCCCGCGGATATCTCGGCCTCGGGCTCCAGCCGGTGCGGCTCGACGATGGCATCGGCGCGATGGTGATGAATGTTGACAAGGCCGGCCCTTCGGCTGCGGCCGGCATCCGCCAGGGCGACGTCATCGTGGCGGTCAACGACCAGAAGCTCTCCGGCGTGCGTGCGCTGTCGCGGACGCTGGGACCTGCGAGCGTCGGCACGGTGGTCGATGTCGCGGTGCGCCGCGGCGGCGAGCCGGTCAGCTTCAAGGTCACGATCGGCGAGAGGCCGGAGGCGTGAGCGAGGACAACGCGCCCGAGATCGTGCTCGCCCTGGAGATCGACGATCCCGCCCTCGCCGATCGCCTGGCGATCCTGCTCGGCAACATCGCCGGGCTTCGGCTCGCCGCGCCCGGCGAGGCCGCCACGGCGACGGTCATGGCCCGCGATCCGCGCAGCATGCCGGAAGACATCGCGCTGACACAGCGCGAGCTCGATGTCCTGGCGCTGATGGCGGAAGGCGCGTCCAACAAGCTGATCGCGCGCCAGCTCGGCATTTCCGTGCACACGGTCAAATTCCACGTCGGCTCGCTGCTCGACAAGCTGGATGCCACCGGCCGCACCGACGCGGTCGCGCATGCGGCACGCCGCGGCGTGATCGAGCTATGACGCCGTCAGCTCCTATCGCGCTGATGTCGCCGGGAAGCTGAGCCGGACCGTGAGGCCCGGCGCATTGTCGTGCAGTGCAATCTCGGCGCCATGGAGACCGGCAACGGCCGCGACCAGGCTCAAGCCCAGACCGTTGCCCGGCGTGTAACGGCTCTGTTCGAGCCGGTAGAAGCGCTTGAAGACGTGATCGCGCTCTCCGGTAGGAATGCCCGGACCATCGTCGGCGATCGCGATCACCGCCCCGGCGCCGGCGCTGCGACAGGTCACCGTGACCTGCCCGCCCGCGCGGCCGTGCTTGATCGCGTTGTCGACCAGATTGGCGATGGCGTCGAACAGCAAGTCGCGGTCCCCCGTAATCGCAACCTCGCGGTCGCCGTCAAGGCTCAGGCGGGTCGCGACCTGCTCGGCCGCGGCGTCGTAGAGCTCGACGACCTCGCCGGCAATCTCGGTGAGGCTCAGCGTGCGAAACGCGCTCCGGCGGGCGCGGGTCTCGATCTCCGAGATCCGGGTGATGGAAGCGAACATGCCGAGCACGGCGTCGAGATCGGCGATGGTATCGCCAATCAGCGTCGCATCGGCCTCGCCATTTCGCGGGGTGTGATAGGCCTTTTCCAGCCGGCCGCGCATGCGCGTCAGCGGCGTGCGCAGATCGTGGGCGACGTTGTCGCTGACCTGCTTGACCTCACCCATCAGCGTCTCGATGCGGTCGAGCATCTGGTTGAGGTTTTCGGCGACGCGGTCCCACTCGTCGTGACTGCCGCGCAAGGGAATGCGCCGGTCGAGCCCCGACAGCATGATGGCGCGGCTGGTCGCATTGATCTCCTCGATCCGTCCGACCGTGCGCCGCGTCACCAGCACGGCCGCGACCCCGGCCAGCACGGCCAGCAGCACGGCGACGGCGACCATCGCGAGCTCGATCATCGCGGTGAAGCCGCTGTGATCGCCGGCGTCGCCGACCCGGCCCTGCACATAGGCGATCGTGCCGAAATAGACATAGGCCATGATCGCCGCGACGATCAGGCCGAACGCCGCGATCGCGATCAGTGCCAGACGGAAGGTGGAGGAGCGGAGCGTCTTAGCCAGGAGCACGGATGCAATATCCGATGCCGCGGATCGTATGGATCAGCGGATAGGCCTGGGCATCGTCGACCTTGCGGCGGACCCGCCCGACATAGACGTCGATGATGTTGGTGGAGGGATCGAAATGCAGGTCCCAGACATGCTGGAGCAGCATCGCCCGGGAGACGACGCGGCCTTCGTTGCGGACGAGATATTCGAGCAGCTGAAACTCGCGCGGCAGCAGCGGAATTTTCCGGCCGCGCCGGCTGGCGTTGCGCGCGATCAGGTCGATGGCGAGATCGCCGACCCGCAGGATGGTTTCCTTGGCGACGGTCTCGCTGCGGCGACCGAGCGCCTCGAGGCGCGCCAGCAGCTCGACGAAGGAGAACGGCTTGACGAGATAGTCATCGCCGCCGGCGCGCAAACCGCGCACGCGGTCGTCGACCTCGCCGAGCGCGGAGATGATCAGGAAGGGTGCGGCGATGCCGTCGTCGCGCAACTGGCGCATCACGGCGATGCCGTCGATGTCGGGCAGCATGCGGTCGATGGTGATCACGGCATAGTCGCGGGCGACGCCGTGGCTCAGGGCTTCACGACCCGTCGCGGCAAGATCGACGTCGTAGCCCGAGGTGGTGAGTTCCTCGACGAGCTGGCCTGCGGTTTCCGGATCGTCCTCGACGACCAGAATGCGGCGGTGACCTCCGGTCATGCAAAACTCCGCGCGACGATCGCCACCAGACTATCCCGTTCCGGGGCTGAGCGGAACCGCCCGGTGGCGATCGCGACAATGGTGCGGTACCGCGATGCGACTACCAATAGTCTCCGCACACATTGACCCATTGCCATCCATAGGGCGTCAAGCTCCTGCGCCAGCAACCATCGTCGTAATAGTTGGCATAGTTGGCATAGAAGAACGGCGCGCCGACGAAAGCGAACCGGTTGAAGCGGTGACGGTGGAAGAAGGCATGGCGGCCAATGAACGGCCTGCCGTGCCAGCCCGGGCCAGCAAACCGCGGGCCGAAAGCGGCGCGGGTCGCTAATGGTGCACCGGCAAAGCGCGGCCCGATGGCGGCGCGGGCATTCATTGGCGAGCCGACGAAGCGGGCGCCACCGAAACGAGCACCGCCGATGCCGCCAAATCGCATGCCGCCGCCACCCATACCGCCGACGTGCATACCGCCGCCGAAGCCACCCGCATGCATTCCGCCGCCACCGAAGTGTCCACCACCGCCAAAGCCGCCATGTCCGCCACCGCCGAAGCCGCCACCGCCGTGGCCACCGCCACCGCCACCGCCGCCACGCGCGAGCACAGGTGAAGCGAGCGCCATCATTGCGGCGAGCGTCACCGCAGTGACGCCTTTGAGAAGCCTGTTGTCCATCGAAGCATCCTCCGTGCTGCGCGGCGATCTTTCTGCCGCGCGAGGAGGATCAGATGAGAGGAAGGGACAGGCACCTTCAACTTACAAACGCGCCAGATTCTGACGCAGGTGTTAGGGACGAACGCTCTTTCGCTCCCTGGCCCCGTTCTTGCGGGGAGAGGGTGGGGTGAGGGGCTGCGCCCGCGAATGCGATCGAAAAAGTGATCGCAACGCTTGTGCCGTGCACCATCAAGTTACGAGCCGTAGGGACCTTTGATCCGGTCAGCCGCATGCCTTGCCCCTCACCCGGATCGCTAGCGCGATCCGGCCTCTCCCCGCAACGAGCGGGGAGAGGTTAAAATATCACGCCCGCTTGCCGCCGTTCTTCTCGGCTGCGCGGCGCATGGCCTCCGCGAGGGCACCGCCGCCGGAGGATTCCTGGTTGCGCGGGGCCGACGACGTCATGCGCGCGGGGTTTCGCGAGCTGTTGTCCCGCTGCATGCCGGGCGCGTCTTTCTTGGCGCCGACCTCGTCGTCGAGGCGCAATGTCAGCGAGATGCGCTTACGGGCGACCTCGAAGTCCAGCACTTTCACCTTGACGATGTCACCGGGCTTCACCACCTCGCGCGGATCCTTGATGTAGTTCCTGGACATCGCCGAGATGTGAACCAGGCCGTCCTGATGCACGCCGATATCGACGAAGGCGCCGAAGGCGGCAACGTTGGTCACGGTCCCCTCGAGGATCATGCCTTTCTGGAGATGCTTGATCTCCTCGACGCCCTCCTTGAACACCGCGGCCTTGAACGCCGGACGCGGGTCGCGGCCGGGCTTCTCGAGCTCGCGCAGGATGTCGGTGACGGTCGGCAGACCAAAGGTCTCGTCGACGAAATCCTTGGGCTTCAGCGTGCGTACGATCTCGCTGCTGCCGATCAGCGCCTTGATGTCGCTCTTGGTGGCGCTGAGAATCCGCCGCACCACGGGATAGGCTTCCGGATGCACGCCGGAGGCATCGAGCGGGTCCTCGCCGCCGAGGATGCGCAGGAAGCCGGCACACTGCTCGAACGCCTTCGGGCCGAGGCGCGGCACGTCCTTGAGCGCCTTGCGCGACTTGAACGGGCCATTGGCGTCGCGGTGTGCCACGATGCTCGAGGCAAGGCCGGAGCCGACGCCCGACACGCGGGCCAGCAGCGGTGCCGAGGCGGTGTTGACGTCGACGCCGACCGCGTTCACGCAGTCTTCGACCACGGCATCGAGCGATTTGGCGAGCTTGGCCTGGCCGAGGTCGTGCTGATACTGGCCGACGCCGATCGCCTTGGGCTCGATCTTGACGAGCTCGGCGAGCGGATCCTGGAGCCGGCGGGCGATCGAGACCGCGCCGCGCAGGGTGACGTCGAGACCCGGCAACTCCTCCGAGGCGAAGGCCGAGGCCGAATAGACCGACGCGCCGGCTTCCGACACCACGATCTTGGTCATCTTCAGCTCGGCCAGGCCCTTGACGAGATCGCCTGCGAGCTTGTCGGTCTCGCGCGAGGCGGTGCCGTTGCCGATCGCGATCAGCTCGACACGATGCTTCAGGGCAAGCTTGCCGAGGATCGCGAGCGCCTCGTTCCACTGCCGCTGCGGCTCGTGCGGATAGATCACGGCAGTATCGACCACCTTGCCGGTCGCGTCGGTGACGGCGACCTTGACGCCGGTGCGGTAGCCGGGATCGAGGCCCATGGTGACGCGGGTGCCGGCGGGTGCCGCGAGCAGCAGGTCGCGCAAATTGGAAGCGAACACGCGCACGGCCTCGGTCTCGGCGGCGTTCCACAGCCGCATGCGCAGGTCGATGTTGAGATGCACCTGGATCTTGGTGCGCCAGGCCCAGCGCACGGTATCGATCAGCCAGCGGTCGCCAGCACGCTTGAGGTCGGCGATGCCGAACCGCTTCATGATCTTCAATTCATAAGCGCTCGGCACGCCCGGCGGCGGCGCTTCGGCTTCGGCCTGGATCTGGAGATCGAGGATCTCTTCCTTCTCGCCGCGAAACATCGCGAGGATGCGGTGCGACGGGAGCTTCGTCAGCGGCTCGGAGAACTCGAAATAGTCGGCGAACTTCTCACCCTCGGTCTTCTTGCCGTCGCGCACCTTGGAGGCCATGCGCGCGTTGGTCCACACCTCCTCGCGCAAAGCACCGATCAGGTCGGCGTCCTCGTCGAAGCGCTCGACCAGGATGGCGCGGGCGCCATCGAGCGCGGCAGCGGCATCGGCCACGCCCTTCTCGGCGTTGATGAAGGTTTCGGCCACGACCTTCGGATCGTTGCCCGGCTCTGCCATCAGCTGGTTGGCGAGCGGCTCGAGCCCGGCTTCCCTGGCGATCTCGGCCTTGGTGCGGCGCTTCGGCTTGAACGGCAGATAGATGTCTTCCAGACGCGCCTTGCTGTCGGCGGCGAGAATGGAGGCTTCCAGCGCGGCATCGAGCTTGCCCTGCTCGCGGACCGATTCGAGGATCGCCTTGCGGCGGTCTTCGAGCTCGCGCAAATAGCCCAGGCGCTCCTCCAGGGTGCGCAATTGCGCGTCGTCGAGCGCACCGGTCGCTTCCTTGCGGTAGCGGGCGATGAAGGGAACCGTGGCGCCGCCGTCGAGCAACGTCACCGTCGCCTCGACCTGCTCCGCCCGTACCCCAAGCTCCTGCGCAATTTTCTGGTTGATATTTGCCACGCGAGAATCCCTCTATCCAAGCACGCGACGCGGGGGCGAACCACCGGCAGCGGGACGCCGCTTATGGACCAACCGAGGTTGATTCATCAAGGTGCGGCGCGCAACCGTCGACAGAGGATTTTTTTGTTGAACCGGATGCGATCTCGCCACATTCGTGGGTGCCTGCACCCCCGCTGTGCCTTGACATGCGCCTCCGTTCCACGGCTGGTTGACCCGCCTGACCACCGAACTCCACACGAGGACTGCAATGCGGACAGCATCGGTCGGCGTCTTCAGGGTCGCCACCACCGGCCCGGGCGACGTCTCCGGCCTCATGGCCATGATCGGTTCCGGCGCGATCGACCCGACAACGATTTTGGCCATCCTCGGCAAGACCGAAGGCAATGGCGGCGTCAACGATTTCACCCGGGAATATGCCGTTGCTGCGTTGTGCACTGCGCTGGCACCGGAACTCGGCCTCTCGTCAGAGGCGGTCGAGCAGCGCATCGCCTTCGTGATGTCGGGTGGCACCGAAGGCGTGCTCAGCCCGCATATCACGGTGTTCACGCGGCGCGAGGCTGAGCGCCCGGCAGGCATGTCCGGCAAGCGCTTGAGCATCGGCATGGCGCACACGCGGGACTTCCTCCCGGAAGAGATCGGCCGCTCCGCACAGATCATGGAAACGGCCAAGGCGGTGACTGCCGCGATGGCGGATGCCGGCATCACCGATCCCGCCGACGTCCATTTCGTGCAGATCAAATGCCCGCTGCTCACCAGCGACCGCGTCGAAGCAGCAAACGCGCGCGGCAACAAGACGGCCACGACCAGCGCCTACAGCTCGATGGCCTATTCGCGCGGCGCCTCCGCGCTAGGGGTCGCGGTCGCGCTCGGCGAGATCGCTTCCGATGTCAGCGACGACGACGTGCTGCGGCGCTACGATCTGTTCTCGTCGGTTGCGTCCACCTCGTCTGGGATCGAGCTGATGCACAACGTCATCATCGTGCTCGGCAACTCGGCGTCTTCAGCGAGCGAGTTCGAGATCGGCCACGCCGTGATGAACGATGCGATCGATGCACCGGCGGTGGTGTCGTCGCTGAACAGCGTCGGGCTTGGTGTTGGCCTTGGCGTCGCGCCGCAAGCCACCGAGGGCCGCGAGCTCGTCAATATCTTCGCCAAGGCCGAGGCCTCGCCTGATGGCAGCGTGCGCGGCTTCCGCCACACCATGCTGGAGGATACCGACATCAGCTCGACGCGCCACGCCCGCGCAGCCGTCGGCGGCCTGATCGCCGGCCTCGCCGGCACCGGCGCGGTCTACGTCTCCGGCGGTGCCGAGCATCAGGGGCCGGCCGGCGGCGGCCCGGTTGCGGTGATCGCGCGGCTGTCTTAATGACGCGGCGACCTCTCCGCCCGGCGCAACCCTGCCCTTCGCGCCGGCTCAGTTGATTCACGCGGGCCCTTGCGAAAAAGGTGACGCCGCTACCCACGGGGATTTGGACTTCATGACTTTGCCGATGAGCTGGAACGAATGGGCGCAGCACGATGGCGTCGGACTGGCAGCGCGCGTCCGCAAGGGCGAGCTGACGGCGAAGGAGCTGGCGCGCCAGGCCGCCGCGGGCGTGGCCAAGGTCAATCCGGCACTGTCGGGCGTGGTCGAGCTGTTCGAGGACGTGATCGCCGATCCGGCCAAGGACGGCGCCAATCTCGCGGGCCCGTTCGCCGGCCTGCCCTTCCTGATGAAGGACCTCGGACCGACCATGAAGGGCCGGCTGCAGGAGATGGGCTCGCTTCTGATGCACGGCAATCGCGCCGCGGCCGACACGTTCCTCACCGGTAAATTCCGCCAGGCAGGCCTCAACCTGATCGGACGAACCACGACGCCGGAATTCGGCGTGTGCAGCTCGGCCGACAATCCCGCCGTCTACGTGACGCGCAATCCCTGGAATACCGACTACACCACCTGCGGCTCGTCGGCGGGCAGCGCGGCGATGGTCGCGGCCGGCGTCGTCCCGATCGCGCATGCGACCGACGGTGGCGGCTCGATCCGCATTCCCGCCGGCGTCAACGGCAATATCGGGCTGAAAGTGTCGCGCGGCGTGTTCTCGCTAGCCCCGCACATGTCCGACCTCACCGGTCTCGTCTCGATCCAGGGCTGTCAATCGCGCTCGGTGCGCGACACCGCTGCCTTCGTCGATCACGCGCGCGGGCCTGCGCCCGGCGAGTTCATGCCGTTCTGGACCACGGCGCAGCCCTATTCCGAGATGATCAAGCGCGACCCGTCAAAGCTTCGCATCGCGCTGTCGCACACCTGGGGCGACTACACTGCGACGCCGGAGATCGCCGCCGAGCTGGAGAAAACCGGTCGCTTCCTCGAAGGCCTCGGCCATCACGTCGAATACGCGCTGCCCGAGCTCGACTTCCGCGCCGCGTTCGCTGCGCAGACCACCTGCTACATCAGCAATTTTGCCGTGGTGATCTCCAACATGCTCGCCGCACGCGGGCTGGAAAAGCCGCCGGAAGATCTGATCGAGCCCATGAACATCAGGATCTGGGAAGCCGGTCGGCACACGAGCTTCGCCGAGCGGGCAAAAATGCAAGGCGTGTTCAACACGACCTCGCGCGGCTTCGGCGCGTTCTTCGAGCAGTGGGACGTCATCCTGACGCCGATCACCGCGTTGCCGACGCCGAAGGTAGGCACCAAGGAATATCTCACCATCTCCGACAACCCTGACGTCCTCGACTGGTTCGGCAATCTCTGGCGCTTCTTCGCCTTCACGCCGCTCGCCAATCTCTGCGGCATGCCGGCGATCTCGATGCCGATGGCAGAGCAAGACCACGGCCTGCCGCTCGGCATCCAGGCCATCGCCAAGCAGGCCAATGACGGCCTGCTCCTGCAACTCGCCGCCCAGATCGAGCGCGCGCTCGACGGCAAGTGGAACGGCGGCAAGAAGCCGAAGGTGCATGTGGGCTGAGAGATTGCGATCGCATTCACAAGCGATCGCCCGCGATCTCAGTTCTTCACCGTCGGGATCACCTCCGCCGGCTGCTGCTGCCCCTGCCTGTACATCGCCAGCGCCTTGTCGAGGGCTTCCCGCAGCGCCAGCGCTGCGGCGACGCTGCAACGCAAGTGCGCGGTCTGGACCACGTCGACCCTGACGGCGGCACCGACCGGCATCAGCAGGTTCGCGGCGAGCTCGATCTGGATCGCGCCGTTGTGGTGTCCGAAGCAGGATGCGCCGTCGAAATAGATGATCGGTGCCCGTTCCGAGCTGGAGCTCGAAATGGTCACGGGCCCCTGATTGGTGGCGGGTGTTTCGGGGTCGGCCATGGGCACTCCTTGGGGCTAGTCGACGGACGAAGCGCCCACCATCGTTGCTTCGGCACGCCGTGTCGAGGCCAAACCGGCCCAGACGGACCTGCCTGCAGACCTGCCTGATGAGGCCCTTTCGGGGTTTTGCGCGGCGCCCGACACTGGTCTAGAACGTCGTCATGTCCACTTCACCCACCACACTTCCGTTCGAGGAACTCGCGGAGGCGATCAAGGGCCGCCGCTCCGACTACGGCCATATCAGCGGGCTCCAGCTCGACCGCTTCGCCCCCGCCGAGGCCTGGTCCAGCCTGCCCTATCGTCCGGCCTTCGTCGGCGACACCGAGACCGGCGTGCTGCATGGCGGCGTCGTCACCGCGATGCTGGACGAGAGCTGCGGCATGGCGGTGCAACTTGCGCTCGACGGCACGCGCGCGATCGCAACCCTGGATCTGCGCATCGATTATCAGAAGCCGGCAACGCCGGGCCTCGACATCAAGGCGCATTCGGTCTGCTACCGCACCACGCGCTCGATCGCCTTCGTGCGCTCCACCGCCTATCAGGACTCCGAGGACGATCCGGTCGCAACCGCGACCGCCTGCTTCATGATCGGCGCCAACCGCACCAACATGCTCGCGGACCGCAGGATGGATTCGCGCAGCATCCCGACGCTGGAGGCGCCCGACGATCCGGACGGCCCGTTCGCCAACAGCCCGTTCGCGCGCTGCCTCGGCATTCGCGTCAATGACGACGGCACGCTGACGATGCCGTTCTCGCCGCAGATCATCGGCAATCCGATCCTGCCCGCGATCCATGGCGGCATGACCGGTGCGTTCCTCGAGACCACCGCGATCCTCGGCGTGAGGCGCGAGCTCGGCATCGCGGCGCTGCCCAAGCCGATCGGACTCACCGTCAACTATCTGCGTTCCGGCCGTGCCCTCGATACCGTCGCCAATGTCTCGATCGTGAAACAGGGCCGGCGTATCGTCGCCTTCGAAGCGCGGGCCTGGCAAGACGATGCGAACAAGCCGATCGCCACCGCTTTCGGCCATTTCATGCTGCGGCCAACGCCGGGAAGTGACGAGGAATAGGCGTATTTTCCCTTGACGACCGGAGTTCCGGCCACAACGATAGCGCGGTTCCTGCGAGAGGTATTGGATTGCGGCATCCGCTCGACATCATCGCCATGTTCGCCGCGCTCTGGCTGCTGGCGTCGATGGTGCTCGACGCGCTGACGCCGAAGGAGCTGACCGCGGTGATGATCGGCATCGCGATCGGGCCCGCCATCGTCATCACCGCCGTGTTCTATTATTTGCGCTGCCCGCGCACCGATTTCGCGGTGATGTTCGCAGCGCTCTGGCTGATCTCCGATATCGCCATTGCGTTCATCTCGCCGACGCAGCTGCCGTGTTTCCTGATCGCACTCGGCTTCGTGCCGGCCCTGCTGATCGGCATCGTGCTGCACTGGCAGCGCTTCCAGCACCGCCACGAGAGGCTGCCCGCGCCTTCGGTGAAGCGGGGCTAGCGCGGTAGCAGATTTGTTTTAGCGAGATCGAGCACCTCGTCGCCACGACCGTTCATCACCGCGCGCAGCACCCAGAGGCTGAAGCCCTTGATCTGCTCGGGCGTGATGGTCGGCGGCATCGACAGCTCCTGCTTCGCCGTGACGACATCGAGCAGCGCGGGTCCGTCATGGGCCAGCATCTCCTTCACGGCGCCGGGGAGCTCGCCGGGGTCCTCGACGCGTTTAGCGAAAATACCCATTGCGCGCGCCATCGCCGCGAAATCGGGATTCTCGAGATCGACATTGGTGTCGACGAAACCGGCCGCCTTCATCTCCAGCGCAACGAAGCCAAGCACGCCATTGTTGAAGACGACGATTTTCACCGGCAGCTTCATCTGCGTCAGCGTAATGAGGTCACCCATCAGCATGGTGAAGCCGCCGTCGCCGGAGAGCGAGATGATCTGGCGGCCGGGCTGCGAGGCCTGCGCGCCGATCGCCTGCGGCATCGCGTTGGCCATCGAGCCGTGCACGAACGAGCCGATCAGCCGGCGGCGGCCATTCATGTCGAGATAGCGCGCGGCCCACACCGTGGGCGTGCCGACATCGGCGGTGAAGACGGCGTCGTCGGAGGCATGGTCGCTGATGACTTTTGCCAGATATTGCGGATGGATCGGCTTGCTGCCCGGTGTCCCCTTCGCAAGCGAGTCGAGCCCTTCGCGCGCCTTTTTGTAATGCGCGATGGCGTCGTCGAGATGCCTCCGCTGCGTCTTGGCCTTGAGCAGCGGCAGCAGCGCTTCGATGGTGAGCTTGACGTCGCCGACGAGGCCGAGATCGATCCTGCAGCGCCGTCCCAGATTTTCCGGGCGGATATCGATCTGCGCGACCTGCGCATCGGTGGGGAAGAACTGCTTGTAAGGGAAATCGGTGCCGAGCATTACCAGCGCGTCGCAAGCGTGCATGGCGGCGTAGCCCGACGAAAAGCCGATAAAGCCGGTCATGCCGACGTCGTAGGGGTTATCGTACTCGACATGCTCCTTGCCGCCGAGCGCATGCACGATCGGGCTCTTCAGCGCTTCGGCCAGCTGCATCAGCGGCGCATGCGCGCCGGCGCAGCCGCGGCCACAGAACAGGGTGATGCGCTCGGCGCCGTTCAAAAGGTCCGCGAGCGCCTTCAGCTCGTCGACCTGCGGCACAACCTTCGGCGCCGACAGCGCAAGCCCGCGCATCGTCGACAGCGAGCGCTTGGGCGGGCTGCGGAACGCGACGTCGCCGGGCATCGCGATCACGGCGACGCCGCGCAGGCCTACGGCCGCACGGATGGCGTTCTCGATCACGTAAGGCAGCTGGCTCGCATCCGACACCAGCTCGCAATAATGGCTGCACTCCCTGAACAGGTTTTGCGGATGGGTTTCCTGGAAGTAGCCGCCGCCGATTTCCGCCGACGGTATCTGCGCCGCGATCGCAAGCACGGGGACGCGACTGCGATGCGCATCGAACAGGCCGTTGATCAGATGCAGATTGCCCGGGCCGCAGGAGCCCGCACACACAGCGAGGCTTCCGGTCATCTCGGCTTCGCCGGCGGCGGCGAAGGCCGCGACCTCCTCGTGCCGGACATGGATCCATTCGATGGTGCCGCGGCGGCGCAGCGCCTCGGTGAGACCGTTCAGACTGTCGCCGACGATGCCGTAGATGCGCTTGACGCCGGCCTGCTCGAGCGTTGCCACGAACAGATCGGCTACGTTGTTGATCGCCATGTCGGTCTCCTGATCTCGCTGGTGCAGCAAGATAGGATAAAGCGCGGCTATGACGGGATCACGGCTTGTTTATTGCTGGGTCAGTCTTTCACAATCGCCCGATCATAGGCCGCGATTGTCACCTTTGCGCGAGCGGCGACATCGGCGGCCGACATGCCGGGCTTGTAGAGGCTGGAGCCGAGCCCGAACGCGGTCACGCCGCCCTTCATGTACTCGGCAAAATTCTGGTCGGAGACGCCGCCGACGGCGGCGATCATCACGCCCGTCGGCAGCACGGCGCGGATCGCGGCAATACCGGACGCACCGAGCACGCTGGCCGGAAAGAATTTCAGGCCCGATGCTCCGGAGCGCGCCGCGAGCAGCGCCTCGGTCGGCGAGAACACGCCCGGCAACGTCACCATGGCGTACTGATGTGCACGCGTGAGCACCTGCGTATCCACATTCGGCGAGACCATCAACTTGCCGCCGACGTCATTGAGACGATCGACATCTGCGGCGGTCAAGACCGTGCCGGCGCCGATCAGGACGCTGGCCGGCGCGAGCTTCGCGGCAATCGCGATCGAGCGGAACGGCTCCGGTGAATTGAGGGGGATCTCGATCGCGGTCATGCCGGCCTCGATCAGCACGCCGACGATCGCCTCGGTCTCATCGGGCTTCACACCACGCAGGATCGCGACCAGCGGCCGCTGCATCGGCGGAAAGGGAACGCTCATCTCAAGATTCCTCTCATTTCGTCCAGATCGCGGCAGCGGCCATCGACAGGCCGCGGCGAACGGCTTCATCGGCATCGATCGGCTGCACGGTGACCGACAGCGCATCGAAGGCGAGCCGGTACAGCATCGCGAGGCGCCCGGAAGCAATCAGCGTGATGCCCGCTTTCGGCACCGTGCCGGAGAGCCCTGCCGCCAGCTCGACGCCGATCAACGTGCCCGACAGCGTCTCGCGCGCGGCGGCTGGCGTGCCGCCGAACAGGAGCTGCCGCGACCGCGCAGTGAACAGAAGGTTGGCCGCGAAGGCCGGCGCTTCATACGCGGCTTTCACGGCCGCCTTGAAGCTCGCGACATCCTCGGCGTCATCGGCACCGGCGACCGCGAGCGACAAGATCGTCTCGCGCGAGACCACGCTGAAGAGCTCGCCGGTCATGAAGGTGGAGAAATGCGCGACCGTGCCGTCCTTCACGCGCACCCATTTCGAATGCGTGCCGGGCATGCAGACCAGCGCTTCGCCTACGGCCTCGAGGCCGAGTGCGCCGAGCAGCTGCGTCTCCTCGCCGCGCATCACGTCCGGCGCCCTGGTATCGCGCTGCGCGATCCCGGGCAGGATGCGAATATCGCGCGTCTCGCCGGGCACAAGCGCGGCCTGCTTCAGCACGGCAGAGAGCGGCGCAGGTGTGTCAACATAGCCGGCCTCGACCCAGCCGGTCTTGGCGCCGGCCATACCGCAGACAAGCACCGGCAGCTGGGCCGGGGCCTCGACAGCTGTGAGATGCGACTGCAGCACACCGGCAAAGCCGGCCTTGGCCGCCGCCAGCATGCCCTCATCGCTGCGACGTTCAGCCAGCACCTTGCCGGCACGGTCGATCAGCCAGAGGCGGAAGCTACTGGTGCCCCAGTCCACCGCGACATAGGCGGGTTCGGTCATCTCAACGGGTATCCTTGGTCTCACCGGCAAGACGCCGTCTCGCGACAATGAGACGGACGCTCGCAAATCAGCCCCGGGATATCGGCTATTGCCGCCTCAAACCAGCGATTTTTCGCGGGTCTGAGGCGCTCGCCGCGCTGGCACACGGCTTGCGATGCGGTGGCACACCGCTTGCTAAAGCTGTCCTGTTCAAGTCCGGGAACGCGCAACAAGACGCGTCAACATCAGATGAGGAAACCCATGGAGATCGGCTATTTCACGATGCCTTCGCATCCGCCGGAGTGCGGCCTGAAGGAAGGAAACGACTGGGACCTGCAAGTCATGCGCTGGCTCGATGAGCTCGGCTATCAAGAGGCCTGGGTCGGCGAGCACCACACCGCGCCCTGGGAACCCAATCCCACGCCGGACCTTCTGATCGCGCAGGCGCTGATGCAGACCAAGAATATCCGCATCGGGCCGGGCGGCTTCCTGCTGCCCTATCACCATCCGGCCGAGCTCGCCAACCGCGTCGCAATGCTCGACCATCTCTCCGAGGGTCGGCTCAATTTCGGCGTCGCAGCTTCGGGCCTGCCGAGCGACTGGGCGATGTTCAACGTCGACGGCATGAGCGGACAGAACCGCGACATGACCCGCGAGGCGCTGGAGATCATCCTGAAGCTGTGGTCCGATCCCGCGCCCTTCACCTACAAGGGCAAGTTCTGGACGGTGACCAAGCCGGACACGATGTTCGACTTCCTCAAGCCCCACATCAAGCCGCTCCAGGCCCCGCATCCGCCGATCGGCGTTGCCGGGCTCTCGAAGAACTCGGACACGCTGAAGCTCGCCGGCGAGCGCGGCTTCATTCCGATGAGCCTCAACCTCAATCCGGCCTATGTCGGCAGCCATTGGGATTCGGTCGAGATCGGCGCCGCCAAGACCGGCCGCAAGCCGAACCGCGCGGATTGGCGCCTCGTACGTGAGGTGTTCGTCGCCGACACCGACGAGGAGGCCTGGAAGCTCTCGACCGGCGACATGATGGGCCGGATGATGGGCGAGTACTTCCTGCCGCTGCTCGGCCATTTCGGCTTCAAGGACTATTTGAAGCACGCGCCCGACGTGCCCGATAGCGACGTCACCGTCGAATATTGCGCCAAGCGGAACTGGATCGTCGGCTCGCCCGCAACCGTCGCCGAAAAGATCGAGAAGATCTACGACGAGGTCGGCGGCTTCGGCGTGCTGCTGGTGTTCGGCTTCGACTACAAGCACAAGCCGGAGGCCTGGCGCCATTCGCTCTCGCTGCTCAGCAAAGAGGTGATGCCGCGCCTGAAGCATCTCGGCTCCGCGAAGAAGGCCGCTTGACGCGCGGCGGGTGCGGCGCAATCGTGTCGCACCCGCCCCCGTTTCGGAGATTTCGGCGTGAGCGTCGACGCAAAGGATTTCAAACTTGCAATGCGCCAATGCGCCGGCGCAGTTGCACTGGTCACGGTTGGCGCCGAGCACGGCAAGCGCACCGGGCTGACTGTGACATCAGCCTGCTCGCTATCGGACAATCCGCCGTCCCTGATCGTCTGCGTCAACCGCAACGCCAGCGCACATGCCCGCATCCGCGAGGAAGGCGCCTTCGCGATCAACTTTTTGCACGAGGACCACGCCCTGCTCGCGCTCACCTTCAGCGGCCAGAAGGGCGTCAATGGCGACGACCGATTTGCGTTCGGACAGTGGACGCGCGGGGTGACCGGCGCACCGGTGCTGACGGATGCGGTCGCCGCGTTCGACTGCGTGCTGGCGCAGGAGTTCGAGACCAAGACGCATTCGATCTTCGTCGGCGAGGTGCGCGGCGTCTCGCATTCCGACGAGGCCGCGCCGCTGGTGTATCTGCGCAGCAGCTTCCACGTCCCTCACGAGATCCGCGGCACCGTTTCAGTCGGCGACCTCGATTCGCGGCATCTGAGCTGGAGCGATTTTTCGTAGGGCGCGCCCTAGTCTCGGTGCCCCTTCCTTCTCCCCTTGCGGGAGAAGGTGGCGCGAAGCGCCGGATGAGGGGTATCTTTCCGCGCACGCAAATGGCGAGGTGAATCCGCGGAGGCAGACCCCTCACCCGTCTCGCCGCTTCGCGGCGAGCCACCCTCTCCCACAAGGGGAGAGGGGAAGAAAGAACGCCGCATGCGACTGGATGCTACTGCGCCGTCTCGATCTTCAACTGCTTGATCTTGCGATACAGCGTGGCACGACTGAGCTTCAGCGCCCGCGCCGCCTCGGTGACGCGGCCGCCATGCTTGCGTAGCGCCTCGACGATCGTCGCGCGCTCGGCCGTTGCGAGATCGGGCTCTGCCGTCCACCCACCGAACGGCGGCAGATCGAGATCGGCATCCATGATGACGCCGTCCTCCGCGGTGCAGCCGGCAAGCCGCAGCACGTGGCGGAGCTGGCGCATGTTGCCGGGATAGGGATAGGCCGAGAGCAACGCCCAGGCCTCGTCCGACAGGCGGCAATCCGGCGCCTCCTCGCGCGCGATCTGGCGGATGATATCGTCTCTATCGGCGCGCTCGCGCAACGCCGGCAGTCGCACCTCCATGCCGCGCAGGCGGAAGTAGAGATCGGCGCGGAAGGCGCCCTCCTCCGCCATGCGGCCGAGGTCGCGATGGGTCGCGCTGATCAGGCGGATGTCGACCGGCACCGGCTTGAGCGCGCCCAGCGGCCAGACCTCGCGGTTTTCGAGCACGCGCAAGAGGCGGGTCTGCAGCGCGATCGGCATGTCGCCGATCTCGTCGAGAAACAGCGTGCCGCCGTCGGCCTGCACGATCAGACCCTTAGAGCCGTCGCGGCGCGCGCCGGTGAAGGCGCCGGCCTCATAGCCGAACAGCTCGGCGTCGATCAGGCTCTCCGGCATCGCCGCACAGTTCAGCGCGACATAATGGTTGCGGGCGCGGTTGCTCGCCGCATGAATCGCGCGCGCGAACACGTCCTTGCCGACGCCGGTCTCGCCATGCAGCAGCACGGGCAGATTGTGGTCGCCGATGCTTCTCAGCCGTTTGACGCTTTTGATCAGGCCGGGATCGCGACCTGCGAGCCGATGCAGCGAATCGAAACGATCGACGGCAACGTCACGACGCTGAGTGGACGGCCTCGCCCGCAGCGGCGGCGCGACATGTCCCTGCCCGAGCGCGCTGCCGTCGGCGCGGCGCAGTTCGACGACCTCGTCCGCACCACGCGCCGCGTGATGATCGAACTTGATATAGCGCGACAGATCGATGCCCGATGCGATCAAGCCGTCTGTGAGGCCCAGCAGCGCGCGCGCCGAACGGCAGGCGCCGACGATGCGGCGATCGTCGTCATAGGCGAGCAGGCCGCTGCCCCCGTCGCCCGGCACGGTGGCGATCCAGGCGTTGCGGAAATGGCCGCGGAAGATCGCGCCCTCCATCCGCCGCGTCGCCTCCATCGTCACCGCGAGCGCGAGCTGATGCGCGGCGCGTTCGAGATCCTCGCGGCAGGAAGTGATGTTAATGGCTCCGGCGAGCCGGCCGGCTTGGTCGAACAGTGGCGCCACGGCGCAGGAGAACATGTGCCATTGCGCGCGGAAATGCTCGTCGCGATGCACCAGGATGGGCTTCTCTTCGGCAAGCGCGGTGCCGAGCCCGTTGGTGCCCTCGAAGGTCTCGGCGAAATTCGAGCCGGTGTAGATCTTCCAGTCCAGAAACATCTTTGCGTCGGCTTCGCCCGGCAGGCGGCTGAACAGCATGGTCGCATTCGTGTCCGCCAAATTGACGCAATAGCCGGCGTCGCGAAGCACGCGGGCGAGATCGTCGAGCTCGGGGGTCACGAGCCTGATCGTCTCTTCCATGGGCTCGGCGACATGGCGAATCTCGGCTTCGGTGAGCGTCTGCGGCGGGCCCTGGCGGGCGGGGTCGAGCTTGTGGCTCACCAAGCAGCGCCGCCAGGAATTGGCGATGCGCGACGAGGCATCGACGTCGGCCACGTGATTGGCGACGGACAAGACACGGGCGACATGGTTCGAGGCCGAAAGGCTGGCCATCGCGGACGTCTCCACCCTGCATTATTGTGCAAAGTCTGGCAGCACAGGCGGGGATGTCAATCGGGAACCGGGACGCAGCTATTGCTGCACTGCGCTCACCACGTATCGATGCACGGCCGCTTCTTCTCCGTCCTCGCGGGCGGCTTCGGCACCGAGCGCACGCCCGCCATGATCCAGCGCCGCGTCTCGGCGGGGTCGATGACGTTGTCGATCTCGAACACCGAGGCGATCGAGACCGCCTTGCCGTTGGCATAGAGCTCGGCGACCTTGTTCCGATAATAGGTCTCGCGCTCCTCGGGGTCGGCGATCGCCTCCATCTCCTTGCGGAAGCCGAGGCGGACATAGCCCTCCAGACCCATGCCGCCGAATTCGCCGGTCGGCCAGGCCGCGGTGAAGAAGGAGGCGTGGAAGCCGCCGCCGATCATCGACTGCGCGCCGAGACCATAGCCCTTGCGCAGCACGATGCCGAACAGCGGCACGGTGAGGCTGGCACCTGTCACGAACATGCGCGAGACGTGGCGCACGATCGCGGTCTTCTCGGCCTCCGGGCCGACCATGAAGCCGGGCGTATCGCACAGCGAGACGATCGGCAGATCGAAGGCGTCGCAGAGCTGAAGGAAGCGCGCGGCCTTGTCGCCGGCGTCGGCATCGATCGCGCCGCCGAGATGGCGCGGATTGTTGGCGATCAGGCCGAACGGCTTGCCCTCGATGCGGATCAGCGCGGTGATCATGCCGACGCCGTAGTCGCGGCGCAGCTCCAACACGGAATCCTTGTCGGCGACGAGATCGATCACGCTGCGGATGTCGTAGACGCGCAGGCGGTTCTCCGGGATCGCACGGCGAAGCAGGCGCTGATCGGCGGCCTGCCACTCCGTCACCGCGCCCTGGAAATAGGACAGATACTTTTGCGCTACCCGTGTCGCCTCCTCCTCGTCCTCGACGAGGATGTCGATCACGCCGTTCGGCGACTGGAACGTAACAGGGCCGACCTCCGCCGGGTGATAGACGCCGAGACCGCCGCCTTCGATCATCGCCGGACCGCCCATGCCGATCGAGGCATCTTTCGTCGCGATGATGACATCGCAGCAGCCAAGCATCGCGGCGTTGCCGGCAAAGCAGTAGCCGGAGACCACGCCGATAACCGGCACGAGGCCAGAGAGCTTTGCGAACTGGACGAAGGACGGGCCGTCCAGGCCGGTCATGCCGAGCCGGTCTGTGTCGCCGGGCCGGCCGCCACCGCCTTCGGCATAGAACACCAGCGGCACGCGCCAGTCTTCCGCCAGCGTCAGCATGCGGTCGATCTTCTTGTGGTTCATGTGGCCCTGCGTGCCCGCGAGCACGGTGTAGTCGTAGGCCACGACGATGCAGCGGCCACCCTCGGGGCCGAACTTCTCGGCATTCACCGTCGCAACACCCATCACGAGGCCGTCGGCCGGTGTGCTCTTGATGAGATCGTCGAGCTTACGGCGGCGCCGCTGCGCAGCAATCGCAAGGCTGCCATATTCCATGAACGAGCCGTCGTCGACGAGCTGCGCGACGTTCTCGCGCGCGGTGCGCTGATTGGTGTTGCGGCGGCGCTCGACCGAGGCCGGCCGGTTCGCATCGAGCGTATTGGCCTGGCGCGCGATCAGCTCGGCAAGATCGGGGCGGATGTGGTCGAGATCGACATCGGCTTCCGCCGCCGACGCATCGGCCGCGACGTCGAGCGGCTCCAGATACATGATCGGTTCGCCATGCATCAGGGTAACGCCATCGCCGGCGACGAGCTTCATGACGCGGCCGCCCTGCTCGGCCATGACCAGATGCTCCATCTTCATGGATTCGATCACGGCGAGCTGCTGGCCCGGGCGCACGATCTCGCCTTCCTTCACCTGGATGGTGACGATGGTTCCCTGCAAGGGCGCAGCGACCATCACCGCGCCTTCGGGCACGATCTGCGCGACGTGCGTCTCCGCGCCATGGCCGCTTCGCTCGGTCGCGGCAAAATAGAGCGGCTTTGCCGCGCCATCGGCCGCCTCGACCAGCTTTGCGATGTTGCGATCGATGAAATCGGTCGCAATGCGGTTGGTCCTGAAATCGGGATGTGCGAGCACGGCCTGGAGGAACGCGATGTTGGTGACGACGCCATCGATCCTGAACTCGCGCAGGGCACGCGAGGCTTTTGCCACGACATCGTGCCAGGCTTCGCCCGGCGTGTGCACGATGACCTTGGCCAGCAGGGAGTCGAACGCCGCGCTGGTTTTATAGCCGGCATAACCAAAACTATCGACGCGGACGCCGGGCCCCGACGGCGGCTCGAACACGGCGAGCACGCCGCCGGTCGGATGCGTCGCCCCCAGCTCGTCCAACGTCTCCATGTTGACGCGGAGCTGCATGGCATAGCCACGCGGCTTTCGGATGGCGCCCTGTGCCAGATCAAGGGATGCCAATGTTGCGCCGGCGGCGACCGCAAGCTGGGCGCGGACGAGGTCGAGGCCGAGCACTTCCTCCGTCACGGTGTGCTCGACCTGAAGCCGCGGATTGGCCTCGATGAACGCAAAGCTGTCCTCGGCCGTGCCGTCGACCAGGAACTCGAAGGTGCCGAGATTGTCGTAAGCCGCCGCGGTCGCGAGCTGCCTCGCAGCCTCGATGATGCGGCCGCGCAAGGCGTCGCTGAGCGACGGGCTCGGCGCCACCTCGATCAACTTCTGGTGCCTGCGCTGGATGGTGCATTCGCGCTCCCAGAGATGGGAGATCGCACCATGGCGATCGCCGATGATCTGCACCTCGATGTGGCGGGCCTGGCGGATCAGGCGCTCGGCATAGACGCCGTCGAAGCCGAACGCCGCGCTGGCCTCGGATTGGCAGCGCGCGTAAGCTTCCGCGAGATCGGCGGCATTCTCCACGACGCGCATGCCGCGGCCGCCGCCACCGGCCATCGCCTTGATCACGATCGCCGCGCCCTTGCCGAGGGATTCGAAGAATGCCGTGATCTCCTCCAGCGACGAGGGCCCGCTGGTGCCGGCGATGATCGGCACGCCGCAACGCTTCGCCAGTTGCCGCGCCGCGACCTTGTCGCCGAACAGTTCAAGCGCGGCCGGCTTCGGCCCGACGAAGGCGATGCCCGCATCCGCGCAAGCCTTGGCGAACGCGGCGTTCTCGCTGAGGAAGCCATAACCGGGATGCACCGCGTCGCAGCCGGCGCTCTTCGCCGCCTTCACCACCGCTTCGATATCGAGATAGGCCCGTGCGCCGCGGCCGGGGATTTCGACCGCCTCGTCGGCAACGCGTACGTGCAGCGACAGCGCGTCATCGGCCGGATGGATCGCGACCGTCGCGATGCCGGCATCGGCCGCCGCGCGCGCGATGCGGATGGCGATCTCGCCACGGTTGGCGATCAGGAGTTTCTTGAACGACATGCGGCGTCTCCATGCCCGCGGGCCGAGGCGCGGGTCGGCAGGTTCGATGATCCTGCTTCTTCACTTTAACCGCGCTCGTCAAGAGCGAGAAAGCCTGTCGCAATAGCCGGTCCCGCAGGCCGGAATATCAGTTGCCAGCGCGCGCCGCGACGAGGCGCATAATCCGCGCCACGGCAAACGGGATCGGTGCGATGACCGGCACCGTGAACATCGATTGAAACTCGCGCGCGGCCTCGCCCTTAGGCCCGCCGCCGATGATGACGGCCGACGATGTCGAAGCCGTCGGCGGCGACAGACTTCGCAATGGCCACCATCATTGCGGTGGTCGCCCCGGAACTGTTCGGATTGATCAGGAGGATGCGCGCGCGCCGACGGGAATTTTGGCCCATCCTCCGGCTATACTAGGCGGCCCGCACGCCCGCAACGAAGGTGCTGACCTCGTTCTCCAGCGATTGCAGCTTCTGCGACAGCCGGCCGCTCGATTGCAGCACGAGGCCCGCGGCCTGGCCCGTTTCCGCCGTGGCGTCGGTGACACCGGAGATGTTCTGCGAGACCTGGTCGGTGCCGGACGCCGCCTCCTGCACGCTGTGGGCGATCGCCTGCGTCGCGGCGCCCTGCTCCTCGACCGCGGCTGCAATCGACGAGGAAATCTCGTTGACCTCCATGATGGTCTTGCGGATGCTCTCGATGTTGCCGACGACCTGATTGGTCTCGGCCTGGATCGCGGTGATCTGCGCGCCGATCTCGTCGGTCGCCTTCGCGGTCTGGCTCGCCAGCGATTTCACCTCGCTCGCGACCACGGCAAATCCCCTGCCGGCCTCACCGGCGCGCGCCGCCTCGATGGTGGCGTTGAGCGCGAGCAGGTTGGTCTGCGAGGCGATCTGGTTGATGAGGTCGATGACCTCGCCGATCTTGTGCGCGGCGGCGGCCAGCCCCTGCACGGTGTCGTTGGTGCGCTGACCGTCCGCGGCCGCTTTGTCGGCCACGTTTGCAGCCTGCGCGACGCGCTGGCTGATCTCGGTGATCGAGGACGACAGCTGGCCGGCGGCGGACGCCACCGTCTGCACATTGCTCGACGCCTGCTGGCAGGCGGTCGCGACGAAGCTTGCGCGGTCGGTCGCCTTGTTCGCGGTCTCCGACATGCCTTGCGCGGCCTGCTGCATCGCGCGCGCCTCGGTGAAGACGTCGCGGACGACGGCCTGAACGCTCGCCTCGAACTTGCCGGCGAGATCGGCCATCGTCTTGCGTTTCTCGTCGTCGGCCCTCTGCTTGGTCTCCTGCTGCTCGGCATGCATGCGGCTCACCGCCGACGCATTGTCCTTGAACACGGCAAGCGCCTTGGCGAGCCCGCCGACCTCGTCGCTGCGGCCGGTGTAGGGCACCTCGAACGCGCTGTCGCCGGCGGCGAGGCGCTCGGTCAGCGCGGTGATGTTCGCGAGCGGCCGGGTCACGCTGCGGCCGATCACGAAGGAGCAGGCCAGCACCAGGACCAGGACGGCCAGACAAATGTAGGCGAATGTCGTCGCATTCTGGCGAAAAACGGCATCGACGTCGTCGAGATAAATGCCGGTACCGATGATCCATCCCCAGGGCGCAAAGCCCTTCACATAGGAGATTTTTCCGACCGGCTGCTCGAAGCCCGGCTTCGGCCAGAGATAGCTGTAGAAGCCCGCGCCCTGCTTGTTGACGACGTCAACGAAGCCCACGAACAGCGCATTGCCGGCAGGGTCCTTCATGCCGGAGAGATCCTTGCCGTCGAGCTCGGGCTTGATCGGGTGCATGACCATCTTGGGCGCCATGTCGTTGATCCAGAAATACTCGACCTTGTCGTAACGCAGGCTCTTGATCGTTGCGATCGCGGCGGCCTGCGCCTGCTCGCGCGGCAGCTTCCCCTCGCTCTCGAGCTTCTGATAGTGCGCCAGGATGCCGTAGCCGACATCGACCATGTGCTGCGTCTTGGCCTGGCGGTCGGCAATCATCTGCGCGCGCAGGGTCGAGAGCGCGATCGGCGCCAGAGCGATCATGCCGAGGAGGCTGATGCCGACAATCAGGACCAGCTTGAAACTGATGCGGGAGAAAAACATCGGAGCTCGCAAGAATTGGAAGGGCTGATATGCCAGTTTATCCCGCACCCCTTAGCGAAGCTTTAAGCATTCGGGTTCCCCAAATCCCCGCAAAATTGCGTCGGTGGCCGCCGGCGCGCCGCGTGCGGCTTTGCAGGCTGGCGAGGTTTGGCTGCATCCGGGATCCCGGCTCTTTAGATCTAGAAGACCTCGATATCGGCGCTCCGAGCGTTGACTTGCGGTCGGCTCTGGCGGAACGATCGGCGCAGATCATCAGCGCAAGCTGTGGCGTGAGCTGCACAGAAGGCCAGAGGCTCAATGCATCAATCGACATATGGCAAGTCCCTCGACCTTCCCGCGCTGTGCGCAGCGGAGCGGCTCTTCATCTGGGGATTTCGGGCCAAGGCACGCAGCGGAAGCGCCGTTCCGACCGCGGCCGATATCCAGCAAGTGTACGACCACTTTCGCGTCGGCGACGCCGTGCCGTCGCTGGAATCCATCATCGAGATCTTCGCGTGCACGGCGCATACGGCCATCGAAGTTCATTGCCCGACCTGTCCGAAGATGTCGGACAGCGAGCAGGGAATCCTGCGGGCGATCGCCGCGGCACAGCAGGAGCGCATCGACGTCGCGCGCGAGCAGTTCGAGAGCTGGCTGCCGCCGGTCGGTGCCGATTGGGCTCTCGCGCCCGTGCGGGGGCTTGCAACGATCTTCCGCATGGCTGGCCTGATCCTGCCCGACCGGCACGTTCAGTCTTTCGACCATGACCGGACGATGGCAATGAAGAGCTGGCTGGTCGGAAGTCCCACGCTGCACTGACGGGATCGTTCATGCTCCACGATACGTGCGGTTCTGCGCCAGTCGAGAAAGCCGGCCAGCCGCGGCTCTGTCCGCTCCAGGCCGCGCTTGCGGCGCGTCCCTGCGTCGAGAGCTACGATGAATTTTCCCGCGTTGCGCTGTCGCTGTTCCGATTCATCGGAGCGGCCTATGCGACCGGCGCCTCCGATTGCTGGGAAGCGGCCTATCGCTTCGCCGACGAGGCGCCGGGCATCGCCGACAGTCCGCTGCTGGTGGCGCGCGCTGCTGCGCTCGTCAGGATCCTGCGCAGCGGCCGGCCGTGCGAACTGTGCTTCATGCCGCCCTCATGCCGGCGCCTGTCGAAGGACGAGGCGGAATTGATGCGACTGCTGGCGGTGGCGCGCCGCAACCAGCCGGGCGAACTCGAATCCATCGTTTGCCAGTTCGTCGGGAACGAGAACGAGATCGCGACAATGCGGGCCGTCAACGCGCTTGCCTTATGCTGACGCTTTGATGGGTTCTAGTCGCATCTCAAGCGACCTTGCGCTATCAACATCGCCATGGAGACGCAGTGCTCGATGCCCTCCATAAAACCTCCAGACGGCCCCAGGGATCACCACCGCTGGGGTCGTCGTTTTGCGGCCTGACCTAACCGCCCTTCTTGCCGAGCACGAGATCGATGGTGTGAGCCGCGATCTTGCGCAGCTGCGGCTCGTCGCCGAAGGCACGTTCGAGCACGCCAAGGCCGCGCGTCACCGTGATGATGTGCAGCGCTGCGGCCGCAGGATTGCCATTGAACTCGCCGCGCTCTGCGCCTGCCGCCAGCGCCTCTTGAACCAGCATAGTGATGCGCGAGATGAGGCCCGCAAAGGCCTGACGCGCGTCTTCATCCAGGCCCTCGCCTTCGGCCGCGCCGAGCTCCATCAATCCGCGCGTGGTCGGACATCCGCGCGGCGGCGAGCCGGAGCGGAAGTTGGAGATGGTCAGGTCGAAGAACGTGGTGAGGCGCTTTCGCAATGAGCCCGCGCCGAGCGCCTTTTGCAGGGCGAGGAGATAATCGCCCGCATAACGCTCATAGGCCTGGAGGAACAGCGCCTCCTTGCTGCCAAAGGCATTGTAGAGGCTGCCGCGCTGAACACCGGCATCGCGCGCGATGTCCGACAGCGACGTGCCGCGCACGCCCTTGCGCCAGAACTGGTCGAACGCGATGCGCAGGACGTCGTCGTGGTCGAATTCGCGCGGCCTCAAATCCTGCTCCTCCGCATGGCAAAAATATTTGACACGATGTCAAGAACGTGATTTCTCGACACCACGTCAAAAACTAATTGGGATTGATAGCCCGTTCCGTCAATGGGCCCAACGGCCGGTGCTTGCGTGCGCCCTGGCCGATCGGGCCCGCTTGCCAAAAGGGACCAGCTCATGCCTCTCCTTCACATCTCGATGCGCGTCGGCAAACCGGAAGCCTATCGGCAGGCGATCCTCGATGGTTTGTACCGCGCTATGCGCGAGGCGCTGAACGTGCCCGAGGGCGACGAGTTCATGACCATCAGCGAGCATGACGCCTCGAACTTCCGCTGCGGCAACGCCTATGGCGTCAAACGCAGCGACGACGCCGTGCTGATCCAGATCACCGTATTCGCTTCGCGCACTCCGGAGCAGAAGAAGGCGCTGTACCGGCGGATCGCGGAGCTTCTCGGCGAAAACCCGGGCATCCGCTCCGAGGACGTGTTCGTCAACGTGCTCGACGCCCCCGCGGAGAACTGGTCCGTCGGAAACGGCATCGCGCAATTTGCCTGACCCTGCCAGACCTGCAGATATCCTCTTGAGAATTCCCGGCCCGGAGGGTCTGATGAAGTCCGGAGCAAACCTCCGCTGAAGGAAGCGATCGCGAAGCCGGCCGAGCCGGATGGAGAGTGAGATGGCCGCATTCCGGGGAAGCTGCCTGTGCGGCGAGGTCGCGTTCGAGGTCGAGGGTCCGTTCGATCGCTTCCTCAACTGCCATTGCTCGCGCTGCCGCAAGGCGACCGGGACCGCGCATGCCTGCGAGGTGATCGTGAAGGCAGGAGCGCTGCGATGGTTGCGCGGTGAAGCATCCGTCGTGCGCTTCGACCTGCCCAACGCGCGAAGCTTTGCGACCGCGTTCTGCAAGATTTGCGGCAGCCCGATGCCACACCTCACACGCAGCGGGCGCGAGGCGATCATCCATGCCGGCGCATTCGACGAGCCCCTGGGGATGACACCGGACCGGCATGCGCATTGGACGTCGCGCGCGGAGTGGTATGTGCACGGGGACGGGCTGCAGGTGGAGGATTGAAGCGCCGCCCGATTTGATCGGGCGCGCCTATGCGCGCTGCAAAGCACGCTACCCATCGGCAATGCACGCCGCCATGATCCCGTCGAGCTCGGCCTTCGAGAGCACGCCGAGCTCGGCGATGAAGACGATCCGCGATCGCGGCACGCCTTCCGCCGGTGCATCGCCCGGCGCGAGCGTCGCGCGGCCGGCGGCGAACTGAAGCACCATCTGGCGCCCGGGTTGCTCGACGGTCTCGAACAGGCCTTTTGCGCGCGCAAGCTTTGGCGCCAGGCGGCCGATCGCCTGCTGCATGCGCGGCAGCGACAGCGGCTGGTCCGAGGTCCAGCTCAGCGTCTCGAAGCGCTCTTCTGCCGGGCGCTTCGGCCCCGGCTCGCGCGGCGCGGGCGCACGATCAACAGCCGCGGGAAACAGTAGCGCGGTCGGAATCTCGCCGTGCCTGGCATCGACCACCACGGCGGGGACGCGCTGCGCGCGGATGGCTTCGCGCATGCGGGCGCCTGCGCTCTCGTCCGCCAGATCGAGCTTGCTCAGCGCCACGATATCGGCGACGCGCAGCTGCGACCGCATCAGCGCATCATCCAGGGCCGCCGGTAGCGTCGCCGCATCCATCACGCAGAGCACGGTTTCCAGCGGCGCCTCGCGCAGGATCACGGGGTCCATCAGGTTGCGGACGATGTCGGCGGGATCGGCGACGCCGCTGGTCTCGATGACGATGTATTCGGGCTTCGGATCGCGCCGAAACAGCGTCGAGAGCGTGCGCAGGAGATCGCCTTCGAGCGAGCAGCAGATGCAGCCATTGGCGAGGCTGACCACGCCGTCGCTCGCACCCGCGATCAGCTCCGCATCGATGTTGATCGCGCCGAAATCGTTGACGATTGCGGCGATCCGCCGCCCCTCCGCATTCGCCAGCAGATGGTTGACGACCGTGGTCTTGCCCGCCCCCAGAAAGCCCGTCACCAGGAGAATGGGGACCGGCATGGATCAGCTCTCGACGACGGGACGGCGAACGGGCTTTCCGGGCCGCGCGGTCACATCCAGCACGCCATCGCTGATCAGCGGCTGGCCGCTGACCACGAGATGCCGCACGCCTTCCGACGGACGGTTCATCGCCGTGAAGGTCGCGCGGTCCGAGAGCTTCTCGTAGTCGAACACGACGATGTCGGCATCGGCGTCCTTTGCGAGCCGGCCCTTGGCGCGCATCGCCGGCGTGCTCTGCGACAGGATCCCTGCGGGGATCAGCGCGCATTTGCGCACGCCTTCCAGCAGCGACACGGCCTTGCGCTCGCGCACCCATTCGCGGATGAACTTTGTGAAGCAGCCAGCCGAGCGCGGATGCGAGGTGGCGTCATCCGGCAGCGGCCAGGCATCGCCGGTGTAGGTCTTGCCGTCCGACGTCGTCCACGGCATCGCATCGGACGCGATCGCGCCGCCGGGATACAGCACCGACATATCGAGCAGATCGCGATGATGCGCATTGTTGTCGGTATCGAGGATGTGCCAGAGCACCAGCGAGGACGGCTCTTCGGCCTGCGCCTTCAGCAGCTCCTCGCGATCGCGGAAGCGGTGACCGTCGGTCACGCGCTGCACTGAATCGTAACCGGTGCCGTTGCGCTCGACGAACTGGGGATCACTGAAGAAGGCCGCGGCCAGCACGGTCGAGCCGGTGCCGTAGGGATAGGCCTCGACCGTGATCGGGAGGCCCTGCGCCTGCGCCTTTTCGACCAGCACACGGCAGCGCTCGATGTCGGTCTTGCTCGACGAGTTGAAATGGCAGATATGCATGTGCGCGCCGGTGGCGCCGGCATAGCCGATCAGACGGATATAGGCTTCCGCCGCACTTTCGGGGTCGACGCGCGACATGTAGGCGACGTGGGTGAAGGTCGGCACGTCCTGCCTCGCCGCGAGCTGGCAGACCGCGGTCAGCTCCTGCACGCCGGCGCCCGGCGCATAGGCGTTCAGGATGCCGATGCCGATGCCGCCCTCGTTCAGGCCGCGCGAAAGACGCTCGAGGATGCCGGCGACCTCCGCATCGCTCGCCACGTTGTCCATCCAGCGGCGATCGCGCATGGCGTTGCCGAACGCCTCCAGCGAGCTCTCCGCATTCGAGCCGGTCATCGCGCCGATGCGCGCAAACGCCCAGTTGGTGGCGGCGCCGTAGTTCAGCACGCGCCCCTTCCGCGCCTGGCGCTCATACCAGGAGGCGACCGGCAGCACGCCGGCCTCGAGATCGAGCGTCGTCGTCACGCCGTCGAACGCCTGCATGCGGTCGGCCGGGATCGACTGGCCATGCGCGTGCAGATCGATGAAGCCCGGTGCGACCACGAGCCCTGTCGCGTCGATCACCCGCTCGGCGCCGCCGAGGCCCGTGCCGACCGCGGCGATCTTGCCGTCCACCACCGCCACATCGCCAATGGCATCCATCCCGCTCGCGGGATCCACCACCCGGCCGCCAGAGATCACCAAGCCGCTCATGTCGTCACTCCGCATGCTATTGCCAGAACCTCCGAAGACCCGGCAGTAGCTCCGGAGGCGCGGAGCGCATAGTGCAGATTTTGGGGAGAACGACTACCGCCACTGATGCCGATGCTGCATGCGCTCGCGACCTCGCGGCATGTCTTGCCCGACGGGCAACGGCCCAACAAGCCTCCGGTAGAACGATGGAAAAGATCGCTATAAGGTTGCCGTCGCGGCCGGTCGCGTTGCCTGCGTCGGGATCATCGGCCAAGTGTGTCGTGCAAGGGGGCGAAATGTCCGCAATGTCAAATCAGGGCCTGCGCATCGGCTGCAGGGCAGCTTTGATCATCTCCATCGTCGTCTCGGCGGCAAGCGCGTTGGCGGCCACCCCACAAGACCTGAACGATTGTCAGGACAACAGCGATGTCCCGCGCATGATGGCAGCGTGCAGCAGCCTCTCCCAGGACGCCAGATTGCCTCCCGATGCAAGATCCATGGCGCTGCTCAAGCATGGCTTCGGAAATTTTGCACTCGGCAACATGGGGGCGGCTCAAGCCGACTTCACCGAGGCGGTCAGGCTCAACCCGAAGAACAACTACGCTCATCACGAGCTGGGACTGACCTTGGCGAAAAAGGGCGACACCACACGCGCAATCGCTTCTCTCACCGAGGCCATCAATCTTGATCCCTCAGGTGCCGCCAGCCGGTTCATTCGCGGGCAGATCTATATGTCCGAGGACAGGCTGGACGAGGCGATCCGGGATTTCACCGATGCCATCAGGCTTGGACCCGACAAGAACACCACCTTTGCCAAAGACCAGGAGGTGAGTCGTCCGGAGGCCGATCGCGTCGCGACTGACTACTACGCGGCCCGGGGAGATGCGTACTATCGGAGAGGCGATTTCAGGGATGCCGCTTCGGACTACGACCGGGAGGCGCGGTTTTCCGATCCCGATGGCTACGGCGTGATTTGGGGATCGGTGGCGCGGATGCAGGGACGATCTGCCGATGCGGACATCGCGCTGTCCGCTGCACTCGACAAGGGCCAGCTCAGGGATTGGCCGAGAACCGTTGGCGAATTGCTTGTAGGCCGGATCACGCCCGCCGCAGCCCTGGCTTCGGCCAGAAATTCAGATCAAACCTGCGAGGGGCACTATTACGCTGGGATCGCTCAGCTCAAGAGCAAAGATACAGTCGCGGCCCGGAACGAGTTTGCAGCCGCGCGAGACGGATGCCCGACCTCGTTTCGAGAGTATCGTGCCGCCATTGCCGACCTGAAGCGATTGCAGTCGCAGTGATCGCAGAGGCGGACAGATTCCCAGTCGCAATTCCCATGTTAGCGGTCTCGATCAGGACGTCATTGTTATGAGGCGCGTCAACTGGTCTGTGAGATGGGAATCCAGGATACCGGCGGCCACGATGGGCTTGGCCACGGTCGCAGCCTTGTTCCGAGATGGATTTGCCTTCCTACACCAAATGGGGATCGGTGCCGTTCAGCCGGGGAAGGTTCTCGGACAGCAAGCGGAGATAGAGCTCTCGCGCAAAAGAAATGGCGCTCCCTAGGGAAGAGTGAAAAGCCTTGGATTTCAATGGGCTTGCCAGCTGTTCAGCGGTCAAACAGCACATTGAAACACAATGGGTATTTTCGCGATTGGCAAACCTTCGCGCGCTCAGTCGTTCCAGTCCATCATGGGCTAACTTGAGCAAGCTTCAGCAAACAAAGTCCGACGAGATCACACCCTAGATGATCATCTGACCATGGAAATGGCTGGTTCGAACAAGACACGCGACTACTATATCGTGGCCGTTTCGTCCGTCTCGTTTCTTTATGTCGTTTTGCCTATCTTGCAGACGCTGTCGTTTACGTCTGCTTCTCAAGCGAGATGGTGTCATGTCGTTCCAACCCAGGCGCGCTGGCCCTTCGATCGCATCGAGACGAGACCGGCGCCCGGAGACCTTCACTCCAGGTAGTGATCGCGGCCACCGGCATTCCTGAAATCAACATGAGTGCGCAGGCCTCACGGCAGCGACTGCTGCACGTTCAACGTTCAGGCCTCGCCTGAGCGAGACGCCGGTCGAGGGCCAGCCAGCCCGTCCTGCGGCAGCTTCAAACAATCGTCAGACCCGATGGTGACATCATGACTCTTACTCTCGCCACTCCGGCACGCGATCGAATCATCGAACCGATGATCGCGCTTGCACATTGCACGAAACAGGACCGGATCGTCGTAGCCGGCTCCAGGGCATCGAACTGATGTTCGAGCTGCAACGCCTCGGCTACGCTCACGCAGCCGCTACGGCAAACTGCGGCCGTCCGGCCGGCCAATACGACGTAGCGTTGGTCGATTGGCGGCGGCGCACGTTCAATGCGCTTGAGCCGGCGCTTGATTGGCTGGCGGACTTCTTGCGTCCCAACAGCGTGCTGGTCGTCTGGGTTGATCCGCAGAAGGCCGCCTCCAACCAGGCCCTTCGCCAGTCGTTGGAAAGGCGCGGCTTTGTCATCGAGGCGGGAACCGTCCATGAATGCGGCTGCGCCGTTTCAGCGCGGCGCAGAGCAATGAATCCGGTTCGCAAGGCGGCGTGACCTGTCTGATCCCACCGCTGCGACACGGGCGCCACGGCCGCCTGCGTCGTCGCAGCAACCTGTCCGGCACAGGCCGGACGCAAGAGACGACCGCCGCAGCATGGGCCTCGCACAAACCGCCAGGTGCCACCGCAGCGGCGGCCATGTACAAGAGGATGCCAAATGGCAAAAACGGAAGCCTGGCACGCTGCCGGCGAGCGCCGCACCGTGGAAACCAAACCGCCCGTTCCGCGCGCGATCCTGGTCGGCGTCCAGCTTCCGGGCGTCGATGACGTCGCGCACGCCGCAAGCATCGAAGAGCTGGGCCGCCTGGTGAATACGCTCGGTTACGAGGTCGTTGGCACGATATCGCAGAAGCGCGACGAGATCGACGGCGCGACGGTGCTCGGCAAGGGGCGGCTCGAGGAACTCGCGGCGATGACCGGCGGCACGGGCGTCGTCGGATCGATGGCGGTACCGCGGAAGTCGAAGGCCCGCGAACGCTTTCAGGACGGCGACGGCAAGAAGCCGAACGCCAGGCAGCCGGAGCCTGATTCGGAGGTGCAGCCGAAGCCGGAGTGTGTGATCTTCGATCATGAAATCTCCCCAGGTCAGGCCCGCAACCTGGAGCGCGCGACCGGCGCGCAGGTGCTCGATCGGACCGGCGTGATCGTCGAGATTTTCCATCGTCACGCCCACAGTCGCGAGGCGAAGGTGCAGGTCGAGATCGCGCGGTTGAAGTACGTGTCGCCGCGCTTGCGGGAAGCGCCGGGCAGCGGACGGCAGCAGGGGCCCGGCTCGGGCGAGTCCGATCTCGAACTTGATCGCCGCAAGATCCGCGATCGCCTCGCGGAACTAAAGGAACAGCTGGATGATATCCAGCGAGACGGCGACCAGCGTCGGTCCGCGCGCCGCGATCAGCTTCGGGTCGCACTCGTCGGCTACACCAACGCGGGGAAGTCGTCGCTCATGCGGGCGCTCACGGGCAGCGAGGTGCTGGTCGCGAACAAGCTGTTCGCGACGCTCGATACGACGGTGCGCGCCCTGCAGCCCGAGATGAACCCGCGCGTGCTGGTCTCGGACACCGTCGGGTTCATCAAGAAGCTGCCGCACGATCTCGTCGCGCCATTCCGTTCCACGCTCGCCGAAGCGCTCGAAGCGTCGCTGCTGTTGTTCGTCGTCGATGCGTCCGATCCGGCGTACGAATCGCAGCTCGAGGTGAGCCGCAGCGTGCTGCGCGAGATCGGCGCGGAAGCCGTCCCGTCGCGTCTGCTTTTCAACAAGATTGATCGCGTCAGCGAGGCGGACCGGGCCGCCCTCCACGCAAAGCACCCGGACGCGATCCTGCTTTCCGCAATGTCGCCCGCTGACGTGGCCTCGCTACGCGAGACGATCATCGCGTTCTTCGAAGCTGCAATGGTGGAGGACCAGTTGGTACTGCCCTACGCGAAGCAGGGGCTGCTCAGCGACGTGTTTGAGCATACGTGCGTACTCTCCGAGGACTACGATGCCACTGGCCGGATCATGAGGGTACGCGGCCTGCCCGACGCGATCACGCGGCTGCGAAGAACGCTCGCCGTCCCATGAGTTCGGCCGCCGACCCGTCGGGTACAAGGACGATTCAGACAGGAATCAGCGATGCTAGAGCCCTTTCCGTTCCGATGGAATCGGAACGGGGCTCTGGATTCTTGATTTTGACGCGTTTTCTTGACGCGAACCGGTGTCCACTTCGCTAGAAAACGCTTTAGGTCGGCACCGCGACGCAGGCTGTTGGCGCAACGGCTCGCCGGCTGCGCACCACGAGCAGGAGATGGGTGGCGCGGTCCATGAACTCCGTGCGCGAGGCATACGCCTTCTCGAGCCGCTCGAGTTCATCCGCAAGCTGACCTTCGCCCGTCGGAGCGCGGGGATTCCACCGCGAATCCGGCATAAATCGACTGTGAAAGAGGTCGAGGCCCCGCACATCCTCGATGTCGAAACAGCCGGTGAGATAATTTCGCAATTCAACCGCGGTAAACAAATGAAAGCTGAATGCAATCTGCCTGCCGTCGCTGAGGTCGATTTCGCAGCGGTCCCTGACGTGATCCTGTTTCAATCGGCGGACTTTCTCGATCGAGTCCACAAAGGCCGTTGGCATACTGCCGATCGGACGTACCGTGGTTATGAAATATCCCGATGTGACGCGTGCGATCTCTCTCGAGATTTCCGGCAGGCGTGCGACGGGCAGATGGCTCAGCGCGCTGTACAGGCAAAGAGTCAGATCAACCGAGGCATCCGCTTCCGGCAGCCGGTCCGCAAGGTCGGCGACGTCGAATGTGACACTTACGCCTGGAAGGCTGGAGAGATTTCGCGCAGCCCATTGTGCCCGCTGTACTTGCGCCTGTGCGATGTCGAATCCGCGCGCGGTAATGCTGCTGAATCCGAGCACGTGCGCGCGGATGACCAGTCGGCGCAGCCAGGTACCGGGTCCGCAACCCGCATCCAGGAACCTGACTGAGCTTGCGCCGGAAGCCCGTAGGTCGGTCAGTTTCTTCTCCAATACGGCCCAGACGCAGCGGTCTGCGTACGCGTGCATTCCGTCAAAGGCAAAGAGCCGCGAGGGATCCCCGTCAGCGTAAGAGACATAATCGTCACCAGCCTGGTTGTAGATATCGGCAACGTCATCAGTTGCCTCATTATCAACTGCCTGGACAGAATGCCCAACGCTATGGGGGACGGGCAAATTTGACGCCCATTTCCGCGCAGGGATTGAATCGTGGTCAAACATGTCCGGCCTGCCAGATATGAAATGGGGTTTCCACTTTTGCGGCTCATACGGCTTGAGAGCCGGCCGACGCGCAGAAGGTGTGCCGGGGGCGATATGAAATCGAGACTGATTGCTGTTGTGATTAATAAGCGCTTCATATACGGCTGATTCAACTCAGCCAGTTTGTCGCCGTTCACCGGCGAAAATTCGCCGCTTGCCGATCGAGACCACCCCTCCCGAAACATCGACCTGTCACTGACACGGCAACTCGTTCAGTTGCTGTGCAAATTGGCAAACCAACATCGCGCAAAGTGGCAAACCTGCCGAGCGGCTTGTGCGATCAATCGATTAACGCACGGGGTCGCGCTCCAGAAGCGGAGCGGCATCGTACAAGATCGCAGAGTATCGTGGATTTGGCGCTCCCTAGGGGAGACGAAGGGCAACATGCGAAGACACTGAAAAGACGGGACAAATCAGCTCAGCTGCGGAGCACTTGCTACCACGTAGTGCTACCATCATCAAGGCAATCGACAGCGACCATCAAGCCAGTCTCGGTGCTGCCCGGCGGGCCCTTCGACAGTTCCTTTTTTGGAAGAGGCCGAGAACGTGTCCCACTAAAGCTTTGCCAACGGTGAAGAACGACCGATGAAGGACCTCCTGCTCCGGTGTTGATCTCTGTGCCGAAAGCCGCCCTCGCGCCTTACATAAGGTTGTGTGACCGCAGCAAATCAGTCTAAAAGTTGTGATAACTCGCAGCTGGGGGGCAGCGTGGCAGGTAGGCAGCTTCGACTAACGAAATTTCGAGACCTTCGCCTTAGTGACCCGTTCTTTGACAGCCTCAAGAGCGCCTATGTCGAATTTGCGGATTGGTTTGCTCGAAAAGCTGACACAGACGTGTACGTGGTCGAGGACGACGCTGCCGTTCTAAGCGGCATGATTTACCTGAAGCCCGAACAAGGCGCTGTTTCTGACGTTACTCCTCCGCTTGCGGATCTCAAATGGCTGAAGGTCGGCACCCTAAAGATAGAGGGTCGGGGTACTAAATTGGGCGAGCGCGTGCTCAAGAAAATCTTCGATACAGCCATCGACGAAAATATGGATGGGATCTACGTGACCATCTTTGATGTGCACGAAGACTTAATCCGGCTATTCGAACGTTACGGGTTCCAGAGGGTCGGCACTAAGACAACACAAAGCGGCGAGGAATTGGTTTACGCGAGGCGCTTGGATCAGTTTTCGGGCGACATGATCAGTGACTACCCTTTCGTGCATATTGCTGGAAAGAAGGCTTGGCTACTTGCGGTGTACCCCGAATACCACACGCAGCTACTGCCTGATTCAATCCTGAAAAACGAACCCCGAGAAATTGTTCGGGATGTCTCGCACACCAACACGATCCATAAGGTCTACATCGGTAAAATACCGTTGACCCGCATGTCCCCGGGAGACGCGGTAGTAATCTATCGAACAACAGACCACCAAGGGCCAGCATTCTACCGTTCCGTTGCATCATCCATTTGCATCGTAGAAGAAATTCGTCGTAAGAGAGACTTCGCGAACATCGAGGCGTTTTTGGAATACACGGCCCCGCATAGCGTTTTCACTGAAGACGAACTGCGAGACCAGTATGTGGAAAGCCCCCGCTTGTATGTCGCGCGCATGACATACAACGTTGCGTTCAATCGGCGCATCACTCGTGGCCGATTGATCGAGGAAGCCCATGTCACAGCACAGCCGAGATGGGATCTTCGAGAACTTACGTCGACACAGTTTCGCGACATTGTAGAAATGGGAGACGTAAATGCGCGTATTGTTATCGATTAAGCCCGTTCACGTCGAGAATATCCTATCAGGTGCGAAGACGTTTGAATTTAGGCGCAAGATATTCTCACGACGGGACATCAAAACGGTGCTTATTTACTGCACCCGTCCGGTCGGCCGACTGGTAGGAGAATTTGATATCGCGGAGATTTTGGAGGGGCATCCCGAGCAGCTGTGGCTCAAAACTCGTTCAGGCTCAGGTATCTCAAAGGAATACTACGATGGATACTTCTGCGGGCGAACGCAGGCCTATGCTCTTAAAATTGGTGCTGTTAGACCATTTGCAGAGCACATCAACCCCTCCCAGGTGATGAAGAATTTCAGTCCGCCTCAGTCTTTTATGTACGTCGGCCATCAACGAGCACCCCTCTTTGAACACGCCCATATCTAGAATCGGGATTGTACTAGTCTTCGGCATCTCCGGTGTGGGGAAGTCGACCGCTTGCGCGTCCTACGTGGCCCGGCATCCATCGGTTTTGCACACGAGCGCCGGAGCGTTATTGCAAGCCGCCAAAAACATCGACAGCGCCATTTTGCGAACGGACGTCGCAGGCAATATTTTGCAGAATCAAAATCTGCTCGGCGAGGCGCTTAAGCATTTTAGGTTGGGCCGCGAAACGTCAGACGTATTAATCGACGCACATAGCGTCATCGACAATGATTATGAGCTGATTGAGGTACCTATTGATGCAGTCCGAGCAATGAGCCCTGACGGGCTAGTGCTTCTCGAAGCTCCGCCCGAACTGGTGGCTGAAAGACGAAGAAAGGACGCTCGCTTACGCCCATCTCGAACGGCTGAAGAACTTCAGTTTCAAACAGGCGTAGCCCGTCGAGTCTGCGAAAGTTACGCTAGCGAACTCGGTTTGCCTCTCGAGATCGGAACAGCGATGCACGATGGCGATCTAGAACTGCTCATCCAGCGGATGATATCCCGCAGGCGGATCGGCTAATGGGCCGAAGCGACGCTCTGCCGCGACATGTTCATTGAATGCAATTTCTGCGGTGTTCGGCAGGTACAATCCTTGCTGAACAGACGTCAGGTTAAATCCATAGAAATCGAAGATGCGTTCGAATGCTGGCAACCGATTCTCACTCACCGTCAGATGTGGCTTATCGTCGTTGAGCCAGCGAAGCACTTCATCAAATAAGCGAACACCAATCCCACGCCCAAAGTAGCTGGGCGCAATCCGAACAGTGCAAATCTTGTTCTCTCCGGGCTCACGTTTTCCAATGGCTAATCCGACGAGTTGTCCGTGTCTCTCGACCCGAAGCAGTATTCGGCTCTCGTTTCGAAGGCCTGGAACGACCTTTGTCCGAAACCAAGCCTCAATCCCCGGATAATCGCGGGAAAGTGGAATCAGGAAGGCCAGCGCCTCACTCTCCTGAGTGGTGAGAGGCGCTGCCACTTGGCGGCCGTTCAGAAGGACATTTGCTCGAGTCATTGTCATTTTCCAAACGAAGAAGCCAGAAACGAAAGCGCACTCGTCAGGGAAGGCTCAATCGCGGAAGCTGTAAGATTACCCAAGACGCCAAATGCAAAGGCGATGATCAAGTAGTTCTTCAAAATCTGGCGTCCGGTACGCCGCGTCTGCATCTTCACGAATGCGGAGAAATCTTTGATTCCGGCCGGGTCTATCTCTCGCCAGTGGTAAACCATCATACCATCTGGGATTCCACTTGGAACATAATCATTCCAGAAATTATGCTCCAATAGGCGACTTTTATGCAGGAGCCGACTACTGAGCGTCACGTCTGCAAGCACAGGAACAGCCGTCAGAAACGCAACCCTCGTAAGAGTCACCGGCGGCCTATCGGCGGCATCGGCGAGCATGAGGTTCTCTACCCGATTAGGCAATGTACGTGCCTCGTTGAGTCTTAGGTCAACGTACTCCACCTCATCAAACCCGCTTTGAAATAGACGATCACGCGGAGTAATTGTGCGGACAAATGGCTCCTTGTTTTCGATATACATCCGAAGTCGAAAATAGACGGGCGACCCGGCCGCGAGATTTGTACAGACCTCATCGATGGCCTGCCTTGTGATCGTGAGCAAAGTGCCACCTGAATTCTCCGATACGGCGAGCTGTTTCTCATCCAGCGCTCCATTTTTCGTCATGAAGATGTGGACGCGACAAAAAGGAGTTCCCTCCTTGATCAACTCCACGCACTGCGGACCTCTCCTAGAATTGCATGTCAGAGGCTCATTGAAGATGCCTTGCGCGATTTCAACGCGGGCAAAGTACGGCGCGCAATCCTCAATCGCCGTCAGGGGCAACGAGAACGGTAGGAAGATATTTACCTTCGCTACCTGGGCTGGCTCGGATAGCCACACTCCCAATTCCAAAAAGTCGCGAACCCGGCCGTTCTTGCCTTTGAAATCTGCATCCCCGGCCACGCGCCAATAATTGCAGTGGACCTCGGCGGTCGCCTCTCCGTGGCGAGCCCGATGGACGCACCAGACGGCAACACTTCCATCACTACTCATAGATGCCCCTGAGACCGCAGCGAATGAAATGCGCGGCCAAACCCTTCCACGATTTGCGTGAAGATGTCCACGCCCGACGTACAACCAGAAAGACGCATTCACAGCCAAACAAGTAGTCGCTACCGCATCGCGGCGAGACACAGTGCTCAGAGGTCGCCGCCAATAGGCTGCGCGCCGGTGCTCATAACCTGACGCTCATTCCTCCGCGAACGCCTCGCCCGCAAAGCTACCCGACCCGCGAGCTGGGTGCCCCTCACTTGCAGGTAGTTCAGGCCGCCGTAAACTACCGTTTTGACCGATTCTTGGGCATCCCATGACCTTTAACGCGCAAGTCTTCCGGATATTCATTGCCTCCCCGTCCGACCTGACCGAGGAACGCGACGCCGCGACCGAGGTAATAAATGACTGGAACGCCCAGCACGCCGCTGCAGAAGGCGTCGTCCTGTTGCCGGTTCGGTGGGAAACCCATGCCCGGCCGCAAAGCGGAACCCGACCCCAACAGGCCATAAACGACCAGCTCGTATCCAAGTGCGATATCTTGCTCGGGATGTTCTGGACGCGCGTAGGCACCAGCACTGGCGTTGCCGAATCCGGGACCATCGAGGAGTTCGATCAGTTCGTCGCGGTCTCGAAGCCAGCCCTTCTCTACTTTTCGCGGCGACCCATTGACCCCGCCCGGATTGACGCGAGGCAGCATGCGAAGCTCAAGGCGTTCAAAAAGCAAACGCTGACCAATGCGCTCGTCGGCGAGTTTGCCACCATCCAATCCCTCAAAGACCTACTCGTCCGAAACGTCACGGACCAGGTGCGTGAGCTCAAGGTCGATAAGCCGAAGCGCGACCGGCTTGAACAGCAGCGACGGATGACGGAGTTGTTCAAGCTCCACAAAGACGAGAACATCAGTCCAGAAGAGTTTGCGAAATTCAGCGAGCAGATGCTCGGGCCAAAACGCTCAAAAGCCCAAACATCAGATCCTATCAAGCCCGGCGAGACCGGGCCGAACGGCCACCCCATCATCTACCTGAAGAACGGTGACAAGGTTGAAGTGCTGCCCAACGACGAAGACCCGCACGGCGAACCGTGGCACATGATCTTGCGTCGGAACGACAAAGACCTATTGGCTGCACGCGAAGAGTTCTGGGAAAAGATCTGGTGGAACCGGCACATGATTTGGCTAGAGAAGCTGGCCCACGGAGAAGAGAAACTTAAGGCGTCTCAAAAGACCATCTTCGCAACCGCACGGAAAGCAGCTCGACGTATCGAGCGTAAGTACGGCAAAAAGAACCTTGGTTGGGATACGTTCGACTGGGGCATGGTGAACGGGAAGCTATCGGCGCTGAACTGGGTGCTGGGCGACGAGTGGGACTTCCTCGATACCTGACGATCAAGGCCCGCTGAAATAGGTATAGCCCGGTGACAGCACGACGACACCACTTCGTTTCTCAGTGCTACCTGAAGAACTTTGCCGGACCGCACAAAAAGGTGCCGCAGATACACGTGTATGACCGCGTCAGCAGGACCGCATTCCGTACCGGGATCGACAACGTCGGTGCAGAGCGCGACTTCAACCGGTTTGAGGCCGAAGGTCAGCAGCCCGATGCTTTCGAGAACTCGATGGCCGGGTTTGAAGGTGAACTGGACGGCGCACTGGGGCGAGTCATCTCCGCGCGCTCGCTCTCAAACGACGACGACCGGGCCTACCTGTTGAACTTCATCGGGCTGCAAGCGCTCCGTAATCCACGCCTACGCGAGATGATGCGGTCGGCCCTCGAGCAGACAGCAAAGATTGCGATGGACCTCATCCTCTCGTCGCGAGAGTCGTACGAACGGCACGTGAAGTCAGCGCGCGCGGCCGGTTCTGTCGTGCCTGAAGTTGGCTACGAGGAAATGAAAAAATTCTTCAAGTCTGAGCAGTACCGCGTTGAGGCGAACCGTGAGGCTCAGATTGAGCGCGAGATGCGAGTGTTTGAGAACACTCTGCCGTTACTCTTCCGTAGAGGCTGGCGGCTGCTTCGTGCACCGGCCCGTTCGGGTGGATTCATCACATCGGATCACCCATTCACTTTGATGTGGTCGGATCCGAAGATGCGTGGTGGTTTCTACGGCCCCGGCCTTGCTTTACCGAACACGGAAATTGTCTTTCCAATCTCTCCCGCCCTCGCTGTTATCGGTGCATTTGAAATTGAAAACGGGGAGCAGGATGTCAACGACGTGGCTGTCGCCTCATTGAACGGAGCTACCATTGCCCATGCCGAGCGCCAAGTTTATGCGCTCGACCGGAACTTCAAATACTCTATGCAGCACCATGAGCCGCTCCGCACTGAAGCGGACCTGATGACTGACACCCGTTTCCTGAATCGCCGGGCCGAGACGAAGAGCGAGTTGCAGGAATGATCGTGCCAACGAGCCACGGCAAATCGGAATCGCTGAGATTCCAAAACGGGCCTACTGCCTTTGACAGCCCCTGTTACAAATCCTTCTAACGTTCGTTACATTGATTTGTGTTTGACGGGGTCTAGGCTATGGCCGAGGGAAAATTCGTCTCTTATTTAAGAGTGTCCCGCGACAAGCAGGGTAAAAGCGGCCTTGGCCTTGAGGCCCAGCGTGCAGCCGTCGAGAGCTACCTAAATGGTGGTCGGTGGAAAGTGCTCTCTGAGTACGTCGAAGTGGAGAGCGGGAAAAGAAACGACCGTCCTAAGCTTACGGCCGCCCTCGCCCACGCCAAGGTCGCAGGCGCTAAGTTGGTCTTCGCCAAACTGGACCGGCTCACCCGCGACGTTGATCTTCTCCGGGCACTAGCGGCCAGCAGCGTGGATCTAGTGTTCTGCGACCTCCCCAGTGTGCCACCTGGAGCAATGGGGCGCTTCTTGTTGACACAGATGGCCGCCGTCGCTGAGTTGGAAGTCGGGCTCATCGGTGAACGCACCAAAGCGGCACTAGCGGCAGCCAAGGCGCGTGGCATCAAGCTCGGCAATCCCAATGGTGCCCGTGCTCTCCGAGGAAAGCAGGTTGGCAACGAGAAGGCCGTCCAAGCCCTCAAGCAATCCGCCGCACTTAGGGCCACCGACCTTAGGGGCATAGTCGATGACATTCGCAGCTCTGGCGTCACCACGGTGCGCGGCATTGCCCAAGAGCTTCACGCACGGGGCATCAGGGCTCCACGGGGAGACGTTTGGCATCCGACTGCGGTGTCACGCTTGCTCGGCCGCCTCAACGCGCAATAAGAGGAACGACCATGCACCACGTAGCAGACGCGACAGCTCTGATTCTCTTGGCCACAGCGTTCGTGGCGTTCGAAGCCATTTGGCCTGCGGTGCAGTGGGAGGCCTCGGGGGAGGCGACTGCTGCACTGAGGAGAACATTTGATCGGCGAAGGGCATCAGCGCAAAACCTAAAGCCTTTGGGTCCCATCGCGGCCCATGGGACCCTTTTGGACATCGGTCGCAATGCGGTTTCGAGTTCCTTAGATTAAAGGGCCGCTGCCGCCGCCGAGCTTTCGGCTGCAGTGCAAAGACCACGGGAGATGTGCGTCTAACCTGCGTGATCGCGGCGGCTCACGCTCTTTGGAAGCTTATGGTCACCTCCTGCATGTGTCAGCGAAGGGGCGCAAGTAGCTGCCAGAGAGTGCTCTATTAGTGCGAATACTGATCTGCTTTATTCCCGAACCCCACATCACAGGAGGTTCGGATGCCCAATGAACTTCAAGACCAATTTCACGAGCTATCATCTCGGCAGCGAGTGCTAGTCCTGCGTTTCGCCATAGCACTTCAAGTGCTCCGGGAGCTTTACTATCACCTCTCGTACGATCAAGCGTACACCTTCTTGGCCGTTTCGGCTGAGGAAGGACTTTCCGTTTCCGTGCTGGCGCGCCGCTGCGGTATAAAACCGCTCACTGTCTCAATACACGCGCCGACTAACTTCGCGTGTCATAAGACGTAAACCTGGTTTCGACCTTCTTACCGTCGTCGATAACAAGCTCAGTGACCTACGGTTACGTCACGTTTTTCTGACGGAACGTGGGCACCGCCTCGCCGCTCGAATGATTGAGGTCATGGAAAGCAATCCAAGGAAGCGAATTGGACCGATGGGTGAATTGTTCTTTGAGGATGAAGTCCAAGGCTCCATTTGGCCGGAGGAAGCAAGCGATGCTTCGCACTCGCAGTGAACTTCTGCGACGCTGGTACTCCTGCCTCTAGATGATGAGCCACGCCAGCATAGACGGCCCGAGATGCACAAACGCTAACGGGTCCCATACGCGATTATGAGACCCCTTGGCTCACCGGTGGGCAGCCTGATTTCAAGTTCCTCGGCTTCAAGCCGCCGCTGCCGTCGAGGTTACAGCAGCAATGCGCGGGAAATTGGCCAAGCAGCTTGTCCTCAGCGTTTCAGGTGGCCTTTCGCCGCGAGTTCTCTTTATCGTTGCAGGCATTGTTTTCAGCCTGCGTATTGCGGACGGCCTCGGCCAACATATCGCGCAACTGGTCCTTAGTCTTCGCGGGTTCCCGCTTCGGTGGTTGCCATTTTGTCATTAGCATTAGGTGGGGTGCCGAAGGAGAAATGGAAGCCCAATCTTGTCTGCTATGCAGCGTACAACGGACTTAATTGGGACATTGCTGCATGTCCGAAATGTGCCAACAAGAGACTCATGCACCGCAACAAATCGCTGCCGCAAGTACGTCCTTATCGATGAACTATATCGGTCATCTGTAGCGCGGATCTTTGCAGTTATTCGCGTCAGAAAACGCAGATAGCTCCCGCTCACTACCCCAGATTTTTTTCCCGGCTCTCTTTGGATGCTTCCGAAAATGAGCATTCCGATCTTCGAAGTATCGATCGATCGCTCCCTTTGCAATATCCGTAGACTTATAATCGCTGTTGTGAATTATCGCTCGGGCCATGCCACTGAAGACCGACTCGATTACATTCAAGAATTGAGCGCCTGCCGGTAATGGCGCGGTTTCGATGAGCGGTCCGCCCTCGTTGGAGGACGCCGTGTTGTGAGCATTGATACGGGCGAAAAGTTGTTTTGAAATGTGCCAAGACGCAGCGTCCCACGATAAGTAGAGCTTTCGGCGGTCACCGTATCTCTTGATCAAGACCTCCATCATACGGATCATCTCGGTGGTGTTTTTCTTTGCGCTGTAGAAATGTGTGACCTGATTGCCAGATAGTTCGAGCGCCGCCGTCATAATCAGGCATCCACGAGATTTTTGCCACTGAGGGACAGTCGGTTGAACACCGGCCGGAGACAGTGTGCGTCCGGGCTTGGCTTTGATTGCGAATGGGCCGTATTCATCAATCGAAAAGAAGGCTTCGTCGGGCTGCAGATTTGATAGGATATGCCGAATGTGAGCGAGCTTCTCCTTGTAGGCTGGGTCGGTCGAAGTCAGGACGATTTTCGCTTTTCGCCACTTGTAGCCTGCCGCTTTAATTATTCTAGCAATGAGCACGGTGCCAATTTCTATGCCGTTCTTATTCAACACTCGGCGCAGGAGTTCCATTGTCCAAGATGTTCGGTTGATGCCGTGATTTGTGGGCGGTTCGTGAAGAAGGCTGAAAATCGCTTTTCGCAAATCCTCGTTGTCGATTTTGCGGTTCGACTTGATTTGGGGGGCAAACAATCGAGGGACGCCCTCGCTTTCAAACATTTTTCTATATTTGCGAACGAAGGCTTTTCCGACGCCCAGAAATTCAGAAATTGTCCGGTTCGGAATATTTCTTCGGCTTGCCAAGGCTACCATGGCGCGGTTGCGATCCACGAGTCGGCCGTTGTGGAGTTGCAGAAGCAGCGCTGAAAAGCCCGGAGTATCGCTCAAACCGCAGTTGAGGTCGCCCTCATTTAGCTCGTTCTGAAGCAGCCGCCGCATCCATTCGATGTGCAACAGACGGTGACTCTCACGGCTAGACCGCGCCGATAGCATTTGAGGACATGCAGCCTCGCGTATGAATGGTCGAAGCTGTGCAGACGCAAATGGTGGTGGATGACCTCGCGCCAAGCACTTGATGAAGTCAAGCGCAAGAGGTCTTGGAAGACAAACCATCAAGTCATACGCATGTGTCCACGGGCTCTCTTCATCATGTGCCCGGCGATGGATGTAATTTCGTACGGAATCGTAACTTCCATCAAAACCCTCCTCACGGCTTAAATGATGGACGATATCTCGGATCGTCAGCCTGACGCCAAATGGAAACGACTCGCTGTCGCGCAGCAGTCGATCAATCGTTGGAATATATGGGGCCAATTTTGGGTATCTACTTCGCCTGCGGCGGTAGCCCGGAGGTTGCTCATGTGCGAGCATCTTGTTGATCGTTTGTCGGCTAATACCGGTTTCGGCGGACACCCGTTTTTTCGGAGCCCCTTTCTCTAAAATGCGCCGTCGGATTTCACGCCACTGCCGTATGTCGCGATACATGAAACACATCCCCCGCGATCAAATGCGCCAAGAGCGAAAGTTGACGGGGCCGCTTAAAGGTTGATTTTCTCTTTCGCCAGGATGTGTTCTACGGCTGGTCGCTCCAACATTCGATCCTTGAAGGCTGTGAAGTTCTTTAGCTCTTGCATTGGGTAGCCTCTGCGCAATCCCCAAGGGTAAAAGACGAGCAAGTAGGGGTCGGCTACCGAGTATTGGTCCAAGAACCAATCGCGCCCAGCCAGTTTGCTGTCGATCTGCTTGAGATATCCGTCGAATGTCTCTCGACCCCTTTCTTGTATCTGGGGATGCACGGCAGGGTCGGCGGCGTAACGGTCTGGCCTCCACATGTGCGCGACAGAAGGATGAACACTCGCCGCCAAGAACCCGATGAGTGACAGCACTCTCGCCTCTGCAATTGGATCGGTCGGCCAAAGTCCAAATCGCTTCCCCAGATACGGAAGTATCGCAGTGTTTTCCGTCAGAGGCTCACCGTCATCAAGGATCAACACAGGCACGCGGCCCTGCGGATTGATCTTCAAGTAGGTCTCAGAGCGTTGATCTGCATTAGCGAAGTTGACCCGCTGCGACTGAAACTCCTCGCCGCTTTCCTGCAGCACGATGTGCGGAGCCATCGAGCAAGCGCCCGGAGAAAAATACAACGTGAGCATATTCCGTCCCCCCGTTTTAGATTTGTGCCATCAAAACACGATACGCCAGCACCGAACAGGTTGAAATGGCCGCTTTAGGTCATTCGCGTGGCCTCAGGCACGTCCGCCTCAGGTTTGGTTTGGGGACCATACCGACCATTTGCTGGCGACTGCCGAATCAACCTGAGCGCCCTAAAGCGAACTCGCGCATCGGCTTGCACTGGCGTATCGTTTGTGTGGGCAATCAATAGGAGGTCGCGACGATGACACCTAGCGAAGCACTGCAGCACATCGTCACGCTCGTGGAAGCGTCAGCTAAATTGAAGGACGACACTCAGCGCAAGGTTTTGTTACGTGGCGTCGTCGTGGTCGCCCAGAAGGGTCTCGGCGTGGCACCGGATGGGGTGACCGAATACGAACCTAACGTCCTGACGTTCCCTACGCGGTAGGACGAGCGGGCGGCCTCGGTTCTACTGCGGTCCCTCAGCCAGCAGCAGCCTCAGCAAACTTTCGGTGCGCTTCAACGCAGCCTCGGTGACACCACGTGCGGGCGCGTATGGCAAAAGAACTCCTGTGGCCTTGATTGTATGGTACGCCTACGACGAAGGCCGCCTGATTGTCGCGTGCGCGCGGGCACGGCGAGCTATATGTGATGGCGTTGGGTGAAGGTCAGGCGGCTTGCTGATCG